>CAYGCV010000009.1:0-28072 GCA_964348425.1 uncultured Vicinamibacteraceae bacterium | reverse complement strand
AGACTCCGCAAAGGCGCGCACAGCGCGCCTCGGCGGGAGCGGCGCGGGGCGAAGGTGTCCCCGCAGCGAACGCCGGGGGTCCGGGGCGCAGCCCCGTCTGATTGAAGCCCTCAGTAGCGGAAGAGGTACTGCAGCTTCGTGAAGATGGCGCGGTTCGTGCGCCGCAGCGCGGTGGTGGCCGGGAAGAACCGATCGTCGAGGCCGTCGCCGTCCACGTCGCGCTCGATCAGGTCGGCCTGCCGGTAGTGGTCGTCGTAGCCGACGTAGAACACCGTGCCCGCGTTGACGCGGTAGGTGAGCAGGAAGTTGAGGCTGAGCTTCTGGTCGAAGCTGTTGAACTCGCTGATGTTCCGGAACAGGAGCCGCTCCGTGAACTGGTACGTGGTCTGGGAGCGGAAGATGTTGACGTCGAAGACCAGCGTCTCGGCGTTGCGCACGTCGACGAAGCGGTTCGTGTTAACGAAGACCCGCGACTGCCAGCGGGGGAACGCCCGCACGTTGAAGAAGATGTTCCAGCCCTTGTCCTGCCCCAGGTAGGGGTTGTCGGGGTCGAAGAAGATCTGGTCGCCGCCGTCCGCGCCGAGGCCGAACGAGTAGGCCCGGCTCGCGCTGATGACCCCCATGTAGCGGTAGCGGGTCTTGGAGAAGTCGATGCCGCCGAACCGCTCCATCTCGCGACTGACGTTGCCGTCGAAGCGGATGTTGTTGGCGAACGAGAAGTTCAGGCCGCCGCGCACCTGCTGGTCCTCGAGAACGCCTGCGAAGTTGTGGCCGCGCATGTAGTCCAGGCTCGGCCCCCAACTGATGAGCCAGTGCTCCGGCCACCAGCGGTACAGCATGGTCCCGAACGTGGCGCGCTGGTCGGTGCGCCGCACGAAGCCGACGTCGGTCCAGAAGTCGGGCGAGAGGGCATAGTGCGCCAGCGTGTAGCTCAGGTTGCGGCCGATCTTGTCCAGGCTGGCGTCGAGCAGATAGCCCGAGGTCTCCAGGCCGTCCAGATCGCGGTCCCGCGTGCCGACCGCGCGGAGGCCCAGCGTGTGCGTGTCCCCGAGGCGGAAGTTGCCGTCGAGCCCCGCGACCCGGTTGTAGCCGTCGAGGAACTGGCGCTCGGAGAAGATAGCCCCGACGTGCGACTCCGCGTACAGGTCGTAGCGCACCCGCCCGATGAACGTCTGCGAGGAATGCCCCAGCCCGGCGGCGCCCGCGTCCTCGATGTCGGCCGCCGCCTCGTCGTCGGCGTACATGACGCCGATGGTCGTGTTGCCGGCCTTGCCGGTGAGCTTCGCGCCGTAGCGCGGGTCGACGATGGTGCGCGTGTGCACCAGGGTGACCGGATCGAACGGGCTCTGGAACTGGAAGATCTCGGCCCCCTCGAGGAAGAACGGCCGCAGCTCCGGGTAGAACAACGCGAAGCGCTGGTTGACCTCGATCTGCGGGCGGTCCGACTCGATCTGCGAGAAGTCGGGGTTGAAGGTGACGTCCGCCGTCAGGTTCGAGGTCACGCCGTACTTGAAGTTGACCCCGCCCTCCGGCTCCACGTTGCCGTCGCTGAAGCTGCCGTCCGCCTCGAGCCCGCCGAACCGCAGCGCCGTGAACGTCGGCAGGATCTCGATGTTGCGGCTGGTCGACAGCCGCGTCATGCCCTCCAGCACGCCCATCTGCGGCAGGAAGCCCGCGACGTTGCGCGACACCGGTGCCCACACCTGCGTCTCGTTCTTGCCGCGGAGGCGGCGCGCGATCTGGAACCCCCAGCGGTGCGCCGCGTTGCCGGCGCGTTGCGGGTAGCGCAGGCTCTTGAAGGGAATGGCCATCTCGGCCGTGAACCCGTCCGCAACCACCTGCCCGGCCGTGACGAAGAGCGTGTCCCAGGAACGGTCGCCCCGGGGCGGGCCGAAGAACCCGCGCGGCTCGCGGCGCCGGTTGCCGAAGATGCCGCCGCCCCCGAAGCCGCCGCCGCTGCCCTCGCGCGAGCCCAGGATGGCGTCGCTCTGCACGCCGTAGCCATTCACCGAGAACACGTACGCCCGCTGCTGGTCGAGAAACGGATCGAAGTAGACGACGAAGGCGTCGTCCCCGGGCGCCTCGTCGCGGTCCGACAGGTTCGCTCGGAGCATGCCCGGGTCCGTGTAGCGGGCGCGGAAAGCGAGGTAGATGTTGGCGCTGTCGTACGCGATGTAGGCCTCGGACGCCTCGGTTGCGGGCGCGCCGTCGAGTGGCGAAAGCTGCACGAAGTCGGTGATGCGCGCGGCGGCGGCCCACACCGCATCGTCCAGCCGCCCGTCGATGTTCGGCGCCACCCGCGTGCGCGGCGGCCGCACGGACGGGCGGCCGGTCAGCGCGCCTGCGCCGGACGCGACGCCGAACCGCGGCAGCAGATCGTCCTCGACCACGGAGTCGCCCAGGATGTCGTCCGCGGGCCGGCCGGCCGGCGGTGGCAGAACCGGGACGAAGGGGATCGGAGCGGCCGGCGGCGGCGCGGCGGCCGGCGGGCGGCTGTCGGACGGCGGCACGGCGGCAGGCAGCGCCGCCCGCCCGGTCGCGCCGGCGCCGAGCACGCCCCCGCCGCGCCTGGCCGGCGCGCGCTCCGCGTCGGCCGGCGGCGCGCGCGCGGGACCGAACGCGAGCCCGCCCACCCCGCCGCCACGGCTCTCGGCGGCGCGGGTTGCGACCAGCTCGGCGAACCCGGCGCGCAGCTCCGCGCCGACCTCGTCCTGCAGCTCGAACAGCTCCCCGAGCTCGCCGTCGACCCGGACGGTGCGGCGGACGGTGCCCGTCGTCACGCTCACGATGCGGGCCGTCACCTGCAACTGCGGTCCGCGCCGCTCGTAGCTGCCGGTCACCAGCCACGCCGCGCCCAACCCGCCCGCCGCGGCGAGCGCCGCCGCGTCGTCCGGGTCGCCGTTGCCCGGGTCGCCGTTGCCCGCGCCGGCCAGCGCCCCCCCGGCAAGCGCCGCGCGGGTGACGACCGTGAGCGACGCCAGCCGCTCGAGGTCGGTCGCGAGCGTCTCGGCGAGGCCGACGCCGATCCAGGCGTCGGCAGGATCGCCGGAGAGGTTCGCGAACGGAATCACCGCCACCGTGTCCGGACGCAACGGCACCGCGCCGCCGGCCGCACCCGGGCTCTCCGGCTCCAGCGACTGACCGGGAGCGGTACCGGCGACGCCGACGCTGAACAGGCAGATCGCGCCCGCCGCGGCCAGGGCCAGACCGCGACGGGAAACCGGATGAGTACCCAACCCCAAGATGTTACTCCGACAACACAAACCGGCACCGGCGCGCAAGGCGCGCACAGCGCGCCTCGGCGGGAGCGGCGCGGGGCGAAGGGGCCCCCGCAAGCGGACGCCGGGGGCTGGGGGCGCAGCCCCATCTGATGGAAGCCCGGGGCGAAGGGGGTCCCCGCAAGCGGACGCCGGGGGCTCGGGGCGCAGCCCCGTCAAAACTAGTAGCGGAAGAGGTACTGCAGCTTCGTGAAGAAGGCGCGGTTCGTGCGCCGCAGCGCCGTCGACTGGAAGAACCGGTCGTCGATGCCGTTGCCGTCGAGGTCGCGCATGATGTGGTCGGCCTGCTGATAGCGGTCGTCGTACCCGACGTAGAAGGCGGTGCCGGCGTTGACCCGGTAGGTGAGCAGGAGGTTGAGGCTCAGCTTCTGGTCGAAGCTGTTGTACTCGCTGATGTTGCGGAGCAGGAAGCGGTCCGTGAACTGGTACGTCGTGAGCGCCCGGAAGATGTTGACGTCGAACACGAGCTGGTCGTGGTTGCGCACGTCGATGAAGCGGTTCGTGTCGACGTTGATGCGCGACTCGAGCCGCGGCACCGGGCGCAGGTTGAGGAATACCCTCCAGCCCGTGTCGTGCCCGAGGTACGGATGCTCCGTGTCGAAGAAGATCTGGTCGCCGCCGTTGCCGCCCACGCCGAAGGAGAACTGGCGGATCTTGCTCACGGACGTGAAGAACTGGTAGCGCGTCTTGAAGAAGTCGATGCCGCCGAAGCGCTCCATGTCGCGGTTGACCTCGGCGCTTGCGTTGATGCTGTCGGCGAAGGCGACGTTGAAGCCTGCGCTCGCCTGCTCGTCCTCGAGGATGCTGTCGAAGTTGTAGCTGCGCGTGTAGCGGACGCGCGGGCCCCAACTGATGATCCAGCTCTCCGGCCACCAGCGATACGCGACCTCGCTGTATCCGAAGCGCTGATCGGTGCGCCGCACGAAGCCGACGTCGGTCTTGAAGTCGGGCGACAGGGAGTACCAGGCCAGCAGGTAGCTGAAGTTCCGCCCGGTCTTGCGGATGTTCGCGTTCACCATGTGCCCCGACGTCTCGAGGCCGTCGAGGTCGCGATGCTGCGTGCCGAAGGCGAGCATGCCCAGCTCGTGGGTGTCGCCGAGCCGGAAGCGGCTGTCGAGGCCGGCGACCCGGCTGTGGCTGTCGAGGAACTCGCGGTCGGTGTAGGTCGCGCCGACAAACGATTCCGCGTACAGGTCGTAGCGCACGCGCCCGACGAACGTCTGCGCGGACTGGCCGAACGCCGCGGCGCCGGCGTCGTCCGCGTTGCCCGGCGCCTCGTCGTTGGCGTACATCACCCCGATGGTCGTGTTGCCGGTCTTGCCCGTCAGCTTCGCGCCGTAGCGCGGGTCGACGATCGTGCGGGTGTGCACGACCCGGGCCGGCGCCGGGATGTCGAAGATCTCCGCGCCTTCGAGGAAGAAGGGCCGCAGCTCGGGATAGAACAGGGCGAAGCGCTGGTTCTGCTCGATCTGCGGCTGGTCCGACTCGATCTGGGAGAAGTCGGGGTTGTACGTGACGTCGGCGGTCAGGTTCGACGTGACCCCGTACTTGAAGTTGACGCCGCCCTCCGGCCGCGCCTCGCCGTTGTCGAAGCCGCCCGCGTCGTCGAGCGCGCCGAGCTGCACCGCCGTGAAGGTCGGCAGCACCTCGATGTTGCGGCTGGTCGACAGGTCGGTCATGCCCTGCAGCACGCCCATCTGGGGCAGGAACCCGGCAATCTCGCGGTTGATGGGCGCCCAGACGGCCGTCTCGTTGTTGCCGCGGATGCGCCGCGCGACCTGGAACCCCCACTGGTGCGCCACGTCTCCTTCGCGCTGCGGATACCGCAGGCTCTTGAACGGGATGGCCAGCTCGGCGGTGAAGCCGTCCGCGACGATGCGGCCGGCGCTGTCGAACAGGGTGTCCCACGACGGGTCGCCGAACGGGAGCCTGAGGCCCGGCCCGCCGCCGCGCCGGCCGCGGCCGAACCCGCCGCCGCTGCGCGAGCTCACGATGGTGTCCATCTGCACGCCGTAGGCGTTGACGCCGAACGAGTAGGCCCGCTGCTGGTCGAGGAACGGGTCGAAGTACACCCAGAACACGTCGTCCCCGGTCCGCACGTCCCGGTCCTTGCGTTGCGCGCGCATCGTCTGCGGGTCGGTGAAGTGCGCGTGGAAAGCGATGTAGATGTTGGCGCTGTCGTACGTGATGTAGATGTCGGACGTCTCGCTCGCCGGCTCGCCGACGCGGGGCGCCAGTTGCACCAGGTCGGTGATGTGCGCCGCCCGCGCCCACGCCGCGTCGTCGAGGCGGCCGTCGATGCTGGGCGGCGCGGGCGCGCGCGGCGGGCGCACCAGCGGCCGCCCGCTGAGGATCCCCACGCCCGTCGCGACGCCGAACCGCGGCTCCGCGTCGCCAGCCAGGCTGTCCGGGATGAGGTCGGCCGCCGGATCGACCGGCACGAACGGCGCCGGTGAGCGCGGCACCGGGACCGACCCCGGCAGGAACGCTTCGGGTGCGTCGTCCGGGAAGGGCTCCGGCTCCGGCGGGCGCCCCGCGGGCGGGGCGACCTCGGCAACGACCACTTCCGGCGGCGCCGACGCCGCGCCGAAGACGCCGCCGCGGCCGCGGCGCGGCGGGCGCGCAGCGGGCCCGTCGCCGTCCCCGTCCCCGTCAGTGCCGGCCGGCGCGGCGACCGCCGGGGCCGCCCGCGCGGCCGGCGGCGGCGGGGCCGCGGCGGGCGGCCGCCCCGCGGCGGAGGCGCCGGCGATCGCGGCGAATCCGTCCCGCAACTGCGCGGCCACGCGGTCCTGCAGGTCGAACAGGTCGCCGAGCGCGCCGTCGACCCGGACGCTGCGACGGGCCGCGCCGGTCTCCACGCTGACGATGCGCGCGGTGATCCGGAGCTCCGGTCCGAGCCGCTCGAAGCCGCCCGTCACCAGCCAGGCGGCGCCCTCCGCACGCGCAACGGTCAGTCCCGGCGGCGAGCCGCCGGAGACCGCGTCGGGCCCCCGGAACGGGTGGCTGGACACATCGCGACTCACGACCGTGAGTGGGGAGAGCTGCTCCAGATCGATGGCGACCGTCTCGGCGATGCCCGCGCCGAGCCACGCGTCAGCGGGGTCGCCCGAGAGGTTGGCGAACGGCGTGACCGCTACCGTGCCGGGCCGCAGCGGACGCGTCCCGAGCCAGGAGGCCGCGCCGTCCTGCCCGGTCGGCTGGCCGAGCGCGGGCCGCGCCACACCCGCGAGCAGGAGCGCCAGCACGACTCGCAGCCACGGTCGCACGTTGTCGTTCACGCACGCTGCCCGCGCCGCGATCAAGCCTGTTCCAGCCGCGCCACCACGGCGTCGGTCATCCCGCTGCAGGATACGGCAGCGCCCGTCGCGCCGGCAAGCAGGTCCGCCGTGCGCAGCCCGGCGGCCAGGGTGTCGCCGATTGCCCGCTCGATGACGCCGGCCTCCTCGTCGGCGCCGAGCGCATGCCGCAGCAGCATCGCGGCCGACGCGATCGCCGCCACCGGGTTCGCGATGTTGCGGCCGGCGATGTCGGGCGCCGATCCGTGCACTGGCTCGAACAGGCCGCCCCGTCCGCCGACGCTGGCCGACGGCAGCAGGCCGAGCGACCCGACGAGGCCGCCGGCCTCGTCGGAGAGGATGTCGCCGAACAGGTTGCCCGCCACCACGACGTCGAACTTCTGCGGGTCCGTCACCATCAGCAGCGCGCACGAATCGACGTACTGGTGCTCGAGCCGCACGTCCGGATAGCGTGCGCCCACCTCGGTCACGACCTCGCGCCACAGCCGCGAGGTATCGAGCACGTTGGCCTTGTCGACCGACGTGACGAGGCCGCGCCGCTGCCGGGCGCTCTCGAACGCCACGACCGCGATGCGCTCGATCTCGGGCCGCGCGTAGCGCATGGTGTTGAACGCCGCCTGGCCGTCGTCGGTCCGGCCGCGCGGCTCGCCGTAGTAGAGCCCGCCGGTCAGCTCGCGCACGATCAGCATGTCCAGGCCGCGCACCCGGTCGGGCTTGAGCGAGCCGCCGTCCTCGAGGCCGGGCCACATCCGGGCCGGCCGCAGGTTGGCGAAGACCGCCAGCTCCTTCCGCAGTTGCAGCAGGCCGGTCTCCGGACGGCCGGCGCTGGGGCCGTGGTCGAACTCCGGGTCGCCGACCGCGCCGAGCAGCACGGCGTCGGCCGCGGCGCAGGCGGCCCGCGTGGCGTCGGGCAGCGGCGGGTCGCCGGCGCGCAGGGCGGTGCCGCCGATGGGGTGCCGCGTCAGCGTGAGGTCGTGGTCGAAGCGGCGGGCGACCACCTCGAGGACGCGCACCGCCGCGTCGATGACTTCCGGCCCGATGCCGTCGCCCGGCAGCAGGGCTATCGTCGCACGCATCGCCTACGCCGTCGGTGCGGCGGCCTCCGGCCGGGCCGGAGCCTCCGCGTTCTCCTCGGTGCGGATGCGCGCGACGATGGCGGCGACGTCGTCGTCGTCGATCTGCTTCTGCCGGTCGGCGAGCTCGATCACGGCCCGGTAGACGCGGTCGAGCTCGTAGCGGCTGAGCTCGAAGCCCAGTTGCTCGCAGCGGCGCTTGACGGCGTGCCGCCCCGAGTGCTTGCCCAGCACCAGCGTCGACTCGACGCCGATGTCCTCCGGCCGCATGATCTCGTAGGTGCGGCGGTCCTTGATGACGCCGTCCTGGTGGATGCCCGCCTCGTGCGCGAACGCGTTGCGGCCCACGATGGCCTTGTTGGCCTGGACCGGCTCGTGCGTCAGCGTCGTCAGGAGCTGGCTCGTCCGGAAGAGCTCGGCGGTGCGCACCGTGGTCTCGTAGGGCAGTCGGTCGCGGCGCACCCGGGTCGCCATCACCAGCTCCTCGAGCGACGCGTTGCCCGCGCGCTCGCCGATGCCGTTGATGGTGCACTCGACCTGGCGCACGCCGGCCTGCACGGCCGCCAGCGAGTTGGCGACGGCGAGGCCCAGGTCGTCGTGGCAGTGCGCGCTGAACACGGCCCGATCGGCGTTCGGGACCCGCGCGCGCACCGCGCTGAAGAACTCGCCGATCTCCTCGGGCGTGCAGTAGCCGACCGTATCGGGCAGATTGACCGTGGTGGCGCCGGCCTCGATTGCCGTCTCGACGACCTGGCACAGAAAGTCCATGTCGGTCCGCGTCGCGTCCTCGGCCGAGAACTCGACGTCGTCCGTGTAGCCGCGGGCCTGCTTCACGCCGGCCGTGAGCGCGGCCAGGCACTGCTCGCGGGTGATCCGCAGCTTCCGCTCCAGGTGCAGGTCCGACGTGGCGATGAACGTGTGGATCCGCGCCCGCTCCGCCGGCTTCAGCGACTCGCCGGCGCGCTCGATGTCGGCCGGGTTGCAGCGCGCCAGGGCCGCCACGACAGGGCCCCGGATCTCGCCGGCCACCAGCTTCACGGCATGGGCGTCGTCGTCCGACGCGATGGGAAAACCGGCCTCGATGATGTCGACCCCCAACGCCGCCAACTGCCTCGCCAGGGTCAGCTTCTCGTCCGTGTTCATCGAAAACCCCGGCGACTGCTCGCCGTCGCGCAGGGTCGTATCGAAAATAATCAGCCTCTCGCTCGCCACGGCACCTCCCGATCGCAACGTCTCCCTCCATTAACGCGCACCGGCGCTTCCTAAGTCAAGTTTATAGACCTTACGATTAGATAAATTACAATTATAATACCTTCTCGTGGACCTCGCCGAGCTTCAGGTCTTCCTCGCCGTTGCGACCGAGCGCAGCTTCTCGCGCGCCGCGACGCGGCTGCACCGCACGCAGCCGGCGGTGAGCCAGGCCATCAAGCGGCTCGAGGAGGAGCTCGACGAACGCCTGTTCGACCGCTCCTCGAAGGACGGCCGGCTGACGGAGGCCGGGGAGATCCTGCTCGACTACGCCCAGCGCCTGACGCGGCTGAAGGACGAGGCGGAAGGCGCCGTCCGCGAGCTCCAGGATCTGCGGCGCGGGCGCGTCCTGATCGGGGCCAACGAGGGGGCGGTGCACGTGCTGCTGCCGGTCATCGAGCAGTTCCGCCGGGCCCACCCGCACGCGCAGGTCGAGGTGCGCCGCGTGCCGGCGCGGCAGATGGCGCGCGAGGTGCTCAGCCGCTCGCTGGACTTCGGCGTGCTCACCTTTCCCCCGCGCGAGCGGGGGCTGCAGACCCTCGTGCTCGGTGAGGACGAGCTCGTCATGCTGATCAGCCCGGCGCACCCCCTGGCGGGCCGACCGCGGATCACGATGGAGGAGTTCGGCCGCCAGACCGTCATTGCCCACAACGAGGCCTCGCCGGCGCGCGAGCGCGTGCTGCGCCTCTACGAGCAGCGGCATACGTCCATCAACATCCAGATCGGCCTGCCCAGCCTCGACGGGATCAAGCGCGCCGTCGAGATGGGCCTGGGCGTGGCCCTGCTCCCGCAGCGCTGCGCCCGCACCGAGATCGCCCGCGGCCAGCTCGCCGCGATCAAGGTGCCGCAGCTCCGGCTCCCGCGCCAGGTGCGGCTGGTCTACCGCCGCGCGGGCGAGATGTCCCACGCCGCGACGGCGTTCCTGGACGCCGCGCGAACGGCGGCGGGGTAGTCGCCGCGGGCCTCCGCCGCGCGCGCTGCGCGCATGCCGGCACTTCACGTACGTCAGAAAATCGATATGCGGCTGGAAAATACTTTTTCGCCATTTTCGTTTCAACCGGCATACTGTTCGTCACGGCACGCGCGTGCGTGTGCGCGCATGGCGCCGGGAACTCCGGAGGAGCCGGGAGGATGACCGGGAAGAAGGGCAGGCGGACGGTCGGCAAGCGGCCGGCGGCAGGCACGAAGACTGGACGGGTCTGGGATACGGCCGACGCGCTCACCCGCGAGAAGCGCCGGGCCGCCACCTGCCGCGAAGTCCGCGAGCGGTACGTGGCGGAGGGGGGTAACGGCAATACGGCGAACACACAGTACTCGCATTGGAAAGCGGACTACGACAGCCGCGTCGCGAGCCGCGCACCGGACGCGCCCGGCAACGTCGACCCGCGGCCGTTGCGAGTGGTGCCCGACGGCCGCCTGCTGATTCCCGCCGAGATGCGGCAAGCGATGCAGCTTGGCGAGGGCGGTCACGTCGTCGTGCACGTGGAAGCCGGCGAGCTGCGCATCATGGCGCAGTCGGTGTCCATCCAGCAGGTCCAGGCGCGCATGCGGAAGTACCGCAGACCCGGCGTGAGCGAGGTCGACGAGTTCCTGGCGCAGCGGCGGGCGATGTGGGGCGAGGAGTGAGCGTCGTGCTCGACAGCTCGGCGCTGCTGGCGGTCGCCTTCGGCGAGGACGGCGCGGTCGTTGCGCGGCGCGCAATGGGCGGCGCGGTCATGTCGGCGGTCAACGTGACGGAAGTGATCACGCGCTTGATCGACCGCGGCGCCAGCCCGGAACAGGCTCGCCGGGAGCTGTCCAGGTTCGGCCTCACCATCCGACCGTTCGACGAGTCGCTCGCCCTCGCCGCCGGTTCCCTTCGCGCCGCAACGCGGTACCTCGGGCTGTCACTCGGCGACCGCGCGTGCCTGGCTCTCGCCATCCGCGAGCGCGCCCGGGTCGTCACAGCGGACCGGGCCTGGGCCAGCCTCGATCTGGGGATCGACGTGCAGGTGATCCGCTGAAGAGACGTTGACCGAACCATGCCGACTTGGTAGAACACACGCATGAGAGCGGCTACCATCAAGCTTGAGGGTGAGTTGCTCGAGAGCCTCGAAGCCGCCAAGCCGCCGGACAGAAGTCTCTCGGCGCACGTTCGATGGGTGCTGCAAAAGGACCTGGAGCGGCGGCAGGCGCGGGATGCCGCCACGGCCTTCAGAGCCTTCATCGACGCGCATCCGGATGAGCAGGCGTGGCTGGCCGAGTGGGATGGCGTCGATCTGGCCACAGCGCCCATTGGGCCGAGAAGCGCTCGATGACCAAGCAGGAGCTTCTCTCCCGGATATCGATCGACCCCAACATCTGTTTCGGCAAGCCGTGCATCCGGGGGCATCGCATCTGGGTGTCCCTCGTGCTCGACCTCCTGTCCAGCGGCTGGACCGTCCAGCAGGTTCTCGACGAGTACCCCGGCCTCGAAGAAGCCGACGTCCTGGCCTGCATCGCCTACGGCGCGGAGATGTCCCGCGAACGCTACGTTGACATACCGCTGGAGACCTCGGCTTGAATGACCGCCGGCCGGACGCGCGGTCAGAAGCCGGCGGCGTACGGCAGGCCTGCCCCGACGCGGCGCACCTCGTCGAAGTCGTCGAGCAGCAGGCCGGTGGCGTCCCACTGGCCGGTCAGCAGCGACTCGCGGACGCCGCCCGGCATGCCGAGGGGCACGGTCCGGCCCGCGGCCTGAATCGACCGCGCGTCGACGCTGAGCACCATCGGGGTCCCGGGATCGCGCTCGGCGGCGGCCATCAGGAACTCGACGTCGGCTGCCGACGCGGTGGCGCACGGCAGGCCGATCGTCGTTGCGTTGCCCAGGAAGATCTCGGAGAACGACTCGCCCACGCAGGCGCCGATACCGCGGCGCTTGAGAGCCTGGGGGGCATGCTCGCGCGACGAGCCGGAGCCGAAGTTCTCGTTGACGACCAGGATCGACGCGCGGGCGTACGCCGGGTTCGCGAACGGATGGTTCGGCATCGATTGGCGGTCGTCCTCGAACGCGTGCTCGCCGAGGCCGTCGAAGGTGATCGCCTTGAGATACCGCGCCGGGATGATGCGGTCGGTGTCGATGTTGTTGCCGCGCAGCGGAAGGGCGGTGCCTTCGACGCGATCGATGCGGCGGTCGCCGTTGTCCGTGGTGCTCATCGGTGTGGCTTCAATCAGACGGGGCTGCGTTCTACGGCGCAGACTCCTGGCCGAGCATGCCCCGCACGTCCGTCACCTCGCCCGCGACGGCTGCGGCGGCGACCATGGCCGGGCTCATCAGGAGCGTGCGGCCGGTCGGGCTCCCCTGACGCCCCTTGAAGTTCCGGTTGGAGGACGACGCGCAGACCTCGCGTCCATGCAGCCGGTCGGGGTTCATGGCCAGGCACATGGAGCACCCGGCGCCGCGCCACTCGAAGCCGGCCGCCCGGAACACCTCGTGCAGGCCCTCCTCCTCGGCCGCGCGCCGCACGTCCTTGGATCCCGGCACCACGAGGGCCCGCACGTGCCCGGCCACCCGCTGCCCCGAGACGACGCGCGCCGCCTCGCGCAGATCCGACAGGCGCGCATTGGTGCACGAGCCGACGAACGCGACGTCGACCCGCGTCCCGGCAATGGGCGCGCCCGCCGTGAAGCCCATGAACTCGAGCGCCTCGTCCACCGCACCCCCGTCGGCGCCGGCGTCGGACGGCGCCGGGATGCGTTCCGAAACGCCGACCGACTGACCCGGGTTGATGCCCCACGTCACGCGTGGCTCGATGGCATTGCCGTCGAGCTCGACGGCGTCGTCGTACGCCGCGTCCGCGTCGGACGCCATCGACCGCCACCACGCCCGGGCGCGATCGAACGCGGCGCCGGCGGGCGCGAACGGCCGGCCGGCCAGGTACTCGAACGTCGTCTCGTCCGGGTTCACGTAGCCGATGCGGGCGCCGCCCTCGATGGACATGTTGCACATCGTCATCCGCTCGTCCATCGACATCCGCTCGACGGCCGGACCGGCGTACTCGTAGGCGTAGCCCACGCCGCCGCGCACCCCCAGCCGCGCGATGATCTCGAGGATGACGTCCTTCGCGTAGACGCCCGGCCCGAGGGCGCCGGAGACCGCGATGCGGCGCACCTTGAGCGGGTCGATCGCCAGGCACTGCGACGCCAGGACGTCGCGCACCTGGGACGTCCCGATGCCGAACGCCACCGCCCCGAACGCGCCGTGCGTCGACGTGTGGCTGTCGCCGCAGGCGATGGTCATGCCCGGCTGCGTCAGGCCGAGCTCCGGGCCGATGACGTGCACGATGCCCTGCCGGTCGGTGCCGAGGTCGGAGAACCGGATGCCGAACTCGCGGCAGTTGCCCTCGAGCGCCGCCATCATCTGCTCGGCCAGCTCGTCGGCGAAGGGCCGGCGCTGGTCCAGCGTCGGGACGATGTGGTCGACCGTCGCGTAGGTGCGTTCCGGAAACGCGACCGGGACACCCCGCCGCCGCAACATGTCGAACGCCTGCGGCGAGGTGACCTCGTGGACCAGGTGCAGCCCGATGAAGAGCTGCGTCTGCCCCGTGGGCAGGCGGCGGACCGTATGGAGATCCCAGACCTTCTGGAGCAGGGTCGCGCCCATTGACGACCTACGCCTCTTCCTCCGTCTCGATCTCCGTGAGGAACTCCTCGCTGGGCTTGTGGATCCGGCCGTAGCTGCCGGCGTCGATGACGTAGTACCAGTTGGCAAAGCGGGCGGCGAGCTGCTCGGCCTTCTCGCGACCCTCGCTGACGCGCCGCTCCCAGGACGCGTGGGCGTCGGCATCCGCCGCGTCCGGCTCGGGGAGCGCCGCCTCGTCGAAGTCCGCCGTGATGAAGACGTAGCGGTTCTCGCCGGAGCCCGTCTCCTCGTCGTCGCTCGTCTCGTCGCCCACTGCCACCGCGTCACCGCGGCCGTAGACGATCTCGCCGAAGCGCAGGGTGTAGAGCACGCCCTCGTTCGTGCGGACGAGCAGCTCCCCGTCGTTCGACAGCAGGCCGCCCTCGGCGGTCGGGTAGAAGCCGCGGCTGGTCAGCGTCCGCACGTCGGCCTGGTTGATCTGCCCCGCCTCGAACGCCTCGCGAACGTTCCCCGAGAGCCCGGGCGGCTTGGGCCGCACGCCCGCGATGTTCATGGTCATCACGGCGCCGACCAGCAGGTTGACCTGGACCGTGTCCACTTCCTGCCCCTCGGGCAGCTCGTTCGCGTCCCAGCCGTCCTCCTCGTTCCTCGTGAGCACGAACTCGCCGCGCCGCACCACCGACAGCGTCTGCTCGTCGATGAAGTACTCGTTGAGGGTGATCTGCTGGACCTGGTCGCGCTCCACCTCGAGCAGGTTGGTCTCGATCCAGTCCTCGAACGCCGTCGAGATGTCGGCTTCGAAGCGGGCGGTGTACACGCGCGTCTGGTCGGGCACGCGCACGAAGCGGAGCCCCGGCCGGCCCGGCACCGCCCGGCCGACGACGAGGTCGGCCAGCACGCGCTCGGCGGGATCCCTGAAGGTCACTCGCGTGCCGCGCCCCTGCAGGGTGCCCACCGTCTCGTCGGTCGGATCGACCACGCCCAGCGCGTCGTGATCGGCGACGTTGTCCGAGCGGAAGTCGTCCTTGATGACGCTGATGACGTCGGCCGCCGCGTTGGCCAGCCGCTCCTCGCCGTCCGCGGGATAGTCGTGGTGCGAGGGGATCGTCCACAGGCCGTCGCGGTTGGTGACCTTGAACGGCGTCGCGGACGCCGTGTTCTCGTCGAACTCGATCACCTCGAGCGTCGCGGCTGCCTCCGGATCGGTGAACTCGGGAAAGAACGGCTCGCCGACATCGAAGAACGCGTCGGGGGCGACCCGCCCCGGCGCCGTCGCGAACGCCAGCAGGCCCAGGACGATGGCGGCGCCTGCAATCCTCTGGGTAATCTTCAGCTCACTCATGGTCAGTCCCTCAACCGATGCGCCGCCGCGGCCCCTTCCCGTTCGCGGCGCTGGCGGCGGAGCAGAATGGCTACGCCGACGACAAAGACGGGGATCGGCGGCAGCAGGACCGCGAACGTCTGGATCGACGTCTGGATCTGCCGGATCTGCGATTCCATGGTCTCGCGGCTGGCCTGAATCTTGGCGTCCTTCTCGGCTTCGATGTTGGTGGACAGCACGCTGAGGCGCCGGTTCTCGACCTCCTCCAGGTTCCGAACCATGATCTGCTTCGTCTGCGCGTCGATGTCGGTCCGGCTCCGGAGCTCCTCGACGCGTTCGTCGAGGCGCGCCTGCGCCTCCTCGATCGCCTGCTCGGCCTCCGCCTCGGCCTGCTGCTCCTCCTGCGTGCGCTGCTCCGTGAACTGGGCCGTCTGCGCCTCGACCCGCTCCAGCGTCCGGTGGCGCGCGCGCCGGCTGCGCAGGTTGATGAACGACTCGTCGTTCACGAGCACGTCCATCGCGTTGAGGAAGAACGTCACGTTGTCGAAGTTGAGGTCCGCGATGCCCTGTTCGCGGATGGCGAAGAACTGCTCGCCGATGAAGTCGAGGTCGGCCACCACGATCAGATCGACCGAATCGGTCGCGGTTTCCTCGGCATCCTCGGCGGCGGCGGCCGCAGGCTCGGGCTCAGCCGCAGGCAGGTCCGCTTGCTCGTCGACCTCCGGCATCCCGGCCTCGGCAGTCTCGGCGGCCGCCTCGGGCTCGGACACTTCGGCCTGGCCAGGTTCGGGAGCCTCGTCCGCGGCTTCCGCCGCCCGAGGCTCGGCCGCGGCTTCCGATTCCGCGGAGGGCGCCGTGTCGGGCTCGGTCGCGGCCTCCGCCTCGGCGGGAGCCGCGTCAGGCTCGCCGGCAACGTCTGCCTCCGCAGGAGTCTCGGCTGCCGGTTCAGCGGCAGGCTCCGCGTCGGGCGGGGCCGCCTCCGGCTCCGGCGCGGGCTCCGACTCCGGAGAGGCTGCCGCCTCCGGCTCCGGCGCGGAATCCGTCTCTACAGGGGCCGCAGTCGCCGGCTCCGGCGCGGGATCCGCATCCGCAGGGGCTGCCGCGTCTGGCTCGGCCGCAGGAGCCGTCTCCGCGGGCGCGGCCGTCTCCGGCTCCGCCGACGGGTCCGCCTCTGCGGGGGCTGCGGCCTCCGGCGCAGGATCAGCCTCCGCGGGCGCGGCCGCCTCGGGCTCCGGCGCAGGAGCGGTCTCTTCAGCGGGTGCCGCCTCCGCAGGCGCTGCCGCTCCCGGCTCGGCCGCGGGCTCCGGCTCCTCGGGAACCGCCGTTTCCGGCGCGGCCGCAGGCTCCGACTCCGCAGGGGCTGCCGCCTCCGGCTCGGCCGCGGGCTCCGACTCTCCGGGGACCGCCGCTGCCGGCTCGGTTGCAGGATCCGCCTCGGCGGCAGCCGGCGGGGTCAGGCCGGTCGTCCGGATGCGCGCCGCGATGACGTAGTCCTGCTCGTCCGTCTCGCGCGGGGGCTCGGGATTGATCTGCGGCCCGAACGGCGAGTTGCGGACGATGGAGAAGTAGCCGTTCGTTCCCGACGCCGTGCCGGACCTGAGCAGCGGCTCGAACTCGACGCGCTCGTCCTCGACCGGCTCGAGGAACCCCGGCCAGAGGAACACGAGCTCCTGCAGATCGGCGGTCACGTTGACATCGACGTTGAAGGTCGCCTCGTTCAGGTTCCCCCGTCCGAGGAACACCACGTCGTCCGGCATGTGCGCCAGTTGCGGGTGCGGGTTGTAGCTGTCCCACACGATGCGGGTCGGCTCCCAGCCGACGCCCAGGCCGGCCAGCCACTGCCGCACGTTGCCGCGCGGGCCGGGGCGCGCCGTGCCCGGCGGGTAGGTGAACGGGTTGCCGTCGCCGACCCACTCCGTGGGCGAGAGCTGCGGGTTGACCGCGGGCATCGGGTCCACCAGCAGCATGGCGGGGGTGCCCCGCCGGATGGCGTCGGCGACGTGCTCCATCTCGTCCGTCTGCATCGACGAGGGGAGCGGCACGAGCAGCGCATCGACCTCCACGTCGATGGGCAGTTCCGGGTCGATCGGATAGACCTCGTACTGCTTGCGGAGCTCGGATACGACGGGCCAGGCCGGGTCGAAGCGGTTCTGCCGGTAGTCGACGCCGCCCACCAGGTTCATCATCGTGCGCACGACGCCGATGCGCTTGCGCTCGGCGCCGGCCACGACCCGGATGCTGCGCACCACCTCGTACTCGGTCGGCAGCCCCCGATCGAAGAACGGGATCACCTGCTCCTCGGCGCCGCACGTGAACGCCACGCCCATGAAGACCTCGGTGACGTCGGCGCGGGTCGAGCTGACGTCGCGGAACGGACGCGGCGCGATGCCGAACGTCTCCCGGGCGTCGCGCGCGGCGTCGGTGAACGACTCGGTGTCGTGAATCAGCACCTCCACGCGCGATCCGGCGAGCGCATCGATCTCCTGCAGCACGCTCAGGAGGTTGGCCCGCGCCTGAACGAACGGCTCCGGCACCTCCGGGCTGATGAACGCCTGGATGAACACCGGCCGATCGGGCGCCAGCTCGTCCAGCAGCGCGTGCGTCTCGGGGCTCAGCGAGTGCAGCCGCTCGGCCGTGACGTCGATCCGGAGGCCGGCCCTGGCCGTGAGCGCTCCCAGGCTCACGAGCGCCACCACGATGGCGACGGCGCGCACGGCATGGTGCAGCCACATCGGATAGCCGTCGGCGCGGGCCGGCCAGTGGCGCCGCGAGAGCACGAGCACGTTGAGGTACAGGAAGCCGCCACCGACGGCCGCGAAGTACAGCAGCGCGCTCAGGCTGATGACTCCCCGGGCGAAGTCCTCGAAGTACGTGCCCATGGCGAACGCCAGCAGCGAACGCTCGAGCTCCGGGTCGAACGTCCCGACGGCCGGGCCCGCCACGATCAGCGCCGCGCAAAAGAGCGCCCCGAGAATGAATCCGATGGTCGCGTTCCGCGTCAGCAGCGACGCCAGCATGCCGACCGCCGTCAGCGCGGCGCCCATGAACCAGTAGCCGACGTAGTTGCTGAACATCAGGCCGATGTCCGGGCTGCCGAGCCAGAAGAGGACCCCCACGTAGCTCAGCGACAGCACGAGCGACGCCGTGTAGATGCCGAGCGTCGCGGCGTACTTGCCGAGCACCACCTCCTGGTCGGTGGCGGGCAGCGTCAGCAGCAGCTCGTCCGTGCCCAGCTTCTTCTCCTCCGCCCAGACGCTCATCGTGAGCGCCGGAATGAAGAACAGCAGCAGGAACGGAAACACGTTGTTGAGCTGCTCGAGGTTGGCCAGGTTCTGCAGGAAGAAGCGGTCCTGCCAGAATGCCGCGCCCGCGCTGATGAAGATGAACAGCGTGATGAACACGTACCCGGTCGGGTTGCTGAAGTACATCCGCAGGTCGCGCTTGGCGACGGCCCGGATCACCTTCAGATTGGGTCTGCCGATCATTGCTCGTGCCCCTTCGCGTCTTGGACCTGCGACTTGTCGGACGGCGGCGCGGCGGCCGGCTCCGACGGCTTCGCCGCGGCCGCAGGCGGCGGCGCGGGCGGGTCGGCAGGCGGCGGCGCGGACGTGGACGTGGACGGCGCGGACGTGGGCGGCGGCGCGGATGCGGCCGGCGTGGCTGTCGACGGTGCGGGCGCACGCGCGGACGCGGCCGGCGTGGATGCGGCCGGCGGAGGCGGCGTCGGCTCGCCCCGGTTGGTCAGGCGGTAGAACGGCTTCTCGATCGACCCGTTCTCCCTGAGCTCGGCGAGGGTGCCGTCGAACACCAGATGCCCGCCGTCGACCAGCAGCACGCGGTCGGCGGTCGCCTCGGCCTCGTGGAGGATATGCGTCGAGACGAGCAGCGTCTTCGTCGCGCGCAGGCGCTGGACGTTCTCGCGAAACTGGCGGATCTGGTTCGGGTCGAGTCCGGCCGTCGGCTCGTCCATGATCAGGACGTCGGGATCGTGCAGCAGCGCCTGGGCCAGGCCCACGCGCTGCTTGAGCCCCTTCGACAGCCTGCCGATCGGCTTCTCGATCACCAGTTGCAAGGCACACAGGTCGACGACGGCGTCGATGCGGTTCTTGAGGGCCCTCCCGAGCTCGCGCGCCTCGCCGAAGAAGGTGAGCAGCTCGAGAGGCGTCATGTCGGGATACAGCGGGCCGTTCTCCGGCAGGTATCCCAGGCGGCGGGACGCCTCGATGCGATGCTCCCGCACGTCCAGCCCGCCGATGGACGCGCTGCCCGCGCTGGGCGCCAGATACCCCGTCAGCATGCGCATCATCGTGGTCTTGCCCGCGCCGTTGGGCCCGAGGAAGGCCACGATCTGGCCCTTGGGTATCGAGAAGGAAATGTCGCGCACCGCGACGAACGGACCGAAGTACTTGCTCAGTCCCTTCGCCTCGATCATCGGCGCGCCCGCCTTGAGCTCCGTCGCGTCCATCACCAGCCTCCGTCGCTCGCTTCCGTATTTTGACGCCGCGCGGACGCCAACGGTCGGACCCGCCTGCGCCCGAGCCTCAGAAGGAACGTCCCATCACACTGCAGCAAAAGAGGATAGCCAAGGCCCGGCCGGGCATCAAGCGCCGGCGTCCCGCCCGGCGGCCGCCGCCTCGGCGCGCCTGAAGTACCCCGGCGCATTCAGCCGTGCGCACAGATCGAAGAAAACGGGCCGGGGACCGGCCCACCGCAACTCGTCGACCGACTCGAATACCGGCGCGTCCAGGCGCAACGTCGCGATCCGCCGGAAGAGCAGCGCCTCCTCGCGCCGCTCGCGCAGGGTGCGCGCCAGGCGGGCTGCCCCGCGCGGCCGCACGGTCCAGTCGGCCTCGTCGGCGGGTATGTTCTCGAGGCGGCCGTATCTCGCCAGCACGGTCGACGCCGACTTCGCTCCCCAGGCCGGAAGCCCCGGATAGCCGTCCGCCGCATCGCCGACGAGGGCCAGGTAGTCGACCATCGACTCGGGGTCGACCCCGAACCTGGCCCGGACCCCGTCGGCGTCACGGAGCTGGCCTGCCCGCCTGTCGAACTGCACGACCCGGCGGCCGTCCACGCATTGCGCGAGGTCCTTGTCCGGCGTGCAGATGAACACCTGCTCCACGCGCGCGTCGCCCGCCGCGCGGGCCGCGGCCGTTGCCAGCCCGTCGTCCGCCTCCAGCTCGGTCATCGGCCAGACCGCAACGCCCAGCGCCGCGAGCGCATCCTCGAGCGGATGGAACTGCGCCAGCAGCGCGGGCTCGATCCCCTCCCCCGTCTTGTAGTCCGGCCAGAGGCGGTTTCGAAACGACTCGATGACGTGGTCGGTTGCCACCCCGACGTGCGTGACGTCGTCCTCCAGCATGGCGAGGACCGACCCGACGACGCCGCGGACGGCCCCCATGTCGCGGCCGTCCGCATCGAACGCCGCCGGCACGGCGTAGAAGTGGCGGAACAACTCGTACGTGCCGTCGAGGACGAACACGTTCACCGGGATATCTGTCAGATGACCGTGTGCTCGCCGATGTCGCCTCGCTGCCGCCGCTTGCGGGACGACGGCCGGCGCGGCTCGACGAACGTGCTCAGCCGCCCGCTGCGCGCCGGCTCCCGCAGCTTGCGGAGCGCGGCCGCCTCGATCTGGCGGATCCGCTCCCGGGTCAGCGAGAACTTCTCGCCCAGCTCCGCCAGCGTCGGCTCGGCCCCGTCGTTCAGACCGAAGCGCATGCGGATGACCTCGCGCTCCTTGGGACTGAGCGTCTCGAGCACCGACTCGGTCTGACGACGCAGATCGAACGCAATGGTCGACTCGGCCGGGTTGACCGCCTGGCGGTCCTCGATGAAATCGCCGAACTGGCTCTCCTCGCCGTCGCCGATCGGCGAGTCGAGCGACACCACGGTCTGCGCTATCCGCCGCGCCTTGCGGACCACGGACACCGGCAGATCGGAACGCTCAGCCAGCTCGCGCACGGTCGGCTCGCGGCCGAGGTCGCGCATCAACGTCTGGCCGGCCCGGTTCAGCTTGTTCAACGTCTCGATCATGTGGACCGGAATCCGAATCGTCCGGGCCTGGTCGGCGATGGCGCGCGTGATCGCCTGGCGGATCCACCAGGTCGCGTAGGTGGAGAACTTGAACCCGCGGCGGTAGTCGAACTTGTCGACCGCGCGCATCAACCCGATGTTTCCTTCCTGGATCAGGTCGAGGAACGCCAGGCCGCGGTTGGCGTACTTCTTCGCCACCGACACCACGAGGCGCAGGTTGGCCTCGGTCAGCTCCTTGCGCGCCCGATCGGCCTGCATCGAGCCGCGGAAAATCGCCTTCCGGATGCGCGCGAGCCCTTCGGCCGTCTCCTCGATCTCCTGGCGGCGCTCGTTGAGCGGCGTGCGGGCCCCGGACTGTCGGTCGCCGTCCTGGCCCGGGCGCGCCGCCGCGGCCGGACGCCGCAGGCGCTCGCCGCGGCGTTCCGCGCGGCGCAGCGTCCCGGCGGACGAATCGATCTTCTCGATGAAGCTCTCCCGCACCTCGGCCGTGAACCGCATGGCGCGCACGGCCCGCGAAACGGCGACGTGGGCGCGCAGCAGGCGCATGGTCGTGCGCGTCGACACGCGCCCGTGCCGCCTGCGCGTGGCGGCCGCCCGGTTCTGGCGCCGGGTCAGCTCCTTGAGCGCGCCGTCGACGGCGTCGACGGCGTCGAGGAACTTGCGGGCGCGGTTGGCCATCTGCCGGTCCGTCAGCTCCCCGTCCTGCAACACGACGATCTCCTGCAGATCGCGCTCGCCCTCCCTGAGGTCCTGGCCGAGATGCAGCACGTGGCGCGCGACGATCAGGCTTCGCGACAGCGCGATCATGACCCGCTGCTCGCCGCGCTCGATGCGCTTCGCGATGGCCACCTCGCCCTCGCGCGTGAGCAGCGGCACCCGACTCATCTGCCGGAGATACGTTCGCACCAGATCCTGGCCCTGGTCCGTTTCGTCACCCGCCGGATGCACCTCCGCCTCGGGCATCACGCGCAACGGCGCGCGCCGGGCGGTATCGACCTCGATCTGATCGGCGGACCCTTCGACCTCGATGCCCTGGTTCTCGAGCTCCTGCAGCACCGCGGCGAGCTCTTCGGACTCGACGTCGGGCGCCAGATGCTCGATGACCTGGTCGATGGTCACGAAGCCCCGTTCCTGACCGGCGGCAACCAGGTCTCGCACTGCTTCATGTCTATCCTGCGTCAACAATTCGCTCCTCTCGACGAGCGCGCGCCATCCCGAAACGGCGCTGAATGTGCGGTGGGACTCAGGAAACCCCGTCGTGCTTCTTTAGACGCACTACGGGGTGGATTTGTTTCGGTAAATTCTCGTCAATTTTATCATTACCCCGACCCGAAATCTCCCCCTTTTTTGGCGTATGCCCGCGTGCCTCCGCCGCGCGCTGTGCGCGCCTTTGCGGGCTGTTACGCTTACGAGGTGACCAGTCACGGCCGGGGCGCCGGTGGGACGACGGGGTCGCGGGCTCTCGGCGCGTTCGGCGGTGTCTTCGCGCCGAGCGTCATCGCCGTGCTCGGTCTCGTCCTGTTCCGGCGGCTCGGCTTCGTCGTCGGCAGCGCGGGGCTGGCGCAGGGGCTGCTGATGCTCGCGCTGGCGAGCGCCATCGCGCTCCTGACCAGCATCTCGCTGGCGGCCGTCGCGGCCAGCCGCAAGGTGCGCGGGACCGGCGACGGCTTCCTGCTCTCGCGGACGCTCGGGGTCGAGTTCGGGGGCGCGCTCGGCCTGGCGCTCTATCTGGCCCAGGCCACGTCGGTGGCGTTCTACTGCATCGGCTTCGGGGAGGCCGCGGTCGCGCTGTTCGGCGGGTCGGGGCTCGCCGTGCGCCTGGTGGCCGGCGGCGCCGCGCTCGCCATGATCCAGCTCGCATACGCGGGGGTGCGGCCCGCGGGCCGCGTGCAGTTCGTCGTCCTGGCGATCCTGGCCGGCGCGCTGGTGTCGCTGCTGGCCGGCGGCCGGACCGCGTGGGACCTGTCGCTGCTCCGGCAGAGCTGGTCGGCCGGGGCCGCTGCGCTCCCGTTCTGGACGGTCTTCCCCGTCCTCTTCCCGGCGGTGGCCGGCTTCACGCTGGGCGTCGGCACGCTGGGCGACCTGCGGAACCCCGCCCGCGGCCTGCCGCGCGGGATCTATCCCGCGCTCGGCGTGTTCGTGGCGACCTACGGCGCGGGCATGTTCGTGCTGGCGGCGTCGGCGCCGCTCCCGAACCTGGCCACGGACCACGAGGTCCTGCCGCGCATTGCCGCCATTCCGTGGCTGGTCCACGCCGCCGTGCTGGCGGCGACGCTGGCAGCGGCCCTGGCAACGCTCCTGGGCGCCGCCCGCATCCTGCAGGCGCTGGCCGGCGACAGGCTGTTCGCGCCGCTCACGTTCTTCGGCGCCGGCCACGGACCGGCGGGCCACCCGCGCCGGGCCGTGGTGCTGACCGGCCTCGTCGCGCTCGCGGCGATCGCTCCGAGCGACCTCGACGCGCTCGCGGCCGTCGTGTCGATGTTCCTGCTGATCTCGTACGGGCTGCTCAACTACGCCACGTCCGTCGAGGCGGTCGGGGCCGGCCAGTCGCTGCGCCCGGGCGTTCTCCTCTCTCGCGCGCGCGCCAGCCTGGCCGGCGCCGGGCTGTGCGGGCTCGCGATGCTCATGCTCGACCCCGTGGCGAGCCTGGCGGCCGTCGGGATCCTCGCGCTCGTCCACCAGTACCTGCACTGGACCGCCGTGCCGGCGCGCTGGCGCGCCCGCCGGCGGGCCTACCGGTTCCAGCGCGTCAGGAAGGCGCTGCGAGAGCTTGCCGACCAGCCGGAAGGCGCCGCGGCCTGGCTGCCGCACATCCTGGCCTTCGCCGATACGTCCGCCCGCCGGGGGCGTCTGCTGCGGGCGGCAGGCTGGTTCTCCGGGGGCTCCGGCCTCGTCGGCGCCGTCGAGCTCCTGGTCGACGAGCCCTCCGGCCCCGCCGGCGACCAGGCTCGCCGGGAAGCCGAGCAGCGGCTGGCGGCCGACGCGCGGCGCGAAGGCCTCGACGTCCATCCGCTGGCGGTGGCGGCCGGGACCGGGCCCCTGGCTGCCGCGGCGGTGCTGCAGGCCTGGGGCGTCGGTCCCATTCGAGCCAACACCGTCATGCTCGACTGGGACGACAGCCGCGACCCGCAGCGGCCGGCGGAGCTGTCGGGGCGGCACGCGCTGCTGCTGCAGGGCGCGGCCGCGCTCGGCCGGCACGCCGTCGTGCTGCATGCCGCGGAGGGCCGGCGCAGCACGCTGCAGCGGGCGGCGGGCGGCGAGCGGCGCATCGACGTCTGGTGGCTCGCCGACGAGTCGTCGCGGCTGGCCCTGGCGCTCGCCCATCTGACGACGCGGACCGACGAGTGGGACGAGGCGGCCATCCGCCTGCTGGTCCCGGGCCCGCCGGCCGCGGCCGGCGCGGCCGAAGCCGACCTCCGCCGCCGGCTCGGCGAGCTGGGCATCGCCGCGAGCATCGCCGCCGTGGACGCGGGCGAGGGCGACGGCGCCTATGCGCGCTCGCGGGACGCGACGCTCGTCTTCCTGCCCGTGCGCGTCCAGGGCGCGCGCACGCTCCACGCCGGCGGCCCCGTCGACCGGCTGTTCGGGACGCTGCCCGCCGCCGCCCTCGTCGCCGCGGCCGATGCGGTCGCCCCCGGCGCGAAAGAAGAAGACCCCGGGGCACCCACGCCGGAGCTCGAAGCCGGCGACCCTCAGGAGCCCGCGTCGTAGACTCAGTAGCGGTAGTGGTCCGGCTTGTAGGGGCCCTCGGCCGGCACGCCGATGTAGTCGGCCTGCTCGGCGGTCAGCGCCGTCAGGCGCACGCCGAGATGGTTGAGGTGCAGGCGCGCCACCTCCTCGTCGAGCTTCTTGGGCAGCATGTAAACCTGCCTGCCGTACTCGCCGGCGTTGCGGTGCAGCGCCAGTTGCGCGAGCACCTGATTGGTGAACGACGTGGACATCACGAAGCTCGGGTGCCCGGTGGCGCAGCCGAGGTTGAGCAGGCGCCCCTCGGCAAGCACGAGCACGCTGTGCCCGTCGGGGAACCTCCACTCGTCGTACTGCGGCTTGATGCCGATGCGCTCGATGCCCGGCACCTGCTTGAGGCCGGCCATGTCGATCTCGTTGTCGAAGTGGCCGATGTTCCCCACGATGGCCTTGTCCTTCATCCGCCCCATCTGCGCCGCGGTGATGATGTCCTTGTTGCCGGTGGCGGTGATGAAGATGTCGGCGGTCTCGAGCAGGTTGTCGAGCGTGTCGACCTCGTAGCCCTCCATCGCGGCCTGCAGCGCGCAGATCGGGTCGATCTCCGTGACGACGACGCGGCAGCCCTGCCCGCGGAGCGACTGGGCGCAGCCCTTGCCCACCTCCCCGTAGCCGCAGACGACCGCGACCTTGCCGCCCAGCATGACGTCCGTGGCCCGGGCGAGGCCGTCCGGCAACGAGTGCCGGCAGCCGTACACGTTGTCGAACTTGCTCTTGGTGACCGAGTCGTTGACGTTGATGGCCGGGAACAGCAGCGTCCCGTCGCGCGTCATCTCGTACAGCCGGTGCACCCCGGTCGTCGTCTCCTCGCTGACGCCCCGGATGGCCGGGCTGATCCGCTGCCACTGCCCCGGGTCGCGGCGCCGGATGTCGCGCAGCAGATCGAGGATCACGCCCCACTCCTCCGGGTCGCGCTCGGGGTCGAAGGCCGGGACCGCGCCGGCACGCTCGAACTCGTACCCCTTGTGGATCAGGAGCGTGGCGTCGCCGCCGTCGTCGACGACCAGGTCGGGGCCGCGGCCGTCGGGCCAGATCAGCGCCTCGTTCGTGCACCACCAGTACTCGGGCAGCGTCTCGCCCTTCCACGCGAAGACCGGCGTGCCGCACGGAGCGGTGGTCGTGCCCCCGGTCTCGGGACGGCCGACCGCGACCGCCGCCGCCGCGTGGTCCTGCGTCGAGAAGATGTTGCAGGACGCCCAGCGCACGTCGGCCCCGAGCGCCGCCAGCGTCTCGATCAGCACGGCCGTCTGCACGGTCATGTGCAGGCTCCCCATCACCCGGGCGCCCGCCAGCGGCTGCTCGCCCGCATGGCGGCGGCGCAGCGCCATCAACCCGGGCATCTCCTGCTCGGCCAGCCTGATCTCGCTGCGCCCGCGCGCGGCCGCGGCGAGATCCGCGACCTTGTAGGGCGGACGGCCGGCCCGGGCGGCCTCCTCGAACGGGTGGATCTTCTCGACCAGCGTCGAACTCATGAAGGTCTCCTTCAGCGTGCGGGGCGCCGCGGGCGGCGCGCCGACGACCGGCGGCGGCGTTTGGGCGCCTCGCCGCGCGGCTCGCCGGCCGGCGGCGCGGCCGCCTGCGTCTCGCGGACCATCGGCGGCGGCGCGTGCAGCGTCTCCTGGTAGTAGTCGTCGACCAGCATGGCGATGAGCGCCGATTCGTCCTCGTTCTCGGCCAGGCTGCGCGCCAGGGGCACGAAGCGCTCGCTGCGCTCCGTCCGGAGCCGGTCGCGGCCGCGCAGCCGCGCCTCGAGGAGCGTGGTTACGCGCTCGGCAACCACCGTCTGGACGGCGGCATCGGTCGGCGCCGCGCGCTGCTGGAACTCGATGGCGTAGCGCCTGGCGATGCCGTCGAGCGTGAGCGTCTCCGCTTCGGTCACCAGCGAGAGCGCCACGCCGGCGGCCCCGGCGCGGCCGGTCCGGCCGGCCCGATGAATGTATCCCTCCGGATCCTCGGGGAGCTCGTACTGGATGACGTGGGACAGTTGCGGAATGTCGAGCCCGCGCGCCGCGACGTCGGTGGCGACGAGGAACCGGAGGCTGCCCTTGCGGACCCGCGCCAGGATGCGCTCGCGATCCGCCTGCGACCGGTCCGCGCTGAGCTCGTCGGCATCGTAGCCGAACCGCTGCAGCACGACGGTGACGTAGTGCACGGCCGTCTTCGTGTTGCAGAAGATGATGGCCGAGGCCGGGTTCTCGATCTCGATGCTCCGCACGAGGCTCCGGTCCTTGTCCATGGCCGGCACCACGTAGAACACGTGCTCGGTCTCGGTGACGTGCACCTGATCGCCGCTGAGCGACAGGAACTCCGGCGCGCGCAGAAACTCCTTCGCCGTGCGCATCACGAAGGCGGGAAACGTGGCCGAGAACATGCTGTTGTGGAGCGTGTCGCGCGTCGCCGGCGGCACGTGCCGCTGGACCTCCTGCATGTCCGGATAGAAGCCCATCGAGAGCATGCGGTCGGCCTCGTCGAAGACGCGCATCTGCAGCGCCTCGAGCGACAGCGTGCCGCGCAGCAGGTGGTCGAGCACGCGCCCGGGCGTGCCGACCACGATCTGCGCCCCGCCCTTGAACGCATCGATCTGCGGGCCATAGCCCACGCCGCCGTAGACGGCGACCGTCCGCAGCCCGGTGTCCTGGCAGAGGGTCTCGGTGACCTGGTGGACCTGCTTGGCCAGCTCGCGCGTCGGCACCAGGACGAGCGCCTGGCACTGCGCACGGCCGGCCTCCAGCCGCTCGAGCATCGGCAGGACGAACGCGCCGGTCTTGCCGCTGCCGGTCCGGGCCTGAATCATCACCTCGCGGCCCGCCAGGATGTACGGGATGGCCCGGGCCTGCACCGGCATGAGACCGGTCCACCCCGCGCGGCCGGCGCCGCGACGCAACGACTCGGGCAACTGGGCGAGGGTCAGCTCCGGAAGCTCGGGAGTCTCGCTGGTCTGGGAATCGGTAGGCTCGTTCAAAGTCTTCGGTGCCTGATTCTACGACACTGCGCACGGCGCGGCCAGGAGTGGGCCCCGGCACGTCGCGGACTCCTGGTCACTGCCGGCGCGCTTGCAGTATGCTGTGGGTCCCTCGGCACCAGATAATCGGAGGTTCGCAACCGATGGCGCGAAGCACGTTTCGCCCTGTGTGGATTCTGTCGGCGCTGCTCGCGTGCGGCGCGGCGGGGTTGTCGGCGCAGGAGGGCCGGACCGTCGAGTGGCGCTCGTACGCCGCCGACGTGGCCAGCACCTTCTATTCGCCGGCGGATCAGATCAACGCCGACAACTTCGACGACCTGGAGGTCGCCTGGCGGTTCTCGACCCGCAACTTCGGGCCGCGGCCGGAAGCCAACCTGCAGTCGACCCCGCTCATGATCGGGGGCGTGCTGTACAGCACGGTCGGCTCGCGGCGGGACGTCGTGGCCCTGGATGCGACCAGCGGCGAGCTGCTGTGGCTGCACCGCCTCGACGAGGCGAGCGCGGCGCCGCGGCG
>CAYGCV010000008.1:0-28677 GCA_964348425.1 uncultured Vicinamibacteraceae bacterium | reverse complement strand
AGCCCCATCTAGAGGACGCCGCGCAGCCACATCTGATTCTAAAACGGGATGTCGTCCTCGGTAAGCTCCGGGCTCTCGGCCGGCGCCGGCCGGCTCCCGCCGGACGACTCCTCGGCTGCCTGTGGTCTGGGGGCCGAACGCGGATAGTCCTGGTCGTCGCGCGCACCCCCGCCTTCGCCTCGTCCTCCAAGCAGGACCACGCGGCTCGCGCGCACGTCGGTGGAGTACCGCTTGTTGCCGTCGCGATCGTCCCACTGCCGCGTCCGCAGCGACCCCTCGACGTAGATCTGGCGGCCCTTGCGGAGATACTCGTGAATGGTCTCCGCCTGCTTGCCCCAGAGATCGATGCTGTGCCACTCCGTGTGTTCCTGGCGCTGGCCGCTGTTGCGGTCGTTCCACGTCTCCGTCGTGGCGATGCGCAGGTGCGCGACGGCCGCACCGTTCGACGTATAGCGAAACTCGGCGTCGCGGCCCAGGTTGCCCACCAGAATGACCTTGTTCACGCTCCCCATATCGGTACAGCCTCGGATTACTGCTGATTCAGCCGGTCGAGCGCCTGCTGGGCAAGCGTCGCCATGGTGCTGTCCGGGTAGTTCGTCACGACGTGCTCGAACGCCTCGCGCGCGCGGTCGCCGTACCCGAGACGATCGAGTGCGAGCCCGCGCTTGTACGACGCGTCGGGCACGATATCGCCGTCGGCGTAGTTGTTCAGGACCTGGTCGAAGGCCTCGACGGCGTCCTGGAACGCGCCGTCCGCATAGTACGTCTGGCCGATGTAGAACTGTGCGTCGTCCGCCAGCTCCGAACGCGGGTAGGTCCGGATATAGGCCTCGAATCCCTGGATGGACAGCGCCCACTGGCCGTTGGTGTAGTCGGCCCACGCGGTGTCGTACATCCGTTGCGGCGACATGCCGGGACTCACCACGGGCGCCGCGGCGGCGGCCGCGGGCGGCGCGCCGGCGAGCGGCAGTCCGGTTGCCGGATCCGTCGCTACCTGCATCAGGGCAGGGGAGAGCGGCGGGATGGCGACCCGCAGGGCCTCGATCTCCTGCGACAGCGAGGAAATCCGCACGTTGGTGTCGTCGAAGCGTTCACGCAGGATGCGCACGCCGTTGGTGACCGTGCCTATGGACAACTGCTGGTCCGCGAATGCCCGCCGCGTGGCATCGGTCTGGCTGTCGATCTTGTCCGAGATCTGCCGCAGGGCCTCGTTGAGCGAGGCGATCGCCAGTTGCAGGCGGGCCGTCTGCTCCTGCAGCATGCGGACGTCGGCCATGACCTGCTGGTGCTCCCGATCCGCGCCGAGTGCGCCGGCCGGCGCGGCCAGCAGGGCCGCGGCGCAAAGCAGTGCCGTCAGGTGATTACGCGTCATGGAAGCTCCTGTGGATAGAGGGATTCAACCAGCATACCGCAACGACGGCCGCCCGCGGGTCACTTGTCGCTGATCACCAGGTGCGCGCGCCGATTCTGGGCCCAGGCACCCTCGTCGCTCCCGGCGGCGAACGGAAACTCCTTGCCGTAGCTCACCGTCCGCAACCGGTCTCCCTGCAGGCCGAGCTCGACGAGGTACTGCCTGGCAGCCAGGGCGCGGCGCTCGCCCAGCGCCAGGTTGTATTCCGCCGTGCCCCGCTCGTCGCAATGTCCCTCGATCGTGATGATCCAGGTCGGGTTGTCGCGCAGCACCAGCGCATTGTCTTCCAGGATCCGGCGCCCCGGACCGTCGAGGTCGGAGCTGTCGTAGCCGAAGAACACCGGCCGCAGGGGCGACTCGCGATTGAGCTGCTCGAGATCTCTCGACACGATGTCGACGTCCGCCTCGATCGGCGGGACGACGGGGGCCGGCGGTGGCGGCGGCGGCTCGGGATCGAGCCGCGGCGCAGGCCCCGGGCGTTCTGCGGCCGCCGGCGGCGGCGGGGGCGGCTCGGGGGCGACCGGCGGCGGATTGCGAACGCACGACACGGTTGCAACGCTGCAGACCAGCACCGCCTGCACGGCGCGGACGAATATACGGCGCGACATCTTGCTATCTCCTCCGGCTGGGGGCATCCGCGGCGGCCTGCGCGAGCTCAGGGCGACCAGCTGGGCATCTCGTTGTTGCCCACGCTGGTCAGGCGCCGCAAGCCGCGACCGTCGCGACCGATGATCCAGATCTGCTTGTTTCCGCTGCCGCGCGTCGACATGAAGGCGACGTGCCTTCCGTTCGGGGAGTAGCTCGGACTCTCGTTGGTGCCGAGACCGAACGTCAATTGACGCACCTCGCTCGTGGGAATGTCGATGACCTTGATGTCGTGGCCCGGTCCGGTCCGCGACGAATAGGCGATTTCGTTGTACGGGGCCGGCGACCAGGTCGGCCGGTCACAGTACGACTCGAACGTGATCCTGCGCAGCCCGGTTCCGTCGACACCGATGACGTAGATCTGCGGCGACCCGGTGCGGTCGGACGTGAACGCGATCTGGTGTCCCTGCGGCGACCAGGTCGGCGTGGTGTCGATGCTCGGATGGTTGGTCAGGCGCCGGACGTTCGTGCCGTCCGCGTCCATGATGTACAGCTCGGGGTTCCCGTCGCGGTTGGACGTGAACGCGAGCTGCCCGCCGTCCGGCGACCAGGCGGGCAGCCAGTTGTGGATGTTGGTTGAGCCGCCGGCCGGCGACTCGAGCCGGCCCTCATAGATGTGGGACACGAAGACGTCCTGGAACCCGCGCCGCCAGGACGTGTAGGCGATGGCCCGGGCGCTCGGATCCCAGCTCGGGGTGGTGTTCAGCGACCGGCTGACGGTGACCCGGCGAATGTTCGCCCCGTCGTAGTCGGCGAAGTACACCTCCTTGGTCTGGCGATTCTCCACCAGGCCCAGCACCGACTCGCTGTCGCGGTCCGAGATGAAGGAGATCTTGGTGCGGGCGACGCCTCTCAACCCGCGTTGACGGCGATGAATCTCGTCGGACAGTTGATGGGCGTAGGCCCGTACGTTGCGGGCGGAGCCCGTGTATTCCACGCCGAACGCCGAGTCGCGGGACCGCGTGTTGAACAGGCGGGCGGTGACCCGCAACTGTCCGTTGCCGGCCGCGGCGACCTCGCAGCTCACGACCCCGTCGACGCCCAGCTCACGCCACCGGTCGAGGGGCAGATCCGTGAGCGACCGGGCGCGGGGGATGGTGTCGTAGACGTCGCGCGCCATCATCCGGAACTCGCGCTCGAACTCGAGATCGCTCCACAGCACCTCGGCGATCGTGCGTGCGGCCTCCGCGACCTGCTCGTCGCCGCCGACCGCCAGGCAATCGGGAACGGCGAACGTCGGCTGCGCGCCGATGCGGTCGCCGATGATCAGGTCGACCTCCGACCGCTGGCCGGGCGGCGATTGCAGCGCCGACGGCGCCCGGGCCTGCATCAGCATGAGCACGCCTGCACAGAATGTCACACACAGGACCGGAAGTCGCCGGAACGCAAGTCGATATCGGATCATCGTCGGTACTCGAACGTGAGGCGAACCGTGAGACTGGGCTCGGTGAAGGCGGAGGGCAATCCCGGCAGTTGGTTCGTCAACAGAATGGCACGCTGGGCGCTCATGTCCAGGGCGAAATAGCCGCTGCTGCGATCGACCGCTACCCCGGCGATGGCGCCGTCACGCTGAATTGTAAACCGGAGCACCGTCATGCCCGGCACCTGCTGGTTCGAATTCCACTGCCGGCGTATGAGCTGCAGCATCGTGTTGAGGTACTCCGGGCAGCAGAAGTCGGACAGGCTGATCTCTCCGCCGCTGCCGCCCAGACCGCCGCCCGACAGGCCGACCCCGATCCCGCCGACCCCCGTATCGGCCATCGCCGTGCCCTCGAGCAGCTCGGGACCGCGCGTCGGCGTCCGCCCGCGGGCTTCGGCCGGCGCGGTCTCGACCTCCGTCTCGGGCTCCGGGCGGGGGGCGGCTTCCGCGACGGGCAGGATCATCTCCGGCGGCGCCGGCGTCGGCGGCTGGATCCACTGCGGGCGGCGTGCCTCCTCGAGCGTCAGGAGCTGTTGAATCGGCCGCCCCCCGAGCGCCGTCTGTCCACCCTCGCCCGGTCCCTCCGGCCCGCCCAGCCGGATGGCCATGGCCACGGCCGGAACGCGCTCCTCCTGGGTGGCGAACCAGGATGCCGGACCCAGCATCAGGGCGCCGATCCCCAGGGCATGAGCCGCGGCGGAAACGATCAGCGTTCCCCGCAGTCCCTCGGGCTCATGTCCGCGATCCACCAGAATCTGGGATGCCGCTTCTCTCACGGTGTGTCGCCGGCGGCGAAAGCCGCGCATCGTGATCAGGGCCCGTCCGGAAAATCTACCACGAGCCCGACCTCTTCCACGCCCCCCTGCTTGAGCCGGTCCATGACGCTCATCAGCTCGTCGTAGGTGATGCCCCCGTCCCCGCGGAGAAACACGTTGCGCTCCGTCCGGGCCTCCATCTCGACCGCGATGCGCTCGTGCAACGCGTCGAACGGCACCGCGTCCTCGTCCACCTGCACCACGCCGTCGCTGCGAAAGCTGAGCGGCACGGTGACGAACAGGCGCTGGATGGTGAGCGGGTCCGCCCGTCGCGCCTCCGGCAGGTTGACGTCGAGCCCGCGCTGCATCATCGGCGCCGCCACCATGAAGACGATGAGCATCACGAGCATGACGTCGACCAGCGGAATGACGTTGATTTCGGACAGCGACGTCGCGACGCGGGGACCGCGCCGCTGCCGGCGCCCCGATCCGCCGTGATTGCTCGCAGGCTGTACCTTGGGCACCGGGCAGCTCCTACGAGAAGTTGCGTTCGGTGATGTTCAGGAACTCCAGCGAGAAGTCGTCCATCGCGCCGGCGAGCTCCTTTATCTTCTGCGTGAAGTGGTTGTAGAAGTAGACGGCCGGGATCGCCGCGAACAGCCCCGCGGCCGTCGCGATCAGCGCTTCCGCGATCCCCGGCGCCACGACCGCCAAGCTGGTCGACCCGGTGGCGCCGATCCCTTCGAAGGCACTCATGATGCCCCACACGGTGCCGAACAGCCCGATGAACGGCGTGATGCTCGCCGTCGTCGCCAGGAAGGGCACGCGCCGCTCCAGCTTGGCCACCTCCACGTTCGCGGCCCGCAGGAGCGCGCGGTCCAGCGCGTCGAAGCTCTTGAGGCGCCGGCGCGCGGCCGCCTCGCTCGGCGGATCGGGACCGTTCGACACGTCAGCCTGGCGCAACTGGGCGTTCAGCTCCACGTAGCCGGCCTGAAAGATGCCGGCCAGCGGGCTGCGCGCCAGCGACCGGCAGACGGAGTGCACGTCCGAGAACTTGCTGCTGCGCCTGAACACGTCGCGGAACCGCGTCGTCTGGCTCTCGACGCGCCGGAACTGTCGAAGCTTGAACAGAACGACGGCCCAGGATGCGATGGAAAACAGGACGAGGATGGCGAGAACGAGCTGCGCCAGCAGCGAGGAACGCCCAATCAGCTCGAGCACCCCGCCGCCGAACCCGTCCTCGGACGCGCCCATGCCGGCCGTTTGGAGGAGGGCAAACGTGTAATAGCCAAGAGCACGCAACGAACCCTCCGCAAATCCGACTCTGGAGCGCCGCTGGGACAGCGCAACTTCGTGAAGTTAGCACGACCACAGGAAGCTGTCAAACGTATGATAAGATGGAGCTTCCATCGTTTCGACGCCATCCTTGCCGCAGTCTCACCACCGCCGCGGACTGTGTGAATGATTCGGTATCTCAGCGTCAGGAATCTTGCGATCGTCGAGCGGATCGACGTCGAGCTCGACGCCGGCCTGACCGTGCTCACCGGCGAGACGGGCGCCGGCAAGTCGATCGTGCTCGGCGCTCTCGACCTGCTCGTCGGGGGGCGGGCGACCGCCGAGCTGGTGCGCTCCGGTGAGGACAAGGCCGTCGTGCAGGCCGTGCTCGACGCGGACGACGGGCGCGAGGTCGTCCTCCGGCGCGAGGTCACCGCCCAGGGCCGGAGCCGGGTGTTCATCGACGACGAGCTGGCCACCGTGGGCGCCCTGCAGACGCTCGGGAGGCAGCTCGTCGACTTCCACGGCCAGCACCGGCAGCAGACGCTTCTCGATCAGCGGACCCACCTGCCCCTGCTGGACCTGCATGGCGGACTGGCGGAGCAGGCGTCCGCAGTGGCCGCCGCGCACGGCACCTGGCGCGAGGCCGAGTCGCGGCTGATGCAGGCCCGGCGGCGCGTCGAGGACAGGGCGGAGCGGGTCGAGCTGCTGACGTTTCAGGGTCGGGAGATCGATGACGTCGGTCCGCTTCCCGGCGAGGACGCGGAGCTGGCCGCCGCGCGGACCCGGCTCGCGAACACCGAGCGACTGATCAGGTTGTGCGCCGACGCGTACGGCGCGCTGTACGAGCAGGACGCAGCGGTGCTGGCGAAGCTTGGCCAGGTGTGGCGACGAGTGGAGGAGCTGTCGGCCATCGATCCGGTGTTCGTCCAGCACCTCGCCGGCCGGGACGCCGTCGGGGCGCAACTCGAGGACCTCGCGTTCTTCCTGCGATCGTACGCGGCGGGCATCGACGGGTCGCCGGAGCGACTGGCCGAGGTCGAGTCCAGACTGGCGCTCCTGGAACGGCTGAAGAAGAAGTACGGACCGCAACTGCAGGACGTGCTGGATCATCGGCGCCGAATCGCGGCGGAGCTCGACGCCCTCGATGGACAGGCCGCAGAGGTGGAACGGCTGATGGCCGTGGCCGGCCGGGCCCGCGAGGTGTTTCTCGAGGTGGCGGAGCGACTGTCCGAGCAGCGGCGGCGAACCGCGCTGGCGCTCCGCGAGGAGCTGGCCCGCGTGCTGGCGGACCTGGCGCTGCCGCACGCCCGTGTGCAGGCACGCTTCGCCGCGGCGCCGCTGCCGGCCGAGCGCTGGAGCGCCAGCGGCATCGACGAGGCCGAGCTCTACTTCTCCGCGAACCCCGGCGAGGAAGCCCGCCCGCTGGCCAGAATCGCCTCCGGCGGCGAGCTGTCGCGGGTCATGCTGGGGCTGAAGACGCTCGCCACAACCGATCGACCCGGCAAGACGCTCATCTTCGACGAGGTGGACGCCGGCATCGGCGGCGCCGCGGCCGACAGCGTGGGCCGGATGCTCCGCACGCTCGCCCGGCGCTTCCAGGTGCTGTGCGTCACCCACCTGCCGCAGATCGCCGCGTACGCCACCTCCCACCACCACGTCTCGAAGCGCGTCCGGGATGGCCGCACCGCGACATCCGTGGAGAGTCTCGGCGAACAGGGTAGAGTAGCCGAGTTGGCCCGCCTGATGACCGGCGGCACTTCCGTCGCGGCGCGGGAGGGAGCACGGATTCTGCTGCAGGAAAAGACCGGCGAGAGCGCACCCGGCGCCGGAGCAGCGAGGGGTAGCAGTGGGGAAGAAGGCGTGCATTGAGACGTTCGGCTGCCAGATGAACGTTCACGACTCGGAGCGCATGGCGGGCCTGCTCGAGCAGGCCGGATACGAGCTGACGCCTGCGGTCGATGACGCCGACCTGGTCGTCGTCAACACCTGCAGCGTGCGCGAGAAGGCGGAAGACAAGCTGTTCGCCCGGCTCGACGCGCTCGGCGGCCGGCCCGACGAGCGCCCCCTCGTGGCAGTCACCGGATGCGTCGCGCAGCAGGAGGGCAGCCGCCTGCTCGAACGGTCCGCCCGTGTCGACGTCGTCGTCGGAACCCAGGCGCTGCGGCGCCTGCCCCTGCTGGTGGACGAGGCTGCGGAGACCGGCCGGCGCCAGGTCGACGTGAACCCGTACGACGACGTATCGTTTCCGCTCGGCATCGCCGCCCGGCGCGACCCCGTCAAGGCTTACGTCACCATCATCGAGGGCTGCAACGACTACTGTTCCTTCTGCGTGGTGCCGTACACGCGCGGCCACGAGCGGATGCGTCCGGCGCCCGACATCCTCGCCGAGGTCCGGGAGGCCGCCGCCCGCGGGCACCGTGAGATACACCTGCTCGGACAGATCGTCAACCACTACCACGACCCCGACCGGCCGGCGCGCGACTTCGCCTGGCTGCTGCATCAGGTGCACGCCGTCGACCGCGTGGAGCGCATCCGGTTCGCCAGCCCCCATCCCCGTCACGTCAACCGGCGCCTGATCGAGGCCATGCGCGACCTGCCGAAGGTGTGCAAGCACCTCCATCTTCCCGTGCAATCGGGATCGTCCCGCGTGCTGCAGCAGATGCGGCGCCGCTACTCGCGCGAGAGCTACCTGCAGCTCGTGGCCGAGGTTCGCGAGGCCATCCCGAACATCGCGCTATCGACCGATATGATCGTCGGGTTCCCCGGAGAGAGCCCGGACGACTTCGAGGACACGTTGTCGCTGACCGAGACGGTGCGGTTTCACGGCATGTTCTCCTTCAAGTACTCGCAGCGCCCCAACACGCTGGCTGCCAAGCGCATGCCCGACACGGTTCCGGAAGGGGAGAAGACGGCGCGTCTCATGCGGCTGCAGGCGCTGCAGCGGGGCATACAGGTCGCGCTCAACGCCGAGCGTGTCGGCGACGAGGTCGATGTCCTCGTCGACGCCCACAGCCGCCGGCGGCCCCAGGACCTGTCCGGCCGAACCACTCAGAACACGGTCGTGAACTTTCCCGGCAGGAGCGACTGGATCGGCAGGATGCTCACCGTGCGCGTCGACGGCGCCGGACCGCACAGCTTGCGCGGCACGGCAGTCGGCGATGCCTGACGGAAGACCTGGAGAACTGGGATGCAGATAGAGATGACGATCAAGGGGCTGGTGATCGATCCCATCACCAACATGCCCATCGTCATATTGCGCGATCAGGCAGGGCAGAAGGTGCTGCCGATCTGGGTCGGCATCTTCGAGGCCAACGCGATTGCCCTGCAGATCGAGAACATCTCGACGCCACGGCCCATGACGCACGACCTCCTGCGCAACGTGATCAACGACCTCAACGCGGACGTCGACAAGATCGTCGTCTGCGACCTGCAGGACAACACGTTCTATGCACTGATCCACCTGCGCGTGAACGGGGAGGTCGTCGCCGTCGACGCCCGGCCCAGCGACGCCATCGCCCTCGCGCTCCGCGTCAGGGCGCCGATCTTCGTGGAAGACAAGGTCATCGACAACGCCAAGGCGATCGACTTCACTCCCGGCAAGGACAACTCCGAGCGACTTGCCAAGTGGCTCGAGAGCCTCGATCCCGACGATCTCGGCAAGTACAAGATGTAGCCCATGTCGGCCGGCCGACATTCGGTGCAAGGCGCATTCCTTCAGGCACTTACATCGATCAGCCGGTGGCAGTGCGGTGCGGCTCCCGCGGTCGGGCTGCCTTGACAGCTCGCAACGTGCTTCTCTAGAATTCGTGCGGCTGCTCACAATTTCGCGGCACTCGCCCCGGAATCAGCGGCTTCCGCACCGATGATTGTCGCCATCGCCAACCAGAAGGGCGGAGTCGGAAAGACCACGACGGCGATCAATCTCGCATCCGCCCTCGCGTTTCGCGGCAAGCAGACCCTTCTGATCGACCTCGACCCGCAAGCCAACAGCACCCTGGCGTACGTCGGCCGTGAGAGCCTCGAGCGGAGCCTCTACGACACCATGGCCGACGATTCGTGCGCCCTCTCCCAGGTGATCTGCGAATCGACGCAGAAGGGACTGTGGGTCGCCCCCTCGAAGATCTCGCTCGCGAAGCTCGAGGCCCGGCTGGTGGGGGAGCTGGACTCGCACTTCCGGCTGAAGGACAGGATCGACCCCGTCCTGGAGCGATTCTCGCACGTCGTCATCGACTGTCCGCCGGCCCTGGGTCTGCTGACGGTCAACGCCCTGGTCGCCGCGACGCACATTCTCATCCCGATCCAGTCCTCGTACTTCGCACTCGAAGGCACCGACGACCTGCTCGAAACGATCGAGCGCGTGCGCGCGCGGGCCAATCCCGGCCTGCAACTGCTCGGCGTACTCGTCACCATGCACGACAAGCGGACATCCCTGGCCCGCGACATACGCGAGCAGATCGCCGACGTCTTCGGCGCAAAGGTATTCAACACGGTCATTTCCAAGAGCGTCCGCCTGGAGGAGAGTCCCGCCTATCGCGAGTCGATCTTCAGCTTCGCACCCAACTCGACCGGCGCCGCCGACTACTACAGTCTCTGCGAGGAGGTGATGGCCCGTGTCTAGGCGAGGGCTGCCGCAGACCGCCCGGATGCGCCACGACGCCCACTACGTCGACGCGCTGACTGCCGCATCCGGTGAGCCGGTCGGCCGCATGGTGTCGATCGAACGGCTCGATCCGAACCCCGACCAGCCGCGCCAGGCCATGGGCGACCTGTCGGAGCTGATGGCGTCGATCCAGGAGAAGGGCGTCATCGAGCCGCTCATCGTCCGCCAGCGCGACGGGCGCTTTCAGATCATTGCCGGCGAGCGGCGCTACCAGGCGGCCGTGCAGATCGGCCTCCAGGAGATGCCGGTCATCATCCGCGACGCCGACGACCGCGAGCTGATCGAAATTGCGCTGATCGAGAACCTCCAGCGCAAGGACCTCACGCCGTTCGAGGAGGCCGACGCGTTGCAGTCGCTCGTGGACCGTTTCGATTACACCCACGAGCAGCTCGCCAGACGCCTCGGCAAGTCCCGGACGTCGATCACCGAATCGCTCACGCTCACGTCGATACCCGAGGAGGTCAGGCGCCTGTGCCGCCTGGCGGACATCACCTCCAAGTCGCTCCTGCTGCAGGTTGCCCGCCAGTCCGACCCGCAGAAGATGGTGGAGCTGGTCGAGCAGATCGCCCAGTCGGGCATGACGCGGGCCGAGGTGCGCAAGACCGCGCCGAAGACGACGGCCGCACGCCCGAAACCGTTCGCCTACAAGTACGTCGCACCGTCGAAGGCGTTCAGCGTACGCCTCCAGTTCCGGAAGTCGCAGGTCGAGCGCGGCGAGCTGATCGAGGCGCTCGAAGAGCTGCTCAGCGAGTTGCGCGGCGGCGCCTGAGGCAACCTGTCGACCCCGCCCGCCAATCCCGGCATCGCGTCCCCGCTGCATGGCGTGCAGCTACGAAGAAACTCGTTTCATCCTTCAGGGTGTCCGCCGCGGGCGGGCGTGGGCAACTTGACAGCGCCACGTGGCCGGGCACGTGGCCGCGCGCGTCGTCGACCGCCCCCGAGGCGCACCGCGCGGCAAGCCGCCGGACGCCGCGCGACGACCGATTCCGACCTCGCTGGATCCCCGTTGGTTAACATAACACCCCTTATTGGACCCTCGAAATACGCGGTCGGATCCCGGCGGTTGCCGGTCGGACCGGCTGCGCGCCAACGCGGATCGGGCGCCGGTCGGCGGTTCTGAACGCGAGCCCGACCGACCGGCCGGCCCGCGGACCGGGCTTCAGGAAAACGTCAGGAAACGTTCAGTTGATGCGACGACCGGCTCAGCCCACACTCGGCGCGGAGTGCGCGCGGCAGGACGTCGCGCAGCCACGACGAAGGAGCGCAGGTGCCATCACGAACGAGGACGAGACGAGGGTTCACACACACGGCGATCGCGCTGGCCGCGCTGCTGGCGGCGGCGCTGCAGTTGCCTGCCCCTGCCCGGGCGCAGGCGCAGGCGAACGGTTCGGTGCAGGGAACGGTGGCCGACGAAGGCGGCGGCGCGCCGCTGGCGGCGGCGGTGGTCACGATCGAGGAGCTCGGGCTGTCGGCCACGACCGGCCCCGACGGGACGTTCAGAATCGAGGAGGTTCCGCCCGGTACGTACAACATCACGGCCGTGCGGGAAGGATTCGCGCCCCTCACGACGCCGGTCACGGTGGCGGCGGGGCCCCCTACCCGCCTCGACCTGGGTCTGCCTGCCGCGGCCTTCGAGGAACGCGTGCTGGTCACCGGGACGCGGAGCGAGCTGGGGCTGGCCGAGGCAACGGCGACCGGCAGCCGGCTGGGTCTGCGCGCCATCGACGTCCCGGCCTCGATCGACGTGGTCGACAGCACGGTCATGGAGACGCGCGGTTACCAGCGGCTCAGCGATGCCGTGGAGACGATGCCGGGCGTGCTGGCGGGTCACAATCCGGCGGCGCCCTCCAGCTTCTCGGTGCGCGGCTTCACGCGCTCGCAGATCACCGTCCTGCGCGACGGCATCTGGCTCGGTCCCGCCAACATGGTCATGCGGCCGCAGAACACCTTCAACCTCGACCGCGTCGAGCTCCTGCGCGGGCCCTCGTCGGTCCTCAACGGACAGGGCGCGGTGGCCGGCACGATCAACGCCCTGACGAAGCAGGCCGAGCCGACGGCCGCGCCGGAATGGAACGGACTGTTCTCGTACGGGCGGTTCAACACCTACCAGACGGCCATCGGCGTGAACGGACCGATCAGCGACTCGCTGTGGTACCGCCTCGACGTGAGCCGCTACGGCTCGGACGGCTACGTCGACCGCATGAGCCCCAGCTCGTCCAACTTCACCGTCAGCCTGCTGTGGCGGCCCGGCCCGCGCGCCGACGTGCGGTTCAGCGTGGACTACCTGGACGACGACGTCGGGTCGTACTTCGGCACGCAGCTGCTGCCGGTCGAGGCCGTGCGCGACCCGCTCGACGTCATCACGACCACGACCGGCGAAGGCATCGACGCACGGACCCGTTTCCTCAACTACAACGTCGAGGACGCCGTGAACGACTCCTCGCAGCTCCTGCTCCGCGCCGACGCCGAGGTGCGCCTGAGCGACCACGTCACGCTCCGCAACACGCTGTACGGGTTCAACGCCGAGCGGAACTGGCAGAACGCCGAGGGCTTTCCGTACTGCACCGCGGTCGTCGACGTCTGCACCGCGGCGGGCGAGATCCAGCGCTACTACGGCTACTTCTTCGTCGACCACGACCAGCGGATGCTGGGCGACCGGGCGCACCTCGACATCAGGACCCCGATCGGCGCCCTCGAGAACCGGGCCACCGTCGGCTTCGAGGCTTCCACGCTCGACTTCGAGCGCGGGCGCGGTTTCAGGCGGCGCATACCGCTCGCGCCAGGCGACGCCGTGGACGTCTTCAATCCCGTGCCCGGCAGCTACGGGCAGCGCGAGCTGCGCGGCATCAGCCCCACCTACATCGATTCGTGGGCGTTCTTCGCCGAGGACTCGCTGCCCGTGCACGGCCGCGTGCGGCTCACCGGCGCCCTGCGCTACGAGGCGATGGACCTCGAGCGCGTGAACCTGGATGCCGCGGGCGCGGTCGAGCCGAACGGCTTCGCCCGCGAGTTCCGCTGGTGGAGCTGGCGCGCCGGCGCGGTCGTCAATCTGCGCAGCGACGTCGTGGCGTACGGCCAGGTCAGCAACGCCAAGGATCCGGTCAACGCCAACATCCTGCTGGTCAACGCGAACCAGGACTTCGACCTGACCGACGCCCGGCAGTGGGAGGTCGGCCTGAAGGCGGACCTCGACGGCGGACGGACACAGATCACCGCCGCCTGGTTCGACATCGAGCGGGACGACATCCTCGAGCGGTTCGCCCTCGACAGCGCGACGACGATCGGCGGCATCGAATCGCGCGGCCTGGAGCTGGCCGTCTCCTCGCGTCCGACCGGCGACGCGCGGATCGGCGCGAGCCTGGCCTTCACGGACGCCGCGTTCGTGCCGTCGGCCAACTTCGTGCGGCTCGCCGGGAACACGCCGCCGAACGTGCCGACGGCCATCGGCAACCTCTGGGGCAGCTACCGGAACGTCGGCGGCACGCCGCTCGAGGCGGGTGCCAGGGTGCGCGTCGTCGGCGACCGCCAGGCCAACAACGCCAACACGATCACGCTGAACGGCTACGCCACGGCCGACGCCTGGGTCGCCCTCGACCTGGACGCCATGCGCGTGACGTTCAACGTCGACAACCTCACCGATGCGGCGTACGCGTCCTGGTCGGACATCTTCTACCTGGGCCAGACCGACCCGTCGTTCATCTACGCCAACCAGGTGATGCTGGGCGCGCCGCGGACGTATTCGGTCATGCTGCAGGTGCGTTTCTGACGCACCGGCGGCCGCGACGTTGCCGGCGCACAGGTTCCGTGTCGACGACGACGCGGCCGCCGAGCTGTACGTCTCGCTGGAGGCCCGGAATTACTGGGGATCAGCCGGGACGACCCGCCTCGCACGTGGCGTCCGGGCGCCACCCATTTGCCGTGATAGACTCGAACCAGTGGGCGAGGTGAGATGACCGAGGATATGCGGACCCTCGTCTGGAACGAGAAGTTCTTCGCGGACATGCGCCAGCGGTACTTCGGGCACCTCGCGGCACGGTACCGGAGGCTCGACAACGCCGTTCACATCGCCCTGCTCGTGTTGTCGGGAGCAACGTTCAGCAGCGCAAGCGATGTGCTGTTCCCGCAGCACACCGCGATACTGGCACTGCTGGCCGCCGTCCTGGCTGCCGCGGCGACCGTGATGCGCCTGTCTGATCGGTCTTCGTCCTTTACTGAATTCTCGGTGGATTGGGGCAAGCTCCACGACGAGTACACGCTGCTCTGGGCCGATCTGAGGAACGGCAGCGTCGAGTCGGGCGCGGTGCGCCAGCGGGTACAGGAGCTCAGGAGCCGGGCAGAGCTCATCGACCGCCGGTCGACGGCCTACGGCACTCGCCGGAGACTGCTCATCGTATGCCATCGCGAAGCAGTCGAGGCCACCGCGTCATGAAGAGGGTGCAAAAGGATTCCCATCCTCCCCCGCCACGGCCAGCACCAGCACCACCTCCACCACCGCAGCCGCCTCCCCCGCCACCGCCGCCGAAGCGGTGAGCGGCCGCCACGCCGCGCCGGACGCGCCCGGTCCGGATGGCGCACGCTGTTCGACCGCGAGCCGACCCGCCGGCCGGCCTCCACTGCGGGCGTGGTGCCGCACGGGTGGCCGGCTCGGCAGGTGCGGGCTCCGGTGTCCCGCCGCTGCTAAACTCGACACGGGCCGGCCATGCTGCGGATCACCGACCGCTACCTGCTTCGGGAAGTCATCCCGCCGTTCGTGCTGGGCCTGTTCGTCTTCACGTTCCTGCTGATGATCCCGCCGATCATGACGGTGGCGGAGGACCTCATCGCGAAGGGTGTCGACACCGTCACCATCCTGCGCATCATGGGCACGCTGCTGCCGCAGGGGCTCGGCGTCACGATACCGATGGCGCTGCTGCTCGGCGTCCTGATGGGCCTCGGCCGCCTCTCCAGCGATCGCGAGACCGTGGCCCTGCAGGCGTGCGGGGTGAGCGTGCTGCGCATGCTCTGTCCGCTGCTGCTGCTCGGCGCCGGTGCGGCGGCGGCCACCTGCTACGTCCTGCTGGTGGCGCTGCCCGATGCGAACCAGGCGTTTCGGGAGATCACGTTCCGGACGGTGGCCGGCCGGGCCGAAGGCGAGGTCAAGCCGCGCGTCTTCTACGAAGACTTCCCCAACGTCGTGCTGTACGTGCGCGAGGTGTCAGCGGCCGGCGGCGGGTGGCACGACGTGTTCCTGGCGGACATGCGGAAGGCGAACCAGCCGGACGTGTACGTCGCCGCCCGCGGGCGCGTCGTCCTGGACGCGGATGCGCGCACCGTCGACATCGTGCTGCACGACGGGACGGGCCACGTGGTCGATGCCGGCGATCCCGCGACCTACGAGGTCCACGCGTTCGAGGAGATCGTCATCGGCCTGGATCCCGAGACGGTCTTCCCGCGCACCGGACCCCAGCGCGGACTCGCCGAGCTCACCCTGCCCCAGTTGCGGCGCGAGGCGGCGCGCCTGCGCGAGCTCGGGCTGTCGCCGCACGCCCCGATCATGGAGATGCACCGGAAGTTCTCGATTCCCGCCGCGTGCATCGTCTTCGTCCTGATCGGGGTCGGCCTAGGGGTGACGAGCCGGAAGGACGGCAGGCTGGCCAGCTTCGCGCTGGGCATCATCGTGATCTTCGCCTACTACGTCACGATGTACGGCGCCGAGGCAATGGCCAAGGGGGCGCTGGTTTCCGCGCACCTCGCCATGTGGCTGCCGAACATCGTTCTCGGCCTGGCCGGACTCGCGCTCCTGTTCTGGCGCTCCCGGTCGGTCGAGCGCCGTCTCGCACTCCCCTCCCCGCTCGCGCGCGGGACCGCGGCCCGGACCCTGCCGTCGCTCCCCTTCCGATGGCCGTCCGCGATTCGCCGCGCGCGAATCACCCGCGCACGACTGCCGAACGTGAACCTGCTCGACTGGTACGTCGCGAGGCTGTACCTGGGGGTCGTGCTGCTGGCGTTCGTCGGCCTGCTGGGCATCTTCTACATCTCCACGTTCATCGATCTGTCGGACAAGCTGTTCAAGGGCCAGACCACGGGACTGGCGCTGCTCACGTACTTCTGGTACGCGACCCCGCAGTTCATGTACTTCGTGCTGCCGATTGCGGCACTCGTCGCGGCCCTGGTCACGATCGGCCTGCTGACCAAGACCAGCGAGCTGACGGTCATGAAGGCCTGCGGCGTCAGCCTCTACCGCGCGGCGCTGCCCATCATCCTGTCGAGCCTCGTCTGGAGCGGCGTGCTGTTCGGGTTGAGCGAGACGATCATGGCCCGCTCGAACCGGGAGGCGGAGGCGCTGCGCTTCGAGATCCGGAGCGGCGTCGCGCGCGAGCGGACCATGGACGTGCTCAACCGGCAGTGGATAGTCGGCGGGCGCGGCTCGATCTATCACTACCTCCACTTCCATCCCGAGCGTGACGAGCTCCGGAATCTCTCGGTGTACGAGTTCGGCGGCCGGCCCTGGGGCCTGACCCGGCGGACGTTCGCCAAGGAGGCATCGTTCGCCGGCGGCTGGGTCGGCCGCGAGGTGTGGCGGCGCGACTTCGCGGCGCCCGGGGCGGGCGGCGAGTCGCTGCCGTACCGCGCGGCGCCCGAGGCGCCGCTGCCCTTCCTCGAGCCGCCCGACTACTTCGAGACCGAGCGGCCGGATGCGGAGCTGATGAGCTTTGCCGAGCTCCGGGCGCACATCGCGGCGCTCGACGCCAGCGGGTTCGACGCGGGACGCCTCGCCGTCGGGCTGCACCGCAAGGCGTCGTTCCCGTTCGTGACGCTCATCCTCACCCTGATCGCCATTCCGTTCGCGATCACCACCGGGCCGCGGGGCACGCTCTACGGCGTCGGCGTCGGCATCGCGCTCGCCTTCACCTACTGGACGACCATCAACGTCTTCGCCGCCGTCGGCAGCGCCGGGCTGCTGGCGCCGAGCCTGGCCGCCTGGGCGCCCAACCTGCTCTTCGGGGCCTCGGCAATCTATCTGCTGCTGACGGTGCGAACGTAGGCGGGATCACAGGCCGGCCGCTGCCCGCAGGGCCTCGGCCCTGTCCGTCCGCTCCCAGGTGAACTCCGGCTCCGTCCGGCCGAAATGGCCGAACGCGGCCGTCCGCCGGTAGATGGGACGCCGCAGTTTGAGCGCGTCGATGATGTCGCGCGGCGTCAGCGCGAAGTGGTCGCGCACGAGTCCGGAGATGCGCTCCTCGGCCAGCTTGCCCGTCCCGAACGTCTCGACCAGCACGGATACCGGATCCGCCACGCCGATGGCGTACGCCAGTTGCACCTGCACCCGATCGGCCAGGCCGGCCTTGACGCAGTTCTTCGCGATGTAGCGGGCCATGTAGGACGCCGAGCGATCGACCTTCGTCGGGTCCTTGCCGGAGAACGCGCCCCCGCCGTGCGGCGCCATGCCGCCGTACGTGTCGACGATGATCTTGCGCCCGGTGAGGCCCGAGTCGCCGTGCGGTCCGCCGGTCACGAACCGCCCCGTCGGGTTGACGTAGATGCGGGTGTCGGCGTCGATCAGGCTCTCGGGGATGACGCGCTTGATGATCAGGTTCGTGACGTCCTCGCGGATGCGGTCGATCGCGACCACGTCGCTGTGCTGCGAGGAGACGACCACGGCGTCGATGCGCACGGGCGTGTCGCCGTCGTACTCCACCGTCACCTGCGACTTGCCGTCGGGCCTGAGGTAGTCGATGGCCCCGCTCCGCCGCACCTCGGAGAGCGCCCGCACGAGGTGGTGCGACAGCATGATCGGAAGCGGCATCAGCTCCGGGGTCTCCGAGCAGGCGTACCCGAACATGAGCCCCTGGTCGCCCGCGCCGCCCGGGTCGACGCCGAGGGCGATGTCGGGAGACTGCCCGTGCAGGGACGAGACGACGGCGCACGTCTCGGCGTCGAACCCGTACTTGGCCCGCGTGTACCCCACGTCGCTCACGGCCTGCCGGGCGACGCCGGCGAAATCGCTCTTGCAGGTCGTGGTGACCTCGCCGGCCAGCACGATGAGACCGGTCGTCACCAGCGTCTCGCAGGCCACCCGGCCCGTGGGATCCTGGGCCAGCACGGCGTCGAGCACGGCGTCGGACACCTGATCCGCAATCTTGTCCGGATGGCCCTCGGTGACCGACTCCGACGTGAATACGTAACGTCCTGTACGGCGCATATGAAGGGCTAACGCTAGCAGAGCGGCGGTTGGCGGGTCAATTCGCGGACGCCTCTACGAGCGTGGATGGAACGCGTCGTACATCGCCTTGAGGCGCACTTCGAGGACGTGCGTGTAGATCTGCGTCGTCGAGATGTCCGAGTGCCCGAGCAGGCTCTGAATCGACCGCAGGTCGGCTCCCCGCTCGAGCAGATGCGTCGCGAACGAGTGGCGAATGACGTGCGGGCTCAGGTCGCGCGGCAGCCCCGCCTGCCGGCCGTGACCCTTGAGAATCTTCCAGAACCCCACCCGGCCGAGGCGGTTGCCGCGGGCGTTGACGAACAGCCACGGCGACGATTGCCCGGCGAGCAGGGCCGGCCGCGCCGCGGACAGGTACTGCCGGATCCACGTCACGGCGGGCGCGCCCATCGGCACGAGCCGCTCCTTCGAGCCCTTGCCCAGGCAGGTCAGATAGCCGCCGCGCAGGTTGAGATCGTCCAGCCGCACGGAGAGCAGCTCGGACACCCGCATGCCGGTGGCGTACAGCAGCTCGATGAGCGCCCGATCCCGCAGGCCGGCCGGCGTGGACGCGTCCGGCTGCTCGATCAGGCGATCGACCTCCTCGACCGACAGGAACTTCGGCAGCGCGGGCCAGGCGCGGGGGGCGTGCAGATCGTCGGCCGGGTTGGCGCGGAGATGACCGTCCCGCACGAGAAACCGGTAGAAGCCCCGGACGCAGGCCACGAACCGCGCCACGGACCGGGGCGCCAGGCCGGCGGCCATCAGGTCGTGGACCGCGGCGTCGAGATCGTCGCGGGACAGGCTGTCCACGCGCGCCTGCTGGCCCGCGGCGAAGCGCAGCAGCGCCGCGAGGTCCCTGGCATAGCTCTCCAGGGTGTTGGCGGCGAGCCGGCGAACCCCGCGCAGCTCATCGAGATACCCGTCCGCCAGCGCGCGGTTGGCCGCCGCGTGCGGCGTCGTATCCTCTGGCGTCGTCGTCATCGCCGCTCCGGCCCGCAGGCGCCGCCGGCCGCCCCCGGCGGTCCGCCAACGGGCGGTGCGGCGGGCCGCCGGGGTTGTATACTAACGTAGTCCAGAGTGCCCGGACTGGAGCTGCTGCTACCCTCTTTTTCACGCGAGGAGCCTATGCCCCGGATGATTCGGACCGACGTCATCGCCATCGCCCTTGTACTGCTGCTGCCCGTCTCGGCGGGGTTCGCCCGCGCCGCCCAGCAGCCCGAAGAGCCGTTCAACGGCATCTCGGCTCCCCTCGACGTGCAACTGGAGGGGTACGTGCTCGCCCAGGAGGCGCTGGCCGCCGACAACTACGACGACGCCAAGGCGGCGCTCGACAGCCTGGTCACGCTCGCCGATCCGATCACCCAGCCGCTCGTGCGCTCGGTCGCCGCCGCCGACGACATCGAGCTGATGCGGACCCGGTTCAAGCCGCTGTCCGAGTATCTCGCGGCGCTCGACCTGCCGCAGGGGTTCGCGCGCGCCTACTGCCCGATGTACGACAACGGCTCCAACTGGGTGCAGCGCGACGGGCCGGTCCGCAACCCGTACTACGGCTCGGAGATGCTGACGTGCGGCGTCGTGGATGCTGCGCCGGGCGCCCACATGGACCACTCTCCCCGGCACGGGGGCATCGTGTTCATGGCCCCCGACAGCTTCCACCACATCGAAGGGACCTATCCCGAGGACGGGGTCTTCCGCCTGTTCGCGACCGACAACTACCGCGAGCCGGTCGACGTCAGCGGGTGGACGGGCCGCGCCGTGCTCGAGGAGGACTACGACGAGGCCACGGACGAGTTCATCGAGGTCACGGCGTTCGACCTCGTCCCGGCGCCCGACGGCGAGTATCTGGAAGCGCTCGTCGGCGATCTCGCGGTCCCGACCGAGGTCACGGCCAAGGTCGTGTTCGTCGAGGACTTTCCGGAGGAGCGTTTCGACTTCATCTTCGCCGAGTACTCGTCGGCCGCGCCGGCCGCCGCGCCCGCCCCTGCCGCCGCCGACGTGATACGGCCGTCCACGGTGATGACGGGAGCGCCGGCGTCGGTCCCGCTGGCCGCCCGCATTCGCCCGCCGATTCCCGAGCTGACGGCGGACATCGTGACCGCCATCGCGGAGCGCGACCAGGAGCTGCAGGCCCTGATCGAGCGCGGCGCGTTCGCGGAGCTCTTCATTCCGGCCCTGCAGGCGAAGGAGCTCGCGCTGGCGCTGGGCGACCGGGCCCAGGAGCTCTCGGGCAGGGCGCGCGACGACGTCAGGATCGCGGTGCGCCACCTCGTGCGCTCGGCCTGGCTGCTCGACTGGTACGGCGATCTCGGCAACCGGCAGCAGGTCAGCGGCGCGTACGACATCTTCGGCACGGCCGCGAGCGAGATCGCCCGCGTGTACGAGGACGCGCCCTAGCTCTCGCACCGACAACCCGGACAGCTACGCAACACGCAAGGAGGAGAGCTCCCATGCAACGCTACAGGTGGTGGCTGCTGACGCTGGCCATGGGCTTCGTGGTCGCGGCCGGATCCGTCCCCCACGGCCACACGCCGATCAATTCCCGCTGGAACTACAACGAGCACCTGTTTCCGATCTTTCGCGACCAGTGCGGAAGCTGCCACATGGAAGGCGGCATCGCGCCGATGTCGCTCGTGACCTACCGCTCCGCCTTTCCGTGGACGCAGTCCATTCGGGAAGAGATTCTCGGGCTGCGGATGCCGCCGTGGCAGGCCGAGGACGGGTTCGGATCGTTCCGGAACGGCCATGCGCTGTCGGCCCGGGACATGGACATGATTCTCGAGTGGTCCAGCGGGGGCTACCCGCAGGGTCCCCGCGATCAGGTCCCGCCCGTGCCCGAGACGGCCACGGACTGGGCGCTCGGGGAGCCGACCGTGACGCTCGAGATGCCGGAGGCGTTCGCGCTCGACGCCGGCACCAGCGAGACGGTTCGCTACTTCGTGCTGCCGGCGGGCGACGCCCCCGAGCGGTCGATCAACGCGATCGACTTCAAGCCGGACGCGACCGCCGTCGTGCGCAGCGCTGCCGTGTTCGTCGACACGACGGGCGCCGCCCGCACGCTGGATGACGCCGACGCCGGGGTCGGGTTCGCCCCGCCTGACGCCGGAGACTTCCCGGCGGCGCCGCCCATCGCGGTCTGGATCCCGGGCCAGGCGCCCGTGCAGACCCGGGGCATGGGCTATTCGCTGCCGCAGGGCAGCGATCTCGTGCTGCGCATCCAGTACAAGAAGACCTGGATCACCGAAGGCCAGGAGTTCGTCGATCAGAGCCGGGTGGGCCTCTATGTCGCGGACGGCGCCGAGGCCAGCATCGAATCGATGCTCGTGACGTCACCGGAGGCCGTGAGCGGCCGGGAGGTGACGTTCACCCACGACGTCGAGCAGGATCTGAGCCTGCTGGCGCTCCTGCCGGAAATCGACATCGAATCGTCGGAGATCCGGATCGAGGCGGTGACGCCGGACGGATCCCGCATCCCCATGCTCTGGCTGCGCGAGCCGGATTCGGGGTGGACGACGCGTTTCTGGTTCGACGCGCCGGTGAGCCTCCCGGAGGGCAGCCAGCTCGAGATCAGGGCCACGCTCGATCCCGCCGCCGAGCGCCTGCCCTCGACGCCGCTGCTCGGCAGCGCCGCCGCCAACCCGATTCGCATCGCGGTCGACTACGTGGCCGGCAACGTCGCGGCCAACTAAGGAATCTGCGCCGTGGAACGGCGCGGATTCCTGGAGGGTTGGTTGGGCGCCAAGCGGAGCCGCAAGGCGACGATTAGCGGGCTAGGGCGTCGGCGCCGTAGAACGGCGCCAGCCGCAACCGGGACGGGAGGGCGAGGCTTGGCCTCGTCCTCCCCTGCTCTTCCGACGCTCCCGTTCTCAATCCGGCCTCAATCCAGCAGGCCGTCGATCATCATCAGCTCGGCGTTGAGGAGCGCCGCCCCGGCGGCGCCGCGGATGGTGTTGTGCCCCAGCACCACGAACTTGTAGTCGAGCACCGGGCACGGCCGCAGGCGGCCCACGGTGACCGTCATGCCGTTGCCGCGGTCGACGTCGAGACGCGGCTGCGGCCGGCTCGCCTCGTCGAGGTACTCGACCGGCCGGGCCGGCGCGCTCGGCAGCTCCTCGGCCTGCGGGCGCCCCGAGAACGACCTGAACGCATCCACGAGATCGTCGGCGGCGGGCGACGCCTCGAGGCCGACCGAGACCATCCCCGTGTGCCCGTTGGTGACGCCGACGCGGGTGGTGTGCGCGCTCACCGTGACCGGGTAGGGCTCCACACGCTGCTGCGAGAGCGAGCCGAGGATCTTCCGGGTCTCGGTCTCCATCTTCTCTTCCTCGCCGCCGATGAACGGAATCACGTTCCCGACGATGTCGAGGGAAGGGACGCCCGGATACCCGGCGCCGGAGACGGCCTGCAGCGTCGTGACGTTCACGGAACGCAGCCCGAACTGCCGCAGCGGGGCCAGCGCCAGCGTCAGGACGATGGTCGAGCAGTTCGGGTTCGTGACGATGCGGCCGGGCCATTGTCGGGTCGTCCGCTGCGCGGACAGCAGCGCCAGGTGGTCCGGGTTGATCTCCGGCACCAGCAGCGGCACGTCGGCGTCCATGCGGTAGTTGCGCGCATTGCTCACCACGATGTGGCCCGCCGCCGCGAACGCCGCCTCCACCTCGCCGGCGACCGACGAGTCCAGTCCCGAGAACACGACGCGCGGCGCCCGCTCCGGAACGACGGCGTCCACGATCATGTCCGCCACCGCCGCCGGACGCGGCGCCGGCAGGCGCCAGGCCGTCGCGTCCGTGAACCGGCGCCCCCGCGACCGCTCGCTCGCCGCGATCCACGTGAGGCTGAACCACGGATGCCCCTGGAGCTGCGCGATGAACTCCTGGCCGACCATCCCCGTCGCGCCGAGGATGCCGACATCGATCCGCCGGGCCGGCTGCCGCGCCGTCATCGCGCCGCCTCCGGCGGGAAGAACTCGTCGTGAACCGCGCGCACGGCGCGCTCGACGTGCTCGCCGCCGATCACGCAGGCCACCTTCATCTCGGAGGAGCTGATGCAGTCGATGTTGATCTCCTCCCGCGCGAGCGCCGAGAACATGCGCGCCGCCAGGCCGGGGGTCGAGGCGAGGCGCGACCCCACGATGGAGATCTTCGCCACGTCGTGGTCGACGCTCCCGTCGCTGGCGATGCCGGCCGCCTTCCACTGCTCGACCAGGTGCGCCGCCTGCTCGGCGAACTCCTCGTCGAGGACGAACGTGATGCGTCCCCGCCCTTCCGAGCTCGCGCTCTGGATGATGAGCCGCACGCAGATGTCCTCGCCGGCCAGATCCTGGAACACGCGAGCCGCCAGACCCGGCTCGTCGGGCACCTCGCGGAGCGTGATCTTGGCGATCTTCCTGTCGCTGCTCACCCCCACGACCTCGGCCTGCTCCATCACCATATCGTCGCTCCCGCGGATCCACGTGCCCTCGCGCGCGTGAAAGCTCGACCGCACGTGGATCGGAATGTCGTACGCCATGCACAGCTCGGCGGCCCGGGGATGCAGCACCTTCGCGCCGCTCGACGCCATCTCGATGGCCGCCTCGTAGCTGATCTCGGGCCACAGCCGGGCGCCGGGCACGAGGTTGGGATCGGCCGTGAGCACGCCGTCGACGTCCGTGCAGATCTCGCAGACGTCGGCGCCCACGGCCACCGCCACCGCGACGCCCGTGATGTCGCTGCCCCCCCGGCCCAGGGTCGTGATGTCATGGTCGGTCGTGACGCCCTGGAAGCCCGTGACGATGACGACCCGGCCGGCATCTAGCTCCGCGCGAATCCGCTGCGTGTCGATGGACTGAATCCGCGCGACGTTGAACGCGCTGTCCGTGCGGATGCCGCATTGCGCCGCGGTCAGCGACACGGCCGCCACGCCGCGGTCCTGCAGGGCGAGCCCGAGCAGCGACACGGATACCTGCTCGCCCGTGGCCAGCAGCAGATCCATTTCGCGGCCCGCGGGGCGCCTGGACACCCGCTGCGCCAGCGCCACGAGCTCGTCCGTCGACTTGCCCATCGCCGACAGCACGACGATGAGCCCCCGCACGCCGCCGACCTGCTGCGCCACCCGCTCCGCGATCGCGCTGATCCGCTCGGGCGTGGCAACCGACGTGCCCCCGTACTTCCTGACGATGATCCCGCTCTGCAGCGTACTCGAGCCTGTCACACGTCCGCCTCACTTCCCTGCCGCGCGGGCCGCGCCACGCCGCGCCCCGGCGTCCAGCGCTCCCAGTTGCGTGGCCAGTTGGTGCAGGAACAGCCCGACGTCGGTCACGATGCCGACGGTCTGCGACGACCCCCGGTCGCCGAGCTTGGTGACCACCGCGGGGTTGATGTCGACGCAGACGACGCGCACGTGGGACGGCAGCATGTTCCCCACGCCGATGCTGTGGAGCATCGTCGACAGCATCACCACCATCTTGACGTCGACCAACTGGCCGGCGTACCGATCCTGCGCCGCGATCAGATCCATCTCCGTGTCCAGGAGCGGGCCGTCGTCGCGGATGCTGCCGGCAAGCACGTACGGAATGTCGCGGACGATGAGCTCGTACATGATCCCCGACCGCAGCGTGCCGCCGTCGACCGCCGGTCGCAGCCCGCCCGCGCGGTTGATGGCGTTGATCGCCCGCATGTGGTTGCGGTGCCCCTCGTCCCGGGCGATGCCGGCCTCGAGATCCACGCCGAGCGAGGTGCCGAACAGGGCCTGCTCCACGTCGTGGACGGCGAGCGCGTTGCCCGCCAGCAGCACGTCCACGAACCCCCGGCGAATCAGGTCCGTGAAGTAGCCGCCGCCGCCGCTGTGCACGACGACCGGGCCCGCGACGAAGGCGATGCGCCCCCCGTGCGCCTTGACGTCGCGCATCATCGCCACGACCTTCGACGCGCTGACCTCGACCCGGCGCTCGGTCGACACGTCGTTCGTCATGAACGCGAACCCCAGTCTGTCGCGCTCGCGGAACTCGGGCGAGACGCGGATGCCGGAGACGCCGCAGACCACCCGCTCGCCGCGCCGCACGTCCCGCAGCTTCCGGCAGGCCGCGCGGCCCTCGTGAACGACGACGACCGCGTCCATGCGCTGCGCGTCGACGGCCAGCCAGCGGCCTCCGTGGCGGATGAACGTCTGGTGGTTCGTCGTCGAGTAGAAGTCGTCGGGAACCACCCCGTCGGCCTCGGCAGGCCTGAGCAGCGCGTCGCGCAGCGGCCGGGCGTGGCAGCCCAGCGGCATCAGGTCTTCGAGCAGCCGGCGCAGGACCGCCGGCTCGGGAGCCGTGACCTTCAGCTCCAGGCGCGAGAACTCGTCGTTGGTCCGGCCGATGTCGAACCGCAGCACCTCGAACCTGGAGCGCCGCTCGATGACCTTGTCGAAGATCACGTTGAGGAGCTGCGAGTCGACGAGGTGCCCCTCGGCCTCGACTATCTCGGAGCACGCGGCCGCGCCCGGCATCTCATCCGCCATCCGCACGCTGGTGAATCTCGTGCCGGTCGGTCAGGTACGCTTCGAACTCCCGCAGCGACCGGCCGATGCGCCGCGGTCCCGGCACGGTGTCCGTCATGGCGTCGGCCGTCTTGTAGCCGTTGCCGGTGATGCACACGACGACGGATTCCTCCCGCGGAATCACCTCGTCGCGAACGAGTCGAATCGCCGCGGCGAGCGTCGTGCCGCCCGCGGGCTCGGTGAAGATGCCCTCGGTGCGCGCGAGCAGTGCGATGGCGTCGAGGATCTCGGCGTCGCTTACGGCCGCCCCGCTGCCGCCGCTGCCGCGCACGGTCTGCAGCACGTGGTACCCGTCGGCCGGATTGCCGATGGCGATCGACTTCGCGATCGTGTCGGGCCTGACCGGCTCGGGATGCTCGAGACCGTTCTCGAGCGCGTGGATGACCGGGGCGCAGCCCGCGGCCTGGGCGGCGTGGATGCGCGGCAGCGGACCGTCCGCCAGCCCCACGTCGTGCAGCTCGCGAAATCCGCGACCGATCCGCGGCAGCAGCGTGCCGCCCGCGACCGGGGAGACCACGTGCTGCGGGAAGCGCCAGCCGAGCTGCTCGACGATCTCGAAGCCGTACGTCTTCGCTCCCTCGGCGTAGTACGAGCGCAGGTTGATGTTGGCGAAGCCCCACCCGTAGCGGTCGCCCACCTGCGTGCACAGCCTGTTGACATCGTCGTACGTGCCGTCGATGGCGACCACGTGGGGACCCGACACGGCGGAGCCCAGGATCTTGCCAGGCTCGAGGTCGTGTGGAATGAACACGTAGCACTCCAGCCCCAGGCGCCCGGCGTGCGCGGCCACGCTGTTGCCGAGGTTGCCGGTCGAGGCGCAGCCGAAGATCGTGATTCCCAGCTCCACGGCCCGCGTGGCCGCCACCGAGACGACGCGGTCCTTGTACGAGAGCGTGGGATGGTTGACCGAGTCGTCCTTGAGGTAGAGCTCCCGGAGTCCCAGCTCCCGGCCCAGGCGGTCGGCGCGAACCAGGGGCGTCCAGCCCGCGTGGAATCCGGTGCGCGGCTCGCCCTCGATAGGGAGGAACTCCCGGTAGCGCCACAGGTTGCCGGGGCGTGCGGCGATCAGCTCGCGGGTGACCCGCGCCCTGATCGCGTCGAGGTCGTAGGTCGCCTCGAGCGGCCCGAGGCACTTGTCGCAGACGTACAGAGCCTCTGCCGGGAAGACCTCCTTGCACAACGAACAGCGGAGACCGGTGAAATAGCTCATGTCGGCTGCCTCTGGGTCAACACCGGCATCCACAGCGGCGGCCGGACGTGAAAGTCGAACGCCGACGCCTCGTCGAGCGCGGCATGCACCGCCGCCGCGCTGCAGGCGTTCAGCGTCATGACGAACGGCAGACGCGTCTTGGGCCAGCCGGGCTGCTGGAGCACCGCGTCGATGTTCACGCCGTGTCGCGAGAACACGCCCGCCAGCGCCGCGACAATCCCCGGCCGGTCGTCGATGATGAAGCGGGCGTAGTGCGGCGACACGAAGTCCCGCACGGCGCTTGCCGCCGGCCCGGCCGCGAGGCGCGCCGCGGCGTCGCCGCTCCCCCTCGCGATCGACTCCAGGTCCGAGACCACGGCGACAGCCGTCGGGTCGCCGCCGGCGCCGTGTCCGAAGAAGGCCGTCTCGCCGCCCGCCGCGCCCTCCACGACGACCACGTTGCGGCTGCCGCCGACCTGCGCCAGCGCCGACGTCCGCGGCACGAGCATCGGCTGCACGGCAGCGAGCACCCGGCCGTCGCCATCGCGTTCGGCCCGCGAGACCTGCCGGATGGTGCAGGCGAGCTGCTTCGCGTACGCGAAGTCGACGGCGTCTATCGCGGTGATCGTCCGCAGGGGAATGCTGCCCGCCTCGAGCGGGCAGCGCAGTCCGACGGCCGACAGGATGGCCAGCTTCGCCTGCGCGTCGAAGCCGTCGACGTCCGCCGCCGGATCGGCCTCCGCGTAGCCCAGCTCCTGGGCCTCGCGGAGCGCCGCGTCGAACGACACCCGGTCGGCCTCCATGCGGGTCAGGATGTAGTTGCAGGTGCCGTTGAGAATCCCGAGCACGCGGAACAGGCGATCGCCCGCCAGGCCCTCCTGCAGGCCGTGAATGATGGGAATGCCGCCCGCCACGGCGGCCTCGAAGCGCAGCCGCCGCCCCCGGCGCCGTGCGAGCGCCTCCAGCTCGGCGCCCTGCTCCGCGATGACCTGCTTGTTCGCCGTGACGACCGACTTCCCGGCTTCGAGCGCCCGCCGCATCCAGTCCGCTGCCGGGTCCCGGCCGCCGATGAGCTCCACGACGACGTCCGTATCCGAGTCGAGCACCGCCCCGATGTCGTCCGTCCAGGTCACGCCCGCGGGCACCCAGCTCGCCCGTTTCCGCTCGACCCGGCGATTGCAGACGTGCGTCAACCGCAGGCGGCCGTGCGACCCGTTGCAGAGAATGCGGGCCACGGCCTGGCCGACGGTGCCGAAACCCACGAGCGCCACGCCGAGCGGCCGGCTGCTCGTGCTGTTCTCAGGATCGCGTGCGGGCATGACGCACCAGTCTGTGATATGCAATGAAAAAGGCCATCACCCGGTGGCGGATGATGGCCTGCTGGGATTCCCCAATCGGTGTCGGCTACATCACCCGCCACGCAGGACCGGCCCGGTCGGGCCGGTCATCGTCGGCATCATGGTCGGCATCATGCGAGCGGGCCGAGCGGGCACGACACGATGGGTGTGCATGAACTCTGCTTCGAACTCGGAACAACCGGTACTTATATATGCCGCCACGCGCGAATAGAGCCGAAACAGCGGCTCGAAGAGGCTGAGGTCAACCACCTGCCCGGTCCCGGG
>CAYGCV010000007.1:0-29088 GCA_964348425.1 uncultured Vicinamibacteraceae bacterium | reverse complement strand
GCTCCCGCCGAGGCGCGCTGTGCGCGCCTTGCGGAGCCTGCACCGTTGTACGGCGCAGACTCCTGGCCTGGAGCCATCGCCCGCGGCGCCTGAACGAGCACGGCGCCGTCATCCCCACCAGCTCTGCCCCTTCAGGAAGCAACCGCCGGCCGCAGTCAACCAGACGACGAAGGCGGTGCCGGTGATCGGGTGCACCCAGGTCGCCGCGTCGAGCCACACGAGCTGCATCGCGAGGCCCAGCACCGCCGAGGCCGGCGCGATTCGCGGCAGCACGTCCGCGCCGCGCCACTGGCCGCGGGCGGCGGCGACGAGCGCCAGGCCCGCCAGGGAGAAGCCGGCCGCGCCGCTCACCCGGCGCAGCCACACCGTCGTCTCCAGCTCCCGCGCCAGCGCGTCGAGGCCCGCGGCATCCGGGCCGCCCGGCACGCCGGCCGCCAGCACCACCGCGGCTGCCCCCGAACAGGCCGTGAGCATCCCCGACGCCGCGAGCAGACCGGTGACGATGGCCGTGCCTTGCGGTCGGTGCTCGAGCGGCGCCCGGTGCAAGCACCACGCTGCGGCGGCCAGGGCGACCCCGGACACGAAGCGCCCCGCGCCGCCGGCCGCGTAGAGCCCGCGACTGTCCGCGATGGCCGCGAGCGAGGCGGCCAGCGACGCCCCGTCGGCGGCTGCGGACACACGTCCGACGACTGCGGCGATGGTGGCGACCGCCGCCAGGATGAACAGCAGCCCTGCGGTGCGGAGGGCCGTCGCGCGGCGCGTGTCGTCGGTCATGAATCGATCGGCGCGAACACCGGGCTCGGCGCCGGGCTGCGAGGATCATAGCGGACGCGCCCCGCCGGCACCCCGCACGGTCGATCCCGGCGGCTCCACGCCCCGCGAACGGTCCTTGAGAAACCCGTCACGGAGAGGGATAATCGCCGCAACAGCAGGCGTGCAATAGAACGGCGCAGTCGGCGGCTCACTCGTCAGTCGGCGTTCTTTCCGGAAGGGGGAGATCGTGCTGAGACGAAGAGGCGTTCGGGCGGCGTGTCTGGCGTTCGCGACTACCCTCCTGCTCCCGGCCGCGTCCGCGGCCCAGACCGGCAGCATCGCCGGTTCCGTAGCAGACGAGACCGGCGGCGTCCTCCCCGGCGTGACGGTGGAGGCCAGGAGTCCCGCTCTCATCGAGGGGGTGCGGACGAGCATCAGCGACGGTGCGGGGCTCTACGCCATCGAGGCCTTGCGGCCCGGGACCTACACCGTCACCTTCACCCTGCCCGGCTTCTCGACCTTCGTGCGCGAAGGCATCGAGCTGAGCTCGGGGTTCACGGCGAACGTGGACGCACAGATGACCGTCGGCTCGATCGAGGAGACGGTCACCGTGTCGGGCGCGAGCCCGGTGATCGACGTCCAGAACGTGACGACCCAGGACACCTTCACGCGCGAGCGCTTCGACGAGCTCCCGACCGGCAAGACCTACTGGGGCTACGCGGCGCTTACCCCGGGCGCGACGTCCGAGATCCTGGGTGGCGGGCACGACGTGGGCGGCAGCGTCGGGGACACCTGGGGACACATCAAGATCCACGGCAGCGACGACACCGACGGCGACATCAAGTGGGACGGTTTCTACTTCACGAACGGGATCGGCACCGGGACGGGCACCTCGCGGCTGTACTTCCCGAATCAGGCGGCCATCCAGGAGACCGTGATGACGATTGCCGCCATGGACGCCGAGTCGCGGACCGGCGGCGTCGGGGTCAACTCGATCCCGAAGGAGGGCGGCAACCAGTTCAGCTACTACCTGAACATGAGCGGCACGAACGAGAACATGCAGAGCCTGAACTGGGACGAGGAGCTGGGGCGGCGCGGCCTGCTGCAGCGCCAGGTCAACGGGATCCGCAAGATCTGGGACTACGGGATCGGCCTCGGCGGCCCCATCGTGCGCGACAAGCTGTGGTTCTTCACGGCGCACCGCTGGTGGGGCTCGCAGTCGTATCAGCCGAACAGCTTCGTCAACACGACGCCGCACAGCCCGTTCTACACCCCCGACTACAACCAGCCGGTGGACTTCGACATCAACCAGCGGGACAACAGCCTGCGGCTGACGTGGCAGGCGAGCGAGCGCAACAAGTTCAATTTCTCGCGCAGCGACCAGAAGAGCTGCTTCTGCAACTTCTGGTCGCAGTACGGCTTCGTCGACAAGGACGCGTCGGCGCTCTACACGTTCGACCCGGTGAACCTGTCGCAGGCGTCGTGGACCATGCCGGTGACCAACCGGCTGCTGTTCCAGGCCGGCGCCTCGATGTTGAGGACTGCCGTTTCGCCCAACATGCAGCCCACGGTGCGGCCGGACGACGTCGGGGTGCGCACCTTCGCCCCGTTCTTCTTCGTCCACAACACGCAGGTGTTCTGCGACGCGACGCCGTGCCTGTACGGCTCGGAGCGGCACCCGAACTTCACCACCCGGGGGTCCGTGTCGTATGTCACCGGCTCGCACAACCTGAAGGTCGGCTTCTCGTATCTCTGGCTGCGCGAGGCGCACCTCAACGTGTTCATCCACAACGACCTGTCGTACGACTTCGCCGAGCCGGGCCTCTCGTTCGGGGTCAACCAGTACGCCACGCCCCGGCTGTCGGACCAGCGGGCGCACGAGTACGCACTCTTCGCGCAGGACCAGTGGACGATCGACCGGCTGACGCTCAACCTGGGCGTGCGTTGGGACCACCTGGTCGGCTACATCCCCGAGCAGACCCACCCGGCGGGCCGCTTCACGCCGTCGTTCACCACCGCGCCGATCGACAACGCCCCGAACTACCACGACATCGCGCCGCGGCTGGGCGCCGCGTACGACCTGTTCGGGGACGGCCGGACGGCGCTCAAGGGGTCGTTCGGGCGCTACATTCTGGGCGTGGGCTCGAATATCGCCCAGGACGTCAACCCGATGGAGTCGTTCCAGCTCAGAACGTCCCGAGCGTGGAACGACAGTCTGACCCCCCGCCTGGATCTGCCCCCCGGCAACGGGGACCTGAACCCCGACTGCGACTTCGACAACTTCGACGCGAACGGCGAATGCGGGGCGATCCGCAACCCGGAGTTCGGCACGCCCCTGATCGTGAACCGCTATCGGGACGATCTGCTGCACGGCTGGGGCACGCGGCAGGGCCAGTGGCAGACGTCGGTCGCCATCCAGCACGAGTTGACCGAGGGCTGGTCGATCGAGGTCGGCTACTACCGGACGAAGTTCGACGGCTTCACCGTCATCGACAACCTGCGAGTCACCCCGGACGACTACGACGAGTACTGCATCACCGCCCCGACCGATCCGGGGCTCGGCAGCGTCAGCGGACAGCAGCTCTGCGGCCTCTACACGATCACGCAGGCAGGGCTCGATCGCGGAGAAGACTACGTCACCGTGCCGGCCGAGGAGTTCGGCGACAAGTGGATGGACTTCAACGGGGTCGACTTCAACTTCAACGGCCGCTTGCCCAACGGGGCCACGCTGGCCGGCGGCCTGACCACCGGCTCGCAGACCTGGAGCGAGTGCTTCGTCGTGGACAATCCGACCCAGAACCGGCCGGGGTACTGCCAGGTTTCCGAGCCGTGGGCGGCGGGCACCCAGTTCAAGATCAACGGCAGCTATCCGCTGCCGCTGGACACGGAGGTCTCGTTCGTCTACCAGAACATCGCCGGCATCCTGCACGAGGCGGAGTACGATGCGCTCGTGAATGACGCGGAACGGGCGGCCGCCGAGGCGCAGCTCGGCCGACCGGTCGCGGTCGGTGAGGAAAACGTGCACCTCCTCCCGGCGGGCACGGGGTTCTTCACGTCGTTTCCGTCAACGAGCGCGGCGGTCGCCTCCCAGACCTTCAACACCATCGCCACGCAGCACGAGCCGCGGCTCAACCAGCTCGACCTGCGGTTCACGAAGATCCTGCAGCTCGGGCAGGCCCGCGTGCGCGCCTGGTTCGACATCTTCAACATCTTCAACGCCAACTACGTCTCGTTCGTCGACGACAACTACGCGGAGAACTTCCCGCGCATCACGCAGATCATGAACGGCCGCCTGTTCAAGGTCGGCGGCCAGTTCGACTGGTAGGATCCGGCGGGCGGGGGCTGCGGCCTCCGCCCAGCCTCCCGCCGGGAAGGCTTGCGGCGGGCGTCCCCGCCTCAGCGGCCCGGAGCGCCTTCGGCCGCGAGCCGGGCGGCGATCCGCAGGTTGCGGTGCGCGGCCCGGACGACCGGGCGCTCGATGAGCTTGCCGTCGACCAGCAGCACGCCCCCCTGCTGTCTCTCGTAGGCCGCCACGATCTTCCGTGCCCAGGCCAGCTCCTCGTCGGATGGCGAGAACGCGCGCTGGATCACCGGCACCTGCGTCGGATGGATGGCGGCCTTGCCTGCGAAGCCGAGGCGGCGGACGCGGCGGCTCTCGTCGGCCAGCGCCTCCACGGCCGGCACGTCCATGAAGGGCGAGTCGAGCGCGCTGACGCCGGCCGCCCCGGCCGCCAGCACCACGCGCGACCGCGCGTAGAGCAGCGCCTCCCAGTCCACGGCGCAGCCGAGGTCGGCCGACAGGTCGATGGCGCCGAAGAACACCGCGGACACGTGGGAGGACGCCGCTGCGATCTCCTCCGCGGCCAGCACCCCGGCCGCCGTCTCGAACTGCACGATGAGCGGCAGCGCGGCGCCCAGCGGGGCGAGGGCCGCCTCGACCTCCTGGACCTCGCCGGCGCCGGCCACCTTGGGCAGCATCAGCGCGTCGGGACGGACGCCGGCCTCGGCCAGGGCCGCCAGGTCCGCGCGGCCCAGCTCGGTCTTGACGTCGTTGACGCGCAGGCTGACCTCTGCCGCCGTCGGCTCGCGGCCGGCCAGCAGCGCGAATGCCTGCTCGCGCGCCGTCTCCTTGGCCGCGAACGCCACGCCGTCCTCGAGATCGAGGCAGACGGCGTCGGCGCCGGTGGCGAGCGCCTTGGGGTACCGATCCGGGCGAACCGCGGGAACGAAGAGCAGGCTGCGGCGTATCCGCTCGTCGCCGCGGTCAGTTGCCATAGAAGACCGCGATCTCCTCGAGCCGGCGCTGGATCTCGTCCTCCGGGAACCAGCGCCCGCGGACCATCACGCCGGCCCGGCGCTCGGTATTGGCGATGTCGGCGAGCGGGTTGGCGGTGAGCAGGATCAGATCCGCGCTGCGGCCGACCGCCACCGTGCCGAACTCCTCGTCCGCGCCGAAGTACTCGGCCGGCTTGCGGGTGCCGATCGCGAGGGCGTCGTAGGGCGTCATGCCCAGCTCGACGTAGTAGCGCAGCTCGCGGTGGGAAGAGAAGCCCGGCACGCTGAACGTCTGGGGCGAATCGGTGCCCAGCGCGATGTTGGCCCCGGCCTCGTACAGCGCCAGCAGGATGGCGCGGCGCAGCTCGGCGATCTGCCGGTTGGTCTCGACATCGCTCCGCTCGAGGCTGCCCGCGACGGCCTGCCGCCAGCGCTCGACCGTCTCCGGCGGCATGTAGCGCACCTCCGGCCGCTCCGCCTCGACCTCCGCGGCGGAGCGCGCGGCGAAGATGCCCGTCTCCCACAGCACCATCGTCGGCACGACCCAGGCGCCGGCTTCCAGCGTCGCGTTCACGACCTCGGGCAGGCGGGACTCGTCCACGCTCCCGAGCAGGCTGCCGAGGCCGACGATGGCGGACCATTCCTCGGGCAGCTCGTCGTCCGGGACCAGCGCCTCGACGTAGTTGTCCAGGTGGTCGATGGACGCCTGGCCGGACGCGAGAGCGTGCCGCAGCCCGACGCTGTCCGGCACGTGGCCGGCAAGCGGGATGCCCACCTCCGCCGCCGTCCGCACCGCCGCGTCGTACGTCTCGACGCTCACCCCCTCCAGCATCTTGATCAGGTCGTAGCCCGCCACCTGGTACTCGCGGACCGCCTGCTCCGCCTCCGCCGGCGTCGACACGTCGCGGCCGTTGATCGAGACGCTGCCCAGCAGCAGGCGCGGGCCCACGACGGCGCCGCTCTCGACCCGCGCCCGCAGCCCGAACTGCGAGGGGTGCCCCTGCATGCCGCGCACGGTCGTCACCCCGTTGGCGATGTACAGAAACAGCAGGTTCTGCGCGTCGCGATCGGTCATCCGCGGGGTCGGCAGGTGGCCGTGCATCTCGGCCAGCCCAGGCAGGAGGTAGCCGCCCGCCGCGTCGATGATCTCGACGCCCTCGGCCGGCCCGACCTCGGCGGACGTGCCGACGGCGGCGATGCGTCCGTCGGCAATCACCACGGTCCGGCCCTCGAGCACCCGCTCGGCGTCCATCGGCAGCACGTTGACGTTGACGAACGCCGTATCGCCCTCGACCACGGTCTCCGGTCCGCCGCCGCCGCAGCCGGCCATCGCCAGCAGGGCTGCGGCCGGCCACGCGCCCCATCGCATGCTGGTCACGACTGTCCTTTCTCCGGCAGCTTCGGCGCCACCCGCCCCGCCGGCGGCACGTGCCCTTGCCGGTACACCATGAAGGTGCGCTTGTACTCGATCACGACCGTCCCGTCCTGGTTGAATCCCACCGTCTTCACCGTCACGATGCCGACGTTCGGCCGCGACTTCGACTCGCGCTTCGAGAGCACCTCGCTCTGCGAGTAGATCGTGTCGCCCTCGAAGACGGGATGCGGCAGGCGCACCTCGTCCCACCCGAGATTGGCCATGACGTTCCACGACAGGTCGATGGTCGACTGGCCGGTCACGAGCGCCAGCGTGAACGTGGAGTCGACGAGCGGCTTGCCGAACTCGGTGTTCGCGGCGTACGCCCGATCGAAGTGAATCGCGTTGCTGTTCTGCGTGAGCAGCGTGAACCAGATGTTGTCGGCCGCAATCACGGTCCGTCCGAGCGGGTGGCGGTAGACGTCGCCCACCTCGAAGTCCTCGTAGACGCGGCCGGTCCAGCCTGCCTTGGTCTCCATCGGGCGCCTCCCTGGCGGAGCCGGTACACTCTAACGCATGCGCCGGACATCCGCGACGTCGCCGGGGATCGACCGCTTGCTGGCGTCCGGGGACCTCGCGGGGCGCCGCGTCGGGCTCGTCTGCAACCCCGCCTCGATCGACGCGGCGTACCGGCACACCGCACAGCGCCTCTGGCGGGCGCCCGACCTCACGCTGGCCGCCCTGTTCGGCCCCCAGCACGGCTTCCGCTCGGACGTCCAGGACAACATGGTCGAGACGCCGCACGCGAGGCATCCGACCTACGACATCCCCATCCATTCCCTGTACAGCGACCTCCGCGAGCCGACCGCGGCCATGTTCGACGGTCTCGACGTCCTCGTCATCGACCTGCAGGACGTTGGCACGCGCGTCTACACCTACGTCTACACGATGGCCAACTGCCTGCGGGCCGCCGGCCGGCTCGGGCTGCCCGTGGTGGTCTGCGACCGGCCCAACCCGATCGGCGGCGTGCAGGTCGAGGGCCCCCTGCTCGCGCCGGGCCACGAGTCGTTCGTCGGGCAGTTCCCGATCCCGCTGCGCCACGGCCTGACGATCGGCGAGCTGGCGCGCCTGTTCAACGACCACTTCGGCCTTGGCGCCGAGCTGCAGGTGGCGCGTCTGCACGCCTGGGAGCGGACGGCGTACCTCGACGCCACGGGGCTGCCGTGGGTCATGCCCTCGCCCAACCTGCCGACCCTGGACAGCGCCGTGGTCTACCCGGGCGCGGTGCTGTTCGAGGGCACCAACCTGTCGGAGGGCCGGGGCACCACGCGGCCGTTCGAGCTGCTCGGCGCGCCGTGGATCGACGGCGAGGCCCTGGCCGGGCGCATCACGGACGCCGCGCTGCCGGGGGCGGTGACCCGGGCCGCGCACTTCGAGCCGACCTTCCAGAAGCATGCGGGCCGGTCCTGCGGCGGCTGCCAGATTCACGTGACCGACCGCGAGGCCTTCAGGCCCGTGCTGACGGCGGTCGCCGTCCTGCAGGCGATCCGCCGGGCGGACCCGGCGCGCTTCACCTGGCGCGAGCCGCCCTACGAGTACGAGCGGACGAAGCAGCCGATCGACATCCTCGCCGGATCGGCCGCGCTGCGCCTGCAGATCGACGCGGACGTCGAGGCAACCGAGATCGCGGCCGGCTGGGAAGCGGACGTCGCGGCGTTCGCCGCGGTCCGGTCGCGCTACCTGTTGTATTGATGGCCGGCTACCGGCGTGCCCGTCGTGGACGCGGGCCGGCGTCAGTCGACGGCGCCGTGGTCGTCGAGGTGATCGACAATGTACCTGCGGATCTCGGCGATCTGCGCCCGGATCTCGGCGGTCTGCGCCCGGGTCTCGGCCCGGGTCTCCGTGATCTGCGCCCGGGTCTCGGCGATCTGCGCCCGGGTCTCCGCAATCTGCGCCGTGAGGCGTGCCTCGCTCGCGGCGATCTGCGCCGCGATGAAACCCTGCACGTTCCACGCGGCCATCCAGGCGGCGGTCGCGATGGTGGCTACAATCACGATGACGGGCCACGCGTCGCGCAGGCGCTCCATCAGCCGAGCATATCACCGGAGGGGATCCCGTGGACGACTGGCGAACCGACACCATCGATGGCCTACCATATGCTTGAGAGTCGGCAGCACGCACGCTGACCGCCCGCCGCGCCGGACCCGGCGGCGCGCGCATCATCGGGGTGCTGCGGCCGGGACAGAACCGTCCCGGGAACCACCATGGCGACTGAAGACGTCTTCCAGAACGCGCTGACGAGCGTGTACGACCCCGCGGTGTTGTCCTTCGCACTCGCCTGCGGCTTCATTGCGCTGGCCATCTGCCTGCTCGATTGGGCGGGCACCCTGCTGCTCGGCCGCTCCAGTCTTCTGGGAGTCGGGTTCGGCGGCTGGCGCACCTTCCAGTCGATCCTGCTGTGGGGCGTCGGAGCCGTGCTGGGCGCCTACCTCGGCGGCCTCGTGCAACTGTTCGACACGGAGAGCATCAACGCGCGAGTCATCGTCGGCATTGGCTGGCCGACGGTGCTGCCGCGGCTCCTTGCGGTGGCTTCGGGCGGCACACCGGAAGTGGAGCAGGACGACGAGGAGGAGATGCGATGAACTTGATCGAGAGCCTGCTCGGATATCGGAGCTTCTCGAGTGAGCTCGAGATTCGCGAGGCTGTCAAGACGTCGAGAAGCCATGACTCGTCGAGCGAATCGTCGGATGACGCAAGCAGCCTCCTGATTTTCGAAACCTCCAGACAGCACACCTGGCTGGTTGCAACCAGCGAGCGTGTGTACTTCATCCTCGACGACGTTCGGAAACCGGCGCCGCAGATCAAGCGCGCGGTCCGGAGAGGCGATTTGCAGGTCGGACCCGACGGCAGAATCGCGGTCGACACGCAGTCCAGATCAACCAGCACCGGACTTGTCGACATAGGTCTCAGACGGCGCGGCTGGCTCTACAGCAAGGACCTTTTTTCTTCCCGGCGACCGATCGAGCACGCGATAGACGAGCTGCTCGGCGCTGCGGAGGGGCCGGCGAGCGCCGGAGACAGCCGGGCAGGCGCCGCGGCGGCGCGCGCATGACAGCCGTCCCCGCCACTCGCGGACTTGGCCGCAGTACGGCTGGGAACGGAGATTCCGTCGACGAGTGCAGCGTGCCGGCGGCGCTGCCGACCATCGCCGACGCAACGGCGCGCCTGCGCGAAGGCCGGACGACCGCGGCCGAGCTGCTCGAGCGCTGCCTGGACGCCATCGCGCGCCGGGACGGCGAGCTGAACGCCTTCATCGCCGTCACGGCCGACGACGCCCGCGCCGCGGCCGCCCAGGCCGACCGCGACCTGGCGGCCGGCCGGCCGCTCGGGCCGCTGCACGGCATTCCCGTCTCGGTGAAGGACCTGCTCGACCTGCGCGGCCTGCCCACCACCGCCGCCTCGCGGGCGCGCGCCGGGCACCGGGCGGCGGCCGACGCCCCCGCGCTGGCCGCCCTGCGCCGGGCCGGCGCGATCTTCGTCGGCAAGTGCAACCTCCACGAGTTCGCGTTCGGCACGACCGGCGCGGATTCGGCCTTCGGGCCGACGCGCAATCCGCACGACCCGGCCCGCGTCGCCGGCGGGTCGAGCGGCGGGTCGGCCGTATCGGTCGCGGCGGGCATGGCGCTGGCGTCCGTCGGCACGGATACGGGCGGCTCCATCCGCATCCCGGCCGCCGCCTGCGGCGTGGTCGGTCTCAAGCCGACCTTCGGCGAGCTGCCGTGCGACGGCGTGGTGCCCCTGGCGCCGACCCTCGACCACGTGGGGCCGCTCGGCCTGACGGTCGGCGACGTCGCCGCCGTCTATCGCGCGCTCGCGGGCGGCGGGCGGGCGGAGGAGGCGGCAGGCTGCGGTACCGGCGGGCGGCCCGCGCCGAGCGGTAGGGGCCGGCCCCGCCGCTACTTTCTCGACCTCCTCGACCCGGCGGTCGACGCCGCGTGCGTGGCGGCCGTCGACCGCCTGCGGGCCGGCGGCGCGGAGCTGGACACGGTCGCCATCTCGCACGCGCCGGAGATCCCCCGGACCTACCGGCACACGCAGTTGCGCGAGGCCTACGCCGCCCACGCCGCGACGCTGGCGGCGCGCGGCGGCGACTACTCGCCCGCCGTGCGCCGGCGCCTCGAGCTGGGCCGGTCCGTGACGCCCGCGGACTACGCGCGGGCGCAGCAACTCCGGGAGACGCTGCGCCGGGAGGTGGATGCGGCGCTCGCCGGCCGCCAGGCACTCCTGCTGCCGACGCTCCCGATTCCCGCGCCGCGGCTGGGCGCCGAGGAAGTGGCCGTCGGCGACCGGACGAGCGACGTGCGGAGCGTGACGCTGCGCCTCACGCAGCTCTTCAACCTGACCGGCCACCCGGCCATCTCCATCCCCTGCGGCACAACCCCCGAGGGCCTGCCCTGCGCGGTGCAACTGGTCGGCCGCAGGGGCGCGACCCGGCGGCTACTCGACCTGGCGGCGCGCTGCGAGGGCACCATCAGGGGCTGAGAGGCTTCAATCAAACGGGGCTGCGCCCCGAACCCCCGGCGTCCGCTTGCGGGGACCGCTCAGGGGAGCTTGCCGCGCAGATCCTCGTAGCCGCCGCCCGGCGGCGCCGACTGCTCGACCGGCAGCCCGGCAGCGACCCAGCCTTCGGCCAGCACCTGGCCGCTGCGCGGGTCGCGGGCGCCGCCGTAGCCGCCCTGCACGTTCGCGACGTCCTCGTAGCCGGCCGCGGCCAGCACCTGCGCGGCCCGCGCCGAGCGGCCGCCCATCTGGCAGCCGACGAGGAGCCTGGTCTCCGGCGGGTAGTTGGCCTGCATCACCGCCAGGAACTCCGGGTTGGGTAGCATCTGGCCCGTGGCGGGGTCGCGGTGCAGGAGGGGCACGTTGTGCGCGCCCTGCGCATGCCCGTTCTCGTACTCCGGCACCGAGCGCACGTCGACGTAGGTGTACCCCTCACGCGACTGCAACTCGAATGCGGTCTTCACGTCCACGTCCCTGAGACCCATCGTTCCCCCCGGCGGCGGCCTCCATAGTAGCATTCCGCGCTGACGCTCCAGCCCCGCGGACCTGCCCATGCTCGCGCGCCTCTTCCACGCCTGGGAACGCCGGCTCGCCGCCCGCACCACGGACCGCGTCGTGCGCGGGTTCGAGTGGGGAGCCGACTGGCTCGACGACCGGCGCGGCCCCGCGGCCTCGCCGCACGACGAGCTGCGCGACTGGTCGGCCCGGATGGTGGCCGACTCGGTGCGCTTCTTTCACGCCCCCGCCACCGACGGCTACGAGCTGCGCGGGAACGTCCTCAGCTTCCCCAGCGCCTTCCGCACGCCGCACCCCGAGAACAACACGGTCCACGCGCTGTACTTTCCCGCCGCCGGCCGCGCCGCCGGGCGCCGCGCGGTGGTGGTGCTGCCGCAATGGAACGCCGACGCCGGCTCGCACGTCGCGCTGAGCCGGCTGATTGCGCGCGCCGGCATCAGCAGCCTGCGGCTCAGCCTGCCGTACCACGACCGGCGCATGCCGCCGGAGCTCCACCGCGCCGACTACATCGTCAGCGCCAACGTGGGGCGCACGCTCCAGGTGTGCCGCCAGGCGGTGCTCGACGCGCGGCGCGCCGTGCATTGGCTGAGCGGGCGCGGCTACGAGCGGATCGGGATCCTCGGGACCAGCCTGGGCTCCTGCCTGGCCATGCTGACGGCCGCGCACGAGCCCCGCATCCGGGCCGCCGCCCTCAACCACATCTCCCCGTACTTCGCGGACGTGGTGTGGGCCGGGCTCTCGACCGCCCACGTGCGCGCCGGGCTCGATGGCCATATCGACCTCGACCGCCTGCGCCGGCTGTGGCTGCCGATCAGCCCCGAGCCGCACGTCGCCCGCCTGCGGGACACGCAGGTCCTGCTGGTGTACGCGCGCTACGATCTCTCGTTTCCGGTCGGCCTGTCGCGCCGGCTCGTGGACCAGTTCCGGCGCTGCGGGGTACCGCATCGGGCGTTCGTGCTGCCCTGCGGCCACTACACCACGGGCATCGCCCCGTTCAACTGGCTGGACGGCTACGTCCTGCTGCGCTTCCTGGCACGGACCCTGTAGCTGCCGGTCAGCCGGCGGGCCATTCCACGGGATCGCCGAAGCCCAGCTCGGCCAGCTCCTCAAGCACGTCCGGCCGCGAGCCGACCACCACGGCGAGCAGCTCGTCGGGCCGCAGGTGCCGCTGCGCGGCCTGCAGGACGTCGTCGGCGCCGACCGCCATGATGCGCGGCACGAACCGCGCGTAGTCGTCGTCGGGGAGCCGGTGCAGCGCGATTCGGACGCCGGCGCGCGCAACCTGGAAGGCGGTCTCGAAACTGCGCGGGAAGCCGCGCGTCAACGCCGCCCGGGCCGTCTCGAGCTCGCGCGGCGACGGCGGGCGCGGGCCCCGGACCTCCGCGATCTCGCGCACCGCCTCGCGCAACGCGTCCAGGGTGGCCGCCGTCTGCACGCCGACCTGCAGGCAGAACGGGCCGCGCCCGACGCGCCAGTCGAACGACGTCCGGGCGCCGTAGGTGTAGCCCTTCTCCTCGCGCAGGTTCAGGTTGATGCGGCTCACGAACTGTCCGCCGAGCACCATGTTCAGCACGCTCAGGGCGTAGTAGTCGGGCGACGTGCGCGGCACGCCGGGGTGGCCGAGACGGATCTCGGACTGCACGGCGCCCTCGCGGGCGGAGAACACCAGGCGCCGGGCCGCGGGCGGCGGCTCCGGCGGCGGCCCGTCCGGCGGCGTTCCCCCGCCGGCGAGGGCGCCCCCGTCCCAGGCCTGCGCGGCCTCGGCAAGCAGCGCCTCGGGAGCCAGGTCGCCGACGGCCACGACCGTCCAGGGCAGGCGCAGGTACCGGCGCCGGTGGAAGTCGGCCACCTCGGCCGGTCCCAGCGCGCGCAGTGCGGCCTCGGTCCCGATGGCCGGGTGCCCGTACGGATGGGATCCGTACAGGGCCTCCACGAACACGCGCCCGGCCACGGCTGCCGCCGAGCGTCGCAACTGCCGGATGCGGTTGACCCGCAGGTCGCGCACGCGAGCGACGTCGGCCGGCTCGAAGCGCGGGCGCGCGGCAATCTCGAACAGCAGCCGCAGCCCTTCCCGCGCATGCCGCGACAGCGTCGTGAGCCCGACGACCGTCGCGTCGCTCCACACCTCGGTGCTCAGGCGCCCCCCGATGCGCATCAACGCCTGGTGGAGCTCGACGTCGGACAGCGCCGCGCTGCCTTCGTCGAACAGATCCGCCGTCAGGGCCGCGAGGCCCGGCCGGGCGGGCGGATCCGCCGCCGCGCCGGCCGGCAGCAGGAGCAGGAGCGTCAGCACCGGCGCCCGGTGGTGGCCGGCCGCCATTACCTGCACGCCGTCGCTCAGCGTCGTGCACTCGAACGCGGGCAGGCGGAACGCCGGGTCGGCGCCGACGGCGGGCAGACGCGTACGATCGACTCCGGGCATGGGCTTTAATCAGACAGGGCTGCGCTACCGCGGATGCACGGGCGTGGAATCCGGCAGCGCGGCGTCGGTCCTGCCTTCCGGCACGACGCTGAGCGCGACGCGGCCGGCGGCATTCAGGAACGTCTCCACCGCCTGCCCGACCGCCTCCGGCGTCACGCGCGCGTAGCGCGCGCGGTCGGCCGGGCCGTAGCCCGGATCGCCCGTGAGGACGTTGTAGGCATTGAGCTGATCGGAGCGGCCGCCGAACCCGCCCACGGTCTGCACCTGGTAGACGAAGTCGGCCTCGACGGTCGCGCGGTTCCGCTCCACCTCGTCGGCGGTGGGGCCGGCGCTCCGCAGGGTCTCCAGCTCGCCGGCGATGACCGCCTCGAGCTCCGCCAGGTCGTGCCCGGGCGCCGCCGTGGCAACGATGCTGAAGCTGCTCGACAGCTCGTGCGAGCTCTGGCCGGCGCTGACGTCCGTCGCCATCTGCCGGTCGTGGACGAGGGCGCGGTACAGCCGGGACGACTTGCCGCCGCCGAGAATTTCGGCCAGCAGGTCGCACTCCGCGTCGCCCGGCGCGTACAGCGGCGGCGTGCGCCAGGCGAGGTACAGGCGCGGCAGCTCGACGCGATCGACGAGGAGCAGGCGCCGCTCGCCGGGCGGCGCGGGCTCGGCCGGCACCGGCGGGGGCGCGGGGCGGGGGCCGGCCGGGATGTCGCCGAAGTGCCGCCGGGCCGCCTCGAACGCGGCGCCGGTCCGGACGTCGCCGGCAATCGCCAGGGACGCGTTGGCCGGGTGGTAGTAGGCGGCGAAGAACGCCTTGACGTCGGCCAGCCCGGCGGCGCGCACGTCGTCGGGATCGCCTATCGTCAGCCAGTGGTACGGATGCCGCGGCGGGTACAGCGCCGCCATGAGCGCGACCGGCACGAGACCGTAGGGCCGGTTCTCGTAGTTCTGGCGCCGCTCGTTGAGCACCACCTCGCGCTGCGTCTCGAACTTCTCGGTGGTGAGGGCCGGCAGGAGAAAGCCCATCCGGTCCGACTCCATCCACAGCGCCCGTTCGAACGCCGGGGACGGCACGACCTCCCAGTAGTTCGTGCGATCGGTGTTCGTCGACCCGTTCAGCGTGCCGCCGATCTCCTGCAGCGGGGAGAAGTAGCTGCTGTCGTGGTGCGCCGATCCCTCGAACATCAGGTGCTCGAACAGGTGCGCGAACCCGGTGCGGCCGGGCCGCTCGTCCTTGGACCCGACGTGGTACCACAGGTTGACCGCGACGAGGGGGCAGCCGCGATCCTCGTGCACGATCACGTCGAGCCCGTTGTCGAGCGTTTCCTTCTCGTAGTCGATCTGCACGGCAGTCACTCGCCGACCAACTGGATGACCAGCTCGCGCGTGCGCGCCCGCGTGTCGCACTCCACGAGCACGAGCTGCTGCCATGTGCCGAGCGCCAGCTCCGCGTCGCTGAAGGGAATCGCGATGGACGGACCGAGCAGCGCCGCCCGGACGTGGCTCGACCCGTTGTCGTCGCCCCACCGCTCGTGATGGGCGTAGGGCGCATCACGCGGCGCGAGCTGCTCGAACAGGCGGTTGAAGTCCGTCACGGCGCCCGGCTCGAACTCGATCGTGGTGATCCCGGCCGTGGAGCCGACCACGGCCACGGTCGCGACGCCGGCCGTCAGGCCCGAACCGGAAACCGCCGTCGCCACCTCCGCGGTGACGTCGTGCACGTCACCCTGACCGGCCGTCTCAATCCGGCGTCGGACCGTCGTCACCATCAGATTGCGTCGAGCGCGCGAGCGGGCGCGTGAGCCCGCAGCGGGCAGGCCATTGTAGCAGTCGGCCGAGCGGAGAATCCGACCCGGCATGACGTCGCCCGCGCGCGGTGCTAGCATTGAGGAAGGTGCTCCTGAAGATGTCCCGGCGCCTGCTGGCCACCGGGCTTCCCCTGTTCCTCCTCCTGCTGCCTGCGAGCCCGGCCGGCGCGCAGGCCACGCTCCGCTTCGACACCCCGGACGGCTGGATTGCGGTCGAGCCGGACCCGCCCGCCGGGGTCGCCCACTTCGTGCTGCCGCGCGCCGCCGAGGACGGCGAGGACGCCGAGTGCGCCATCTTCCACTTCGGCAACGAGGGCGGCGCCGTGGAGCCGCAGCTCGAGCGCTGGACCAACCAGATGCTGCAGCCCGACGATCGTCCGTCCGCCGACGTCGCGACGACCAGCCGCTTCGAGATGGGGGGCATGCAGATCACGCTGCTCGACGTGCCGGGGATCTTCGCGGCCGAGGTCCTGCCCGGCTCCCGGATGCGGTACTACAAGCGCGGGTTCCGGCTGAAGGCGGCCGCGGTCGATACGCCCGGCGGTCCCTTCTTCTTCAAGCTGACCGGCCCGGAAACCACGGTCATACGCTGGGAGCCGGCCTTCACGGCCCTGATCGACTCCGTCCGATACGAGTGAGCGAACCCCGCTACCACGAACGGCTGGCCCGCATACGGGACACCTTCCCCGCACCGGTCTCGGACCGCATGCGCGACGCCTACTTCGTGTTCTCGATCATGCAGGCCCTCGACCGGATCGACGACATGAAGTCCGAGGTGCCGCTGCTCGGCCAGCCGCAGCAGCTCGACTACGCCGCGGCGGAGCGGATGACGCTGGGCGAGGAGGGCAGCAGCGTCGAGGACGTGGCGCACCAGCTCGTCGGCAGGCTCGAGGGCATGCCGATCTGGGGGCATCCGCGGACGCAGATCAACGTCGTGCCGCCGCCGTCCATCCCGAGCGTGATCGGCGCCCTGCTCCCCGCCATCTACAACCCGAACCTCGTGTCGGACGACACGTCGTACGGCCTCGCCGTCACCGAGACGGCCGTCGCCGCCATGACCTCCAGCCTGGTCGGCTACGACCCGGCCCGCTCCGCCGGCATCTTCACCTTCGGCGGCACGGGCACCACGCTGTACGGCGCCCGACTGGGCATCGAGAAGGCGTTTCCCGATGCGATGGACAACGGCATCCGCGGCGACGGCGTCATCCTGGCCTCGGAGCAGAGCCACTACTGCCGCCTGAACGTCGCCGGCTGGCTCGGCCTCGGCGAGAAGCAGGTCATCGAGGTGCCCACGCACCTGCGGAACGACATCCGCATCGACCGGCTCGAGGCCGCGGCCCGCGCGGCGCTCGACGACGGGCGGCGCATCGTCACGCTGGTGGCGACGATGGGCACCACCGACGCCTTCGGCGTCGACGACCTGGCGGCCATCGTCGATCTGCGCGACCGGCTGGTGGAGGACTACCAGCTCGACTACACGCCGCACGTCCACGCCGACGCCGTCATCGGCTGGGCCTGGTCCGTCTTCAACGACTACGACTTCGAGCGCAATCCGCTCGGGTTCCGGCCCCGCACCGTGCGCGCGCTGGCCGCCGCCGGCCGCCGCATCGCGCAACTGGCGCGCGCCGACTCGATCGGCATCGACTTCCACAAGACCGGCTTCACGCCCTACGTCTCGAGCCTCTTCCTGGCCCGCGACCGCAACGATCTGCAGCTCCTGGTCCGCGGCCGCGACCAGATGCCCTACCTGTTCCAGAGCGGCGAGCGGCATCCCGGCGTCTACACGCTCGAGACGTCGCGCGGCGGCGGCGGCGTGCTCGCGGCCTACGCCAACCTGCACCTCTTCGGCCGGGTCGGCCTGCGCGTCCTCCTCGGCCACCTCGTGGAGATGGCCGAGCTGCTGCGCGAGCATCTCGAAGGGCACGACTCGACCACGGTGCTCAACGACGACGGCGTCGGGCCGGTCACCGTCTTCCGCGTCTACCCCGACGGCGTCGACACCTGGACCATCAAGGACCGCGAGCGCACCGATCCCGCCGCGCGCGCCGACCTGCTGCGCCACAACGACTACAACCGGCGGCTGTTCCGCTATCTCTACGACCGCGCGATGCGCGGCGAGGGCGTGCACATCTCGATGACCGACTGCTACCGCCAAACCGACTACGGCGAGCCGACGGTCGGCCTCAAGAGCTTCATGCTCTCGCCCTTCATCGACGAGCAGCACGTCGAGCGCCTCGTCGGCGACATCCTCGAGGCCCGGCGGGCGATCGGCGCCGACTGACGCCGATCGCGCCCCTCACAACGCGTCGAGCGCGGGGTGCAGCGTGTGCCAGCGGGTCGCGCGCTCGTAGGCGCGCGCGGCCTGCAGCAGGGTCGACTCGTCGTACAGACGGCCCGTCAGCATCAGCGCGACCGGCAGGCCGCCGCTGAAGCCGGCCTTCAGCGCCAGGGCCGGGTGCCCCGTGAGGTTGGTCATCGTCAGGCTGGCGCTGAGCGTCGGGCTCACGAACAGATCGACCCGCTCGAGCAGCGCGTTCAGCTCGCGCATCAGCAGCGTGCGGGCGCGCTGCGCGCGGATGTACTCGACGGCCGGGATCAGCCGCGAGGCGCGGAAGACGTTCGGCCAGGCGTCCGGGCCCTGCTCGGTGAGCTGGTCGAGACCGCCGCTGCGCGTCAGATCGTCGAATGCCGCCGCCGCCTCCGCCTCGAGGATCAGGCGCAGCGCGTCGGCCGGGAACTCGGGCAGCGCGATGGGCTCGAGCGTCATGCCCGCGCGGCGCAGGTCGTCGAGCGCGGCCTGCAGCACGGCCTGGCGGGCCTCGGCGGCCCGCGCGTTCCGGAACAGCTCCCCCAGCGGCGGCCGCTCGAACTCGTCCGCGACGTAGCCGGCGCGCAGGCGCGCGGGGTCGTACCCGGCCTTCCACTCGAACGGCGCGTCGACCACCGTGTCGTCCCGGCCGTCGGGTCCGTAGATGGCGTTGAAGACGAGGACGCAGTCGTCCACGCTGCGGCACATCGGGCCGATCTTGTCCATGGTCCAGGTGAGCGCCATCGCCCCGTGCCGGCTGACCCGCCCGAACGTCGGCCGCAGGCCCGTGACGCCGCACGCCGCCGAGGGCGAGATGATGGAGCCCAGGGTCTCCGTGCCGAGCGCGAACCCCACCAGCCCGGCGGCCGTGGCGGCCCCGGATCCCGCGGACGAGCCGCTCGAGCCGCGCCCGGGCGCCCACGGGTTGCGCGTCATGCCCCCGAACCAGACGCTGCCGCGCGCCAGCGCGCCCATCGACAGCTTGGCCACGAGCACCGCGCCGGCCTCGGCCAGGCGCTCGACGACGGTCGCGTCCGCGTCGATCACCTGCTGCTCGTAAGGCCGGGCGCCCCACGTCGTGCGGGCGCCGCGCGCCGCGAACAGGTCCTTGGCGCCCCACGGAATCCCGTGCAGCGGCCCGCGGTAACGACCGCCGGCAAGCTCCCGGTCGGCCGCCGCCGCCTGCGCCAGCGCGGCGTCCTCCATGAGCGTGACCACGGCGTTGAGCCGGCCGCCGTAACGCCGGAGACGGCCCAGGTACAGCCGCGTCAGGTCGACGGACGTCACCAGCCGCCGCTCGATCAGCCGCGACAGCGTCGTCACCGGCTCGAAAGCGAGCTCTTCGAGGCTGGCCGGGACAGCCACGCGCTCCGGACGCGCGACCGGCAGGGCGGCGTGCGGCGTGGCCCGGCCCGCCGGGAGGCTGCCCGCCGGAGCGGGCCGAAAGGCGAAGGCCGGCGCGGTATCGTGGGTGACGTCCAGCGCCCGCAGCGCGGCGTACCGCCGCCGGTTGCGCGCGACGTCCGAGCGCATCAGGTTGCGCTGATCGGCGGTGAACTCCAGGCCGGACAGCGTCGCCGCGCACTCGACGATGTCGCTCGGCGCCTCCGCCGGTATGCGCTGCCCCGCGGCAGCGGCCGGCGCTGGCCACAGGCCGGCGGCGAGCGCCGCGGGCGACACCCGCAGGAGGTCACGGCGGCCGAGGCGGCGGGCAGCGGATCGTGTGCGGACTGGAATCATGGGAGCACCTCGGGGAGACGCGCCCGGCGCTGACGCCGGACGCTGATCAAGCCGATCAAGCTGATCTATCAGGGCCGCCTGCAGGGCCGCCGGATTCGGCGCCGTTCGAAGCGTGCAGCCAAGCCAGGGCGCGCGCCAGGCCGACCGCCGTGCGCGCGAGCTGCTCGACGCGCGCCCGCAGCGGCTCCGCCAGCTCGCCGTCCGTCTCGAAGTCGTCCTTCACGGCGTAGACGAAGCGCGGGATGATCAGGCTGCGGAAGTCGAACATCAGGCTGTTCGCCAGGCCGATCGGCGACATGTAGCTGCTGCGGGCGCCGGCCGTGCACAGGAAGCCGACCGGCTTCTCGCTCCAGGCCGCGCCGGTCATCTCCACAAGATTCTTGGCGGCGGCGTTCAGATCGTAGTTGTAGACCGGCGACGCCACGAGCACCGCCGAGGCCTGCTCGATGCGGCCCGCGAGCGGCGCGACCGACGGGTGCTCGTAGCTGCCGCCGCCGTCGCAGAACGGCAGCTCCCATTCCCGCAGATCGATCAGCTCGGCGTCGACGTCCAGCGCCCGCAGCGCGGTCCGGGCGGCGCAGGCCAGACGGTGGGAGCGGCTCGCGGCGTTGAGCGAGCAGCTCACGACGAGCACGGAGAGCGGGCTGGCGGCGGGCATCGGGATCGGTCGGCAGTATAGCCGGTCGGGCCCCGGCCGGAGCCGTCGGTGCTACCATCAATCCGATGCGACACATGGCGATCGTGGCGGCCGGCGTCATCCTGGCGACCGCCGCGGCGTTTCCGACACAGGAGGCGCCGCGGCCCGCGGCGGCAACACTCGACGCCGCCGGCGCCGATGCGCCGCCCCTGGCAGAGATCATCGAGCGCATGCTCGAGCGCGCGGAACGGCAGGACGAGAACGAGTCGGAGCTGCGCTACGAGTCGCGCATCGTCACGACGAGCGACCGGCTGGACGAAGCGGGCGAGATCACGGAGACCGAGACGCGCGAGTACCGGCGCTACCCGCTCGAGGGCGAGCTCTACGAGGAGCTGGTCCTCCGCGACGGGCGCCCGCTCGACGCCGGGCAGCAGCGCGACGAGCGCGAGAAGCGCGACGAGTTCATCCGCGAAGCCCGGGAGCGGGTGCGCGAGGGCGGCGGCCGCGCCGAGACCAACGACGAGCGCCAGGTCCGCCTCGGCCCGGAGCTCCTCGGGCGCTACGAGGCCTCGATCGCCGGCGTCGAGACGGTTGCCGGCGAGCCGTGCTGGGCCATCGCCTTCGCGCCGCGTGTAGGCAGGCTGCCGGAGAAGACCCGCATCGACAAGGCGCTGAACCGCTCGAGCGGCACGATGTACGTGGCCCAGAGCGACTACGGGGTGGCGCGGGTCGAGTTCCGGATGGACGAGCCGGTGCGCTATCTCCTGGGGCTGGCGACGCTCAACGAGGCCGTGGGCAGCCTCGATTTCGAGCGCGTCGAGCCCGACGTGTGGCTCCCGAAGCTGTACAACTTCCGCATGGAGCTGCGCATCTTCTTCAGCACGCGCCGCCAGCGGGTGGTTCGCGAATGGGTCGAGCGACAGCTTCTGGACGGGGAGCCCGCGCTGTAGGAGTTCGCGCCGCAGGACGGCGCGGACTCCTGCAGGGTTGGTTGGGCGCCGAGCGGCGCCGTCAGGCGACGATGGGCGGGCCAGGGCGGCGCGCGGCCGTGCGGCAACTGCTGCCGATCGGCGCCATCGTGGCGGCAGCGGTCGCGCTCGGGGCGGCCGCCGTGCTCACGCGCGAGCCGGTCACGCCCGAGGATCAGGTCGCCAACCGGCCGATCCAGGTCTCGACCGACGGGTTCGTGTCGTCGGCGGCGTGCAAGGCCTGCCATCCCTCGCAGTACGACACCTGGTACGGCTCGTATCACCGCACGATGACCCAGGTGGCCACGCCGCAGACCGTGCTCGCCGACTTCGACGGCGTGCAGGTCGACGACGTCCACGGCGACCCGATGCGGCTGGAACGGCGCGGCAACGAGTTCTGGGCCGAGTTCAACGACCCGGGCGCGGAGGGTGCCGAGCGCGAGCGGCCGCGCATCACGCGCCAGGTGGTGATGATCACCGGCTCGCACCACCAGCAGATCTACTGGTACGCCACCGAGCACGACCGCGCCCTCAACGTGCTGCCGGGCGTCTACCTGCTTGCCGACGACCGCTGGGCCCCGCGCAGCGCCGTGGTCCTGCACCCGCCGAACCAGTCGGTGTCGACGGTCGACGGCCACTGGAACGCGGTCTGCCTGGCCTGCCACACGACGTTTCCGCGGACCCGCTTCGACACGCCGTTTCTCTCCGAAGCGATCAGCGAGCAGTCGGTCGACACCACGACCGCCGAGTTCGGCATCGCCTGCGAGGCCTGCCACGGCCCGGGGGACGAGCACGTCCGCAAGCATCGGAACCCGCTGAGCCGCTACGGGAGCCATCTGGGCGACCGGCCCGATCCGACCATCGTGCTGCCCACCCGCCTCGACCCGCGGCGGTCGTCGCAGGTCTGCGGCCAGTGCCACAGCGTGTGGGAGTTCCGCGACGCGGCCGGCGAGCGGCAGGCGAATGCGCAGGGCTTTCCATACCGGCCGGGCGACGAGCTGCGCGACACGCGCTTCATGCCGCAGCCCACCGCGCAGCGGCATGCGCCCGAGCTGGCGGCGTTCGTCGCCCGCGACCCGGCGTTCGTCACCGGCTCGTTCTGGCCGGACGGGATGATCCGCGTGTCGGGACGCGAGTACAACGGCCTGATCGACTCGCCCTGCTTCAAGAACGCGGACGACCCGCAGCGCACGCTGTCGTGCTTCGCGTGCCACACGATGCACAAGCCGCCGGACGACCCGCGGCCGGTGGCCGAGTGGGCCGACACGCACCAGGTGGCGCGGGGCATGGACGGCAACGCCGCCTGCGCGCAGTGCCACGCGGCGGTGGCCGACGACGCGGCGGCGCACACGCGCCATGCGCCGGACTCGGCGGGCAGCACCTGCTACAACTGCCACATGCCGTACACGTCGTACGGCCTGCTCAAGGCCATCCGCAGCCATACCGTCAGCAGCCCGTCGGTCGCCGAGACCGTCGCGGCCGGCCGGCCGAACGCGTGCAACCTCTGCCACCTGGACCGGACGCTGGCCTGGACGGGCGCGGCGCTCGAGGACTGGTACGACCTGCCCACGCCGCCGCTGACGGAGGACGAGCGGACGGTGGCGGCCGGGCTGCTGTGGGCGATGCGGGGCGACGCCGGCGAGCGGGCGCTGACCGCCTGGGCTCTCGGCTGGAGCCCGGCCCAGGCGGCGTCGGGCACGAGCTGGATGGTGCCGCACCTCGCCGAGCTGCTCAACGACCCCTACGAGGCGGTGCGCTACATCGCCTACCGCTCGCTGCGCACGCTGCCCGGCTACGCCGGCGTCGACTACGACTACGTCGCCAGCCGGGAGGAGCGGGTCGCCGCGGCGCTGCCCATCCTGCGGGCCTGGCAGAATAGCACCCTGTCCCGGCGCCGGCGCGAGCCCGAGCTGCTGGTCGACGCCGACGGCCGCCTGCGGATCGACGAGTTCCGGCGCATCCTGCACCAGCGCGACAACCGGCCGCTGTTCCTGAGGGAGTAGTGCCAGCCGACGGCCGCCACCCGCTCGGCTACGCCCGCCGGCACCTCCGCTTCGGCTGGTGGTCGCTCCTCGTCTTCCTGACCCTCGGCTTCGTCCTCGAGCTGCTGCACGGGTTCAAGGCGGGGCTGTACCTGGACGCGTCGAACGAGACGCGGCGGCTGATGTGGAGGCTCGCCCACGCCCACGGCGGCCTGCTGGGCCTGATCCACGTCGCCTTCGGCCTCTGCCTGCGCGTCGCGCCGGAGCTGGCGTCGCACCGGCTGCCGGCGACGTCGGCGTGCCTCGTCGGGGCCAGCTTCCTGCTGCCGGGCGGCTTCTTCCTGGGCGGCGTCGCCTTCTACGGCGGCGATCCCGGGCTGGGCATCCTGCTGGTCCCGGCGGGCGCGGCGCTGCTCGCCACGGCGATCTACGGCATCGCGCGCGCCTGCGCGGCCGTCGAGGCTGTGGACCGGACGCCCGCCGGCCAGGGCGGCAGCGGCAAGCGCCAGCGGCGTTGAGGCGCGCCGCGGTGGCCCGTAGCGAAGCGGTCCGCCGGTAGTCGGCCGCCGCGCCTCCCGCCGCCGAACCGCGTCAGCGCTCCTGCGGCACGAAGATGTCGCGGGCCGGCATCTCGACCGCGGGCAGCGTCGCGGCATCCAGCACCGCGTCGCGGGCGATGAGGCCGTTCTCGGCGAGAATCCAGGCCACCAGGCCGTAGACCTCGTCAGGCTGCAGCGTGCCGGGCGCGTCCGACGGCATCGCCCGCAGGATGTAGTCGTAGAGCGTCGTGGCGTACGGCCAGTAGTTGCCGACGGTGAACCGCACGTCGTCGCCGTCGCCGCGCCACGCCTCGTAGCGCGGGCCGAACGGCGGCGTACTCTCCGGCGCGTAGCCCACGAGCGGGTCCGCGACCCCGCCCTCGCCGGCCGCACCGTGGCACGAGGCGCATTCCCGCGCGTAGATCGGCGCGCCGCTCGCGGCGCTGCCCTCGCCCGCCGGCAGGCCCACGCCGTCGGGCCTGACGTCGATGTCCCAGGCGGCTATCTCGGCCTCGGTCGCCGCCCGGCCGAAGCCGAACCGCTCGGGGCCCGCGGGCGCCGGGCCGGCTTGCGGCGCCTGCGCCGCCACCCGGCCCGCGCCCGCCGGACCGGCGCCGCCCGCGAGCAGCACGGCGACCGGCAGCGCCGCGGCGAGCGTCCGCCGGATGGTCAGGCGTCCCACGGCGGCTCCTCCCGGTAGAAGACGCGCCCGCCCCGCTCGATCCGCCAGGCCGTGATCGGGTTGAGGTGGTAGCGCCGCGCCCGCCGGCCGCGCGCGGCGCGCAGCGCCGCCCGCGTCGGCTGCACGTAGCCGGTGTCGTCGGTGGCCCGGCTCATGATCTCCGCCGTCCCGCCGTCCCAGCGCCACAGATGCCGGAAACGCGTGTGCGCCTGCCGCAGCACGGGCTCCTGCAGGCGCGCCGCCTGCCAGCTCCGGCCGCCGTCCGTGCTGACGTCGACCTGCGCAATCGTGCCGCGGCCGGACCACGCGATGCCGCGGATCTCGATCCAGCCCGGCTCGACCACGTCGGGATACGCGGGCGACGTGATGATCGAGCGCGCGTCGAAGACGAAGCTGAACTGGCGGGCCGTGCCGTCGGCCAGCGGATCCGTGTACTTGGACGTCTCCTCGCGCGTCATGAACGGCCGGTCACCCAGCTCCAGGCGCCGCAGCCACTTGACGTTCGAGTTGCCCTCCCAGCCCGGCAGCAGCAGCCGCGCCGGGTAGCCCTGCGACGGCCGCAGCGCCTCGCCGTTCTGCGCGTAGGCGATCAGCGCGTCGTCCCAGGCCTTCTCCATCGGAACGCTGCGCGTCATCACCGCCGCGTCCTGCCCCTCGGCCAGGAACCACGTGGCGTCCGGCTTGGCGCCGACCTCCCGGAACAGGGTCGCGAGCGAGACGCCCGTCCATTCCGTCGTGGAGGTCATGCCGCACACGTTCTCCGGCTTCGTCTCCGGCCCGGCCTCCTGCGGATAGTTGCCCGAGCACTCGAGGAAGCAGATGCGCGACGTGGCCGGGAAGCGCTTGAGGTCGGCGAGCGTGAGCACGGTCGGCCGCTCGACCAGCCCGTGGATCAGGAGCCGGTAGTCGGCGGGGTCGACCGCGGGAATGCCCCCGTGATGCCGCTCGAAGTGGACGTCCGAAGGCGTGATGATGCCGTGCAGGTCCTGGAGCGGGGTGCGCGACGCGGCCCCCCGCACGGCCCCCCGCACGAGCGGCTCGTGGGGCGAGCGCGCGCCGAGCGCGCTCGCCGGCGCGCCGGGCAGCTTCGTCGTGTCGCCCCCCTGCGCGAGGGCCCGGCCGCCAACCGGCGCGAGCGCGGCCGCGCCGATGGTGCCGGCCGCGCCAGCCAGCAGATCCCGACGGGTGACTGTCTTCGCCATGATCCCTCCCCCGTGAGACGCACGACCCACCGGCGCCGCTCGAGAGGATGCCGCCGCGCGGCACGCCCTTCGGTAAGTATATGATGCCGCAACGACACCGCAACCGCGCTGTCAGCACGGTAGTGGGTCATCGACGCCCTTGCATACTCGGTCATGGTGCCGCGTGCGGGCACGGCCGGGACCTCGAGGCTCTCGCCGGGTGCGGCCCAAGCTTCCCCCGACGACAGCCCTACGACGATCCCAGCAGCAACTCCCGGGCAGCGGCGAGTGCGCCTTCACGCGCAAGGGCACCCGTCATGTACCATGCGAACCAATCATCCAGGATCCCAAACGCCTCCGTGTGAAGGCGATAGCCGGTTTGCATGATGTTGGCGAGGTCGTAGCCGATAGAGAACGCATGGTCGAGGCGAAGGATCGATCCCTCGTCCGAACCGCCTGACAAGGGTAACTTATCCCAGAAGTACTGCGGGTATTCGCATTGGCGAATGCGGGTGACGAGTTCAGGTAACCATCCGGCGCGGGAGGACGTTCCGTTTGCGCTGTAGTAGGGGACGATGAGGCGCGTCTGGGCAGTCTGCCACCCGCGGCCGCGGACGAGTGAGGCGTCCACTCGTACCTCCGTGCTGGCAAGGATGAGACATGGACGCTGCTTGCCTCGGCGAACAACGTACTCTTCACCGCGCAACGGTAGAGCCGCCACGGGGAGCGGCGATACCTGCCGGGTATCCCCAACCCTGTATTCTTCGAGCCGGTACTCAGCGGTGGCATGCTGCCGCGGGTCGTTCCCTCGCCCCGCCGGAATGAGACGAAACGGCTTCTGCTCGGGGTATGGCACGATCGCCCGGACCAAACTCCCGCGTGTGATTGACGGGTCGCGGACCCACCACGAAGGATCCAGATCGAGGATGTTCTGAATCGATTCGTCAGGGTATTTCTGGGTCACGGCGCTGGGACGACGACCACACTGAGTCGTCAAAGCTGAGCGTTCCTGATGACGGGCCGGGGGGAGCCCCGGCTTCGCGGTCGGCCGCTTCGAGGCCCGCGAGGAAGACTTCGTCGTAGCGAGGCGGGGGGTGCGGAACAACACGTTCTGATCGTCGCTTCGCGAGAAGCTGCCGGATCTTGACCCGCCCAGCTACGAGTGCGTCAACCCGGCGGCGTTTCTCAGACTTCGTGCGCCGGACGCTCGGCGTCGAGGAGGTAGGCGGCTCGTCGCGCTCGACGGCCGACGTGAAGTCAAGGACCTCACCCGGCCGCGCCGCGAGCATCGGCGGCGTCAGATACACGTGCCTGAGCAGATCGGCCGTGTCAGCCCCGTGTTCCTGTACGGCATTGTCAATCGCGACGCTGACCTGAACCGGAAGGGCCCGAGAGATAGCCGCCTCGATGGCTTCCGCTCGCAGGGCCGAGAATCGGTAGCGGAGGTAGTCATCGCCGTAGGCCAATGGAATGGACCGCTCCTCGGCGCCAGCCGCCCCGATCGCCGGCCAGATGCGGTCCTTGGCCTCCGCCGACCATGGGCCAAAGTGGTAGAACCGCCAGTCTGTGCCGGTGTACGTGGCCCCGCTGTTGCGCTTGGCGAACGCTAGGTCGGCCAAGTACGCGTATTTCAGGAGGTGAATTGGCCCCAGCTCCCGATCGCGAGAGTCATCCGCGCGGGCAGCACGTGCGAGGGCGTACTGGAAGACCTCGTCGATTCGCCGAATTGCCCCGGCCCTGTCGGTCACGGGTCTGAGGGTCGCCAAGTCGGAGGTACGAGATCGAGCCCAGGAATCGGGCCAAGTGTGCGTAGAATCAGGCCTCTAAAGGTCTCGGCGGTAGCCGGCGAACCCCTTTCTGAGACACGTGTACATGCGACGACGATACGCTGATCAGCCAAATTCTGTCAACCGCGAGGTCTCGCTTGACAGCCCCACGCGCGACGGGGGGATCGAAGGCCCACCAGCGGCCTCTCCCGGCGTACGGTGTAGACTGGGTCATCAGGAGCGAGATGCCCGAGGGCCGGCACTCGATCCCCGAGCTCCCGCCCAGCCACGCCGGCCGTCGCGGTGTGTGTGCGCCTGGACGTGTCTTGCCGTGTCGCGCCATGTCAAGTCAACCCTCTCCCGACATAACCACGAACGAAGTCGACAACGCTGCCGACTGGACTGACTGGATCGACTGGACGACCACGACAGGAATCAAAATGCCCCACTACCGTCAGCACCGCCGACGCCACGCCCCGTCGGGCAGCGCCGGCGGGTCGAGATCGTCGCCCGACTGGAGGATCACGTCCTTGGGTGACCCGTACAGGGGAGTACCCGCACGTCCTTCCGCCCGCAAGACGAGATTGCCTTCGGGAGTGCTGATGACGACTGGTTCCCCGGCCAGTGCCGCTCGGCGTATCTCCGCGAGGTTGCGAAGCAGACCGTTGACGTCCGTGTGCATGTCGAATCATTGTCATGCGCCATGTCGGGATTCGCGAACACAACAGGCGGCAACCGGGCGATGACCAACGCGACGAACAGCGCCGACCTCAACTGGATCGCCAACTACATCTGGGGCATCGCCGACGACGTCCTGCGCGACCTGTACGTCCGCGGCAAGTACCGCGACGTCATCCTGCCGATGACCGTCCTGCGCCGGCTGGATGCGGTGCTCGAGCCGACCAAGCAGAAGGTGCTCGACGCGAAGGCCATGCTCGACGAGGCCGGCATCGTCGAGCAGAAGGCGGCGCTGCGGGCGGCGGCCCGGCAAGCCTTCTACAACACGTCGAGGTTCACGCTGCGCGACCTGCGCGCCCGCGCCAACCGCCAGCAGCTCAGGGCCGACTTCGAGGCGTACCTCGACGGCTTCTCGCCCGGCGTGCAGGACATTCTCGACAACTTCGAGTTCCGCAACCAGATCCCGCGGCTATCGAAGGCCGACGCCCTCGGCACGCTGATCGAGAAGCTCACCTCGCCGGACGTCAACCTCAGCCCCGACCCGGTGCTGAACGCCGACGACACCGTCCGGCACCCCGGCCTCGACAACCACGGCATGGGCACGATCTTCGAGGAACTGGTGCGCCGCTTCAACGAGGAGAACAACGAGGAGGCCGGCGAGCACTGGACGCCGCGCGACGCGGTGCGCCTGATGGCCAGGCTCGTCTTCCTGCCCGTCGCCGAGGAAGTCCGGTCCGGCACGTACCTGCTCTACGACGGCGCCTGCGGCACCGGCGGCATGCTCACCGTGGCCGAGGAGACGCTGCGACAGCTCGCGGAGGAGCACAGCAAGCAAGTCTCCACGCACCTCTACGGCCAGGAGATAAACGCCGAGACCTACGCCATCTGCAAGGCCGACCTGCTGCTGAAGGGCGAGGGCGAGGCGGCCGAC
>CAYGCV010000006.1:0-31838 GCA_964348425.1 uncultured Vicinamibacteraceae bacterium | reverse complement strand
CAGGCGCTCGGCGTGGCGCCCGAGGAGCTCGAGGACGATCGGCGGCTGCTGCCCGGCGTGCGCTACGCCGTCGACGCCTACGTCAACTTCGTCGAGACGCGCCCGTGGGTGGAGGGCGTGGCCTCGTCGTTGACCGAGCTGTTCTCGCCGGGCCTGATGGCGACGCGGCTGGCCGCGTTCGAATCCCAGTACACCTGGGTCGACAAGGACGCCCTCGCGTACTTCCGGTCCCGCCTCACGCAGGCCCCGCGCGACACGGATCACGGCCTGGGGATCGTGCTGGACCACTGCCGGACGCGTCCCGAGCAGGAGCGGGCGGCGGCGGCGTTGCAGTTCAAGTGCGATCTGCTCTGGGCGCAGCTCGACGCCATCTATCAGCGTTGCGTCGCGCCCACGGCCGGGGCCGCGGCGTGACGCCGGACGCGGCCGTCGCGCGCCCGGTGCTGGCGCCGGGGACGCGCTACCGCTGGGACAAGATCCGCGACGAGCACCAACTGGTCTATCCGGAGGGTATGATCGTCCTGAACGAGCCCGGAACGGCCATCATCCGGTTGTGCGACGGCCGTTCCACGGACGATCTCATCGCCGCGCTGAAGGAAGCCTACCCGGGCTCCGACCCCGGCGCCGACGTCCGGGAGTTCCTGCAGCAACTGGCCGAGAAGGGACTGTTGCGTGACGCCGCCGAATGACGTTCCGAGACCGCGGGCGCTGCTGGCCGAGGTCACGTATCGCTGTCCGCTGCAGTGCCCGTACTGCAGCAACCCGCTCGAGCTGGCCCGCTTCCGCGACGAGCTGGACACGGCCACCTGGGTGCGGGTGTTCGAGGAGGCGGCGGAGCTGGGCGTGGCGCAGCTCCACCTCTCCGGCGGCGAGCCGCTCGTGCGCCGCGACATCCTCGACCTGATCCGCGCGGCGCGCGGGCTCGAGCTCTACTCGAACATGAGCACCGGCGCCACCACCGCCAGCGAGAGCATGATCGAGCAACTGCGGGAGGCGGGCCTCGACCACCTGCAGGTCAGCCTGCTCGACACCGAGCCCGAGTCGAACGACTGGCTGGCCGGCGCCAGGTCGTTCGACCGCAAGCGCGACGCCGTGCTCGCGGCGAAGCGGATCGGCTTCCCGGTGACGCTCAACGTCGTGCTGCACCGCCACAACCTCGATCGCATCGGCGACGTCATCAGGACGGCCATGGACTGGGGCGCCGACCGGCTGGAGCTGGCGAACACGCAGTACACGGGCTGGGCGTTCCGCAACCGCGCGGCGCTGATGCCGACCCGCGAGCAGGTCGAGCGCGCGCAGCGCGTGGTGGACGACCTGCGGGCCGCCGGCACCGGCGGCCTGGACATCGTGCACGTGCTGCCCGACTACTTCCAGCAGTTCCCGAAGGCCTGCCTGCACGGCTGGGGCATGGTGTTCCTGGCCGTCGCGCCCGACGGCTGCGCGCTGCCCTGCCAGACCTCGCGGGAGATAGCGGGCCTCGAGTTCCCGAACGTGCGGGAGTCGTCGCTCGCCGACATCTGGTTCACGTCGGACGTCTTCCAGCGCTTCCGCGGCACCGACTGGCTGCCCGAGCCCTGCCAGAGCTGCGAGCGCCGCGAGATCGACTTCGGCGGCTGCCGCTGCCAGGCGTTCCTGATGACCGGCGACGCCACCGCCACCGATCCGGTCTGCCATCTCTCGCCCCACCACCACCTCATCGGCGAGGCGCTGGCGGAAGCGGCCAAGCCGCCCCCGCCGCTCGCGTTCCGCGTGATGCGCACCTGAGCGGCCCGCTGCCGCCAGCGCACGGTCAGCCCGCCAGGCGCTGCACGGCGCGGTGGCGGAAGCAGTCGACGAGGTGGTCGTTCACCATGCCCGTGGCCTGCATGTGGGCGTAGCAGATGGTCGAGCCGACGAACGAGAACCCGCGCGCCTTGAGGTCCTTGCTGAGCGCGTCCGACTCCGGCGTCCGGGCGGGCACCTCGGCGAGCGTCTGCCAGGCGTTCTGGATCGGGCGGCCGTCGACGAAGCGCCAGATGTAGGCGTCGAAGCTGCCGAACTCCCGCTGCACGTCCAGGAACGCCCGCGCGTTGGCGACGGCCGACTTGACCTTCAGCCGGTTCCTGATGATGCCGTCGTCGGCGAGCAGGCGCGCGACGGCCGCGTCGTCGTAGCGCGCCACCTTGCGCGGATCGAAGCCGTCGAAGGCGCGCCGGTAGCCGTCGCGCCGCTTCAGGATCGTCAGCCAGCTCAGGCCGGCCTGGGCGCCCTCGAGCACCAGCATCTCGAAGAGCCTCCGGTCGTCGTGCAGCGGCACGCCCCATTCCTCGTCGTGGTAGTCGACGTAGAGCGGATCGGAGGCGCCCCAGGGACAGCGGGTGCGGGCCACGGTCACTGGGTGGCCGGCGGCTCGCCGCTGGCGAGCCGCTCACGCGCCTCCTCGACCTCGCGGTGGAAGACGAACAGGGCGTCCGCGTTCGCCTGGTGGTCGGTGAAGTTGTACGTCCGGCCGCCGCGCACCTTGATGCGCAGGTTGTGGTCCAGATAGTCGACCGCGAACTCCTCGAGCGCGTCGAAGGCGACGTCGAACGCATCGTCGTCGTCGGTGAGGTACGTGATGCCGGCGGTGCTGGCGACCAGCTCGCCCTCGCAGTCACCGAAACGGTGCTTGTGAACCACCGGCACGCGCTCGTCCAGCCGGACGACCCTGAACCGCACGTCGACGGCCGTCAGCTCGCCCGTGATCTCCACGTCCTCCGCGTGCCCGTCGTAGCCGGAGGCCGAGACGTTGAGGCGGTACCGCCCGGGCTCGATGTCGTGCGCCTCGAAGGGCGTCGTGCCGGCGTACTGGCGGTTGAGGAAGACGTCGGCGCCCGGCACGTCGCTGGTGACGCGCAGCACGATCGGCGGCGGCGGTGGTGGCGGCGCGGGCTCCGGCGGCGGCGCCGGACGGGGCGCGGGCCGCGGCCGCGGGGGCGGCGCCTCGGCCACCTCGGGCTCCGGCTCGGGCTCGGCCGGCGGTGGGGGCGGCGGCGCCTCGGCCGGCGCGGCGCGCTCGACCTCCAGCGGCGGCGTGCGCAGGGTGGACACGAGCAGGTACGTCGCACCGGCGGCGAGCACGACGGCAATCAGCGCGTACAGCCACCGGCGGCTCGGCCGCGCCGGCTCCTGGTCTTCGTTTTCGTTGTGTTCGTTCAGCAACGACATGAGTTCATGGTATTAGATCAGCGCGAGGTGAGCTTGTGAAATTCCGTGAAACGCTGGCGCTGCTGATGTGGCTCGTCGCGGCGCCCTGTCTCGTCGCCCAGGACCGCGATCCGTACGTCACGCCGCTGTCGGTCGAGGAGATGACCGGCCGGCAGGGCGTGCTCGAGACGGACCTCGGCACCATCGTCATCGACCTGCTGCCCGAGCACGCACCGAACCACGTCGGGCTGTTCATCGCGCTGGCCGAGGCGGGGGAGTACGACGGCACGATCTTCCACCGCATGGTGCGGCACGGGATCGTGCAGGGCGGCGACCCGCTGACGAAGGATCCGTCCCGCCGGGACGTGTACGGCCGCGGCGGCCTGGGCCTCGTCGCGTCCGAGCTCAACGCGCAGCGGCACACGCGGGGGGCCGTCTCCGCGGTGGTGGTCCCCGGCCAGCCCGACAGCGGCGGCGCGCAGTTCTTCATCTGCGTCGTCGACCAGCCGGGGCTCGACGGCCGGCACACGGTGTGGGCCCGCGTCGCGGACGGCATGGACGTCGTGACGCGGATCTCGGAGACGCCCGTCGACGCCGAGGGCGCGCGGCCGAGCGCATCGCCATCCGGTCGGTCACGCTCCGCGACCGCCCGCCGCCCGAGCTGCCGCCGTTCACGGAGGAGTCGGACGCCGAGCTGGCGGCCTGGCGCGTGCACCTGGACACGACCCACGGCCGCATCGCCATCGATCCGTATCCGGATCGCGCGCCCAACCACGTCCGCAACTTCCTGCGTCTCGTCGACGCCGGGGTCTACGACGGCATCGCGTTCCACCGCGTCGTGCCCGGCTTCGTCATCCAGAGCGGGCACCTGCCCACCCGGCGCGGGCGGCTCACCGATCGGCAGCAGCGCTTCGTGCGCAACCTCGAGCCGGAGTTCAACGACACGCCGCACGTCCGCGGCATCGTGTCGATGGCGCGGCTCGACGATCCGGCCAGCGCGTCGACGTCGTTCTTCATCGTGACCGACACCGCCTCGGAGCTGGACGGCGTCTACACCGTGTTCGGCGTGGTCGTCGAGGGACTCGACGTGGTGGCGGCCATCGAGGCGGAGCCGACCGACGGCGAAACCCCCGTCGACCGCGTGGAGATCCTCGACGCGGAGGTCGTCCGCCGGTAGGGGGTTGGCGAGCCGTGTGGTAGCCACGAGAGGCTACAATAGGGCCATGGCAACCGTCGGTATTCGGGAGTTGAAGAACCGCCTGAGCGAGTATCTGCGGATGGTCCGCCGCGGCGAGGCGATTCTGGTCACGGATCGCGGCGAAGTCGTGGCCGAGTTGCGTCAGCCTGGCAGCGTTCCCGAAACCGCGGCCTACCCCGGACTGGCACGACACGCCCGCGCCGGCAGGGCGCGCATCGGCGCGCCCAACCGGCCTGATCTGTATCCCTCCATGAAGCCGTTTCTGCCTCCTGGCGCCGCGCGCCGGCTGCTCGATGAAGAGCGGGGCGACCGGTGAACCTCTACGCCGAGTCCAGTGCCGTGCTGGCATGGCTGCTCGGTGAGGATCGCGGAGGTGAGGCGCGACGGGAAATCGCTGCCGCGGACCTCGTCTTCACGTCCGACCTGACGCTGATCGAATGCGATCGGGTGCTCGCGCGCGCAGCAGCTCTGCGGCAACAGGGTGCCGTCGAGACGGCGGCCCGGCGTGCGTTCGTCGAAGCGGCCGCCGACCACTGGGTCATGTTGGCCATCGACAGCGAGGTCGTGGCTCGGTCGAGACGACCGTTCCCTCGCGAGCCGCTGCGAGCGCTCGACGCCATTCACCTGTCCACCGCGCTGGTGGCTCGCAATCTGGCGGCGGAGATGTGCGTGCTGTCGCTGGACGAGCGAATCCGCGGCAATGCCGTGGCGCTCGGCCTCGATATCGCGCCAGCCGGCTGAACCGGCGGTCAGGCGCTTCCGGCCAGCAGTTCGCGCGCGAGCCGCTCGTACAGGTCCACCGCGCGGAGCAGCTCGTCGATCGCAACGTGCTCGTCGGCGGTGTGGGCCACGTGCACGGAGCCCGGGCCCAGCAGCAGGGGCTTGCCCCAGGCGGAGAGGAAGGGGATGTCGGTCGTGAAGGCGAAGACCTCGGTGTCGAAGCCCGGCACCGTCGTCAGGCTGACCGGCGGCACGACCACGACGTCCTCGATGACGACGGGCCCCGGCAGGCGATCGAGCAGCCGGCGCAGGTCCGGCGCGGGCGCGACGGTGCGGAAGTTGACGTCGGCCTCCGCGGCGGGCGGCACGACGTTGGGCGCCACGCCGCCGGACAGCAGGCCCACGGTGTAGGTCGTCGCGCCGAGCACCGGGTCGGCGGGCAGGTGGAGATCCCGGAGGGCCACGAGCGCGTCGAGCAGCTTCTCGACCGCCGATTCGCCGAGCTCGGGATAGGCCGAGTGCGCCGCGCGGCCCGCGGCCGACAGCCGCACGCGGTAGGCGCCCTTCGTGGCCGTGGCCAGGCGGTTGTCGGTGGGCTCGCCGTTGATCAGGTAGCGGCAGCGCGTCGCGAGCCGGTTGGCCGCATGCGCGCCGTGGCTGCCGTGCTCCTCGCCCACGACGACGAGCAGGCCGACCCGCGTTTCGCCGCCCGCGCGGAGGCGGTCGAGCGCGCCGATCTCCGCCGCGAGGATGCCCTTGGCGTCGCAGGCTCCCCGGCCGTGGAGGATGTCTCCCTCGATGCGACTCGGGAAGAACGGCGGGACGCAGTCGATGTGCGTCGAGAAGACGATCTCGGGCTCGGCGGGACCGACGGTCGCGATCAGGTTGACGCGATCGTCGACGACCGGCTGGGAGCTCACGCGGTAGCCCCGTTCGCGCAGCCTGCCGGCCAGCCAGTCGGTCGCCTGCGCCTCGCGGCCGCTGGTCGAGTCGATGTCGATGAGGCCCCGCGCCAGGCCGACGACGTCCGCCGCTACCGGATCCATGCCTCGAGCTCGGTGCGGGTGTCCGTGCGGTCGTCGCGGTACTTCACGATCACCGGCGTGGCGAGCGAGAGTCCCCACTCGCGGCCGGCGGGCGCGGTCACCGCGCGGGCGCCCGGCACGACCACCGCGCCGGGGGGCACGACGGTCGGCTGGCCGGCCGCGGCCCTGATCAGCCGCCCGTTGGGCAGGTCGTACAGCGGGGTGGAGCCGGTCAGCACCGTGCCGGCCGCGATGACGGCCCGCTCGCGCACGACCGCCCCCTCGTACAGGCCGGTGTTGCCCCCGACCAGCACGTCGTCCTCGACGATGACCGGCAGCGCCCCGACCGGCTCGAGGACGCCGCCGATCTGCGCGGCCGCGCTCACGTGGACGCGGCTGCCCACCTGGGCGCAGGAGCCGACCAGCGCGTGCGAGTCGATCAGGCTGCCGTCGCCGACCCAGGCCCCGATGTTGACGTACATCGGGGGCATGCAGATGACCCCGGCGCCGAGGTACGCGCCGTCGCGAATCGAGGAGCCCCCCGGCACGAGCCGCACTTTCGACGCCGTGTCGAGCCGCTTGAGCGGCAGGTTGTCCTTGTCGAGAAAGGGCTGCTCCGGGCTCGCCGCGGGATAGGCGGCGATCTCGCCCGACCGGAATCCCAGCAGGATGCCCTGCTTGACCCAAGCGTTGACCCGCCAGCCGCTCGGCGCCGCCGGGTCCGGCTCGGCGGCGCGCACGCGGCCGGCCGACAGCTCCGCGCGCAGCCGCGCGAAGACGGCCCGCGCCTCCGTGCGGTGGCCGTCCCCCGGGAGCGCGGCGAGGCGCTCGATCTCCGCCGCCAGCTCGGTGGCCGCGCCGGTGGTCACGCCTCGCCTCCGCCGCCGGCCGGCGCCGCGGCGCCGCGCATGCCGAGCTCGGCGAGCACGGCCTCGATGCGCTCGCGCGCCGCCGCCGAGGGCGGCGCGAGCGGCAGCCGGTAGCGGGCCGGCGCAAGGCCCAGCGCCTCGAGCGCCGCCTTCACCGGGATGGGGTTGGACTCGATGAAGTTGACCTGCATCAGCGGCAGCAGGCGTTCGTGCACCGCGCGCGCCGCCGCGAAGGCGCCGCCCGCGGCGTGGTCCACCAGGCTCGCCATCTCGGACGGCGCCTCGTTGGCCACGACCGAGATCACGCCGCGCCCGCCGAGCGCCATGAGGGCCAGCGTGAAGGCGTCGTCGCCCGAGAGCACGCTGAAGTCGGCCGGCGCCGTGCGGCAGATCTCGCACATCTGGCCGAGATCGCCCGAGGCTTCCTTGACGCCCGCGATGTTGTCGATCTCCGCGAGGCGCAGGAGCGTCGCCGGCTGGATGTTGCAGGCGGTTCGGCCCGGGACGTTGTACAGGATGATCGGCCGGTCCACGCTCTCGGCGATGGTCCGGAAGTGCCGGTACAGGCCCTCCTGGGTCGGCTTGTTGTAGTAGGGCGTGACCGACAGCAGGCCGTCCGCCCCGAGCGCCGCCAGCTCGCGCGCCAGCTCCACCGTCGAGCGCGTGTCGTAGCCGCCCGCGCCGGCCAGCACCGGCACCCGACCCGCCGCCTCGGCGATGACCAGCTCGACGACGCGCAGCTTCTCCGCGTGGGTCAGCGTCGGGCTCTCGCCGGTCGTGCCGCACGGCACCAGGAAGTGCACGCCGGCGTCGATCTGCCGGCGGGCCAGCCGCCGGACGCCGTCCTCGTCCAGACCGCCCGCGGCGTCGAACGGCGTCACGAGCGCCGTGCCGCACCCGGACCAGCGTGCCTGCATGACTACGACTCCAGCCCCAGCACGTCGCGCATCGTGAACCAGCCGCGCCGGCCGTGCACCCAACGGGCGGCCGCGATGGCGCCGTGCGCGAAGGTCGCCCGGTCGCGGGTCGTGTGGGTCAGCGACAGGGCCTCGAACGGACCGTCGAAGCCGACGGTGTGGGTGCCCGGGGCCGACCCGACGCGGGTCGACGCCATGTCGATGGCCGCCTCGTATCCGGAGCGGCGCATGGCGTCCCGCAGGGCGAGCGCCGTCCCCGACGGGGCGTCGATCTTGGCGGCGTGGTGGGTCTCGTGAATCCAGGCGCCGAACTCGTCGAGCGGCTGCAGCAGCCGGGCGGCCCGTTCGACTATCGCCTGGAACACGTTGACCCCGAGCGAGAAGTTGGCGGCGGCGATCACGCCGATGCCCGCCTCGGCCGCCAGCGCCTTCAGCCGGTCCTCGTGCGCGTTCCAGCCGGTGGTCCCGATGACCGTGTCGAGCCCGGCCGCGGCCAGCCGCGGCAGGTTCGTGAGCAGCGCGTCCGCCGTCGAGAAGTCGACCGCCACGTCGGCGGGCGGCAGGCGCGCGGCGTCGATGCCTTCGCCCCCGCGGTTGTTGTGTATGTCCAGGCGTTCGACGACCTCGCAGTCGTACGCGCCGCACAGCGCCTCGACGGCCTTTCCCATGCGGCCGTAGCCGACGATCAGGAGTCGCAAGCTCATCCGGTCACGCGCCTTCGCGGTCCGCCGCCGCACGCCCCGCTCGCCCGGCACGCCGCCCGCGAGCGAGCGATCGGGGGACGGCGCATTATACTCGTGCGCTGCCGCTTCTTGCACTCGCCGCCCAACCTGGGATCGCCGCCTGGCGCCGGGAGCGGCGGGCGCCCGCCGCACGCTGGGCGCGGCGGCTGATTGCGGGAGTCACGATGCCGGTACCGCGGACGATGCACGTCGTGGAGATTGCGGACTTCGGTCCGGCCGAGTCGCTGGTCCGGGCCGAACGGCCGGTGCCGCCGGTTGCGGCCGGGGAGCTGCTGGTGGCGGTGGCGGCGGCCGGCGTGAACCGGGCGGACGTGATGCAGCGCGAGGGCCGCTACCCGCCGCCGCCGGGCGTCTCGGACGTGCCGGGCCTGGAGGTGTCCGGCACGGTGGCCGCGGTCGGCCCCGGCGTGGACGGCTGGTCGGTCGGCGATCCGGTGTGCGCGCTCGTGGCGGGCGGCGGCTACGCGGAGTACTGCGCCGTGCCCGCGCCGCAGTGCCTGCCGGTGCCGGCGGGCGTGGATCTGGTCGCGGCCGCCGCGCTGCCGGAGGCCTGCTTCACCGTCTGGACCAACGTGTTCGAGCGGGGCCGGCTGGCGGCCGGGGAGACCCTGCTGGTGCACGGCGGCTCGAGCGGCATCGGGACGACGGCCATCCCGCTGGCGCGCCTGCGCGGGGCGCGCGTGTTCACCACCGCGGGCTCGGACGCGAAGTGCGCGGCCTGCACGCGCCTGGGGGCGGAGCTGGCTGTCAACTACCGCGAGCGCGACTTCGTGGCCGAGGTCAAGGCGGCCACGGACGGCCGGGGCGTCGACCTGATTCTCGACATGGTGGGCGGCGCCTATCTGCGCCGCAACCTGGACAGCCTGGCGGTGGAGGGGCGGCTGGTGCTGATCGGCCTGATGGGCGGCGCGACCGCGGAGGTAAACCTGGCGGCCCTGATGTCGCGGCGCGTGCTGCTCACGGGCTCGACGCTGCGCTCCCGCGCGGTGGCCGAGAAGGGCCGGATTGCCGCGGCAGTCCGCGAGCACGTCTGGCCGCACGTGGCCGCGCAGCGGCTGCAGCCGGTGGTGCACGCCACGTTCGGCTTCGCCGAGGCCGCCGCGGCGCACCGGCTGATGGAGTCCAGCGCCCACATCGGCAAGCTGCTCCTGGTGCCCTGACGGCCGCGGCGTGCCGCGCCGTGGCGCCTCATTCCTCTCCCGGCTTCGCGAAGGCCGCGATCAGCGTGTCGACCTTGCCTTCCAGCTTCGCAAGTCGTTCGCCCTGGGCGCGGACATGATCGTCCAGCCGACCGATTCTGACGTCCGTCCGGAGGAACAGGCCGGCCATGCCGATCCCAACGCCGATGATGGCCCAGAATTCAGGTGTCATTGATCCATGGATCCCGGTTCTCCGGTCCCGCGCCCCAACCCCTCGACCCCATCATATCCAATCTTGCCCGCACGTCCCGCCGCTTCCGGCAGTCGGCGCGGCGCGGCGTGCTGCACCGGGTTTCCTGGACCATATTCGGGCTACACGCCGCGGTTGACGGCCGCGGCGGCCGACAGGTCAACCGTCCCTGCCGAGCCGCTCGAGCAGATCCCGGTAGATCTCGTGCACCCGGTCGCGGTGGCGGGCGAGCGTCGTCTCGAGCTCGGCCGCCGTCTCGAAGCCCAGCCGCCTGGGTGTCGTCTCCGGCGCGGCCCGGTCGGTCGGCCCGGGCCGGTCGGCCCGGGCCGGTCGGCCGCGCCGGCAATCTGCAGCCGATGCTCGACGGTGCGCAGGAACGTGTACGCGCGCCTGAGGTCGTCGAGCGCGGCCTCGGCGAGCAGGTCCCGCCCGTGCGCCGCCGCCAGCGCGGACAGGGTGTTCGCGTCCCGCAGGTCGGGATAATGCGCGCCGTGAACGAACTGGAGCACCTGGGCGGCTAGCTCGATCTCGCGCACGGCGCTCCGGCTCGTGGCGGCGATGAGGTCCCAGCCGTGCGGGCGGCCGCCGGCCGTCGCGCCCGGACCGCCGGGGTGCGGGCGTGCGCCGTGCCGGTCCGCGCCCGCCCGCTCGCGCGCCAGCGCCCGGACGGCGGCGTGGTCGACGTCCGCGCGGTAGACGAACGGCCCGATCCCGTCCAGAAAGCGGCGGCCGAGGTCGAGGTCGCCGGCAATCGGCCTGGCCCGGACCAGATCGAGCCGCTCGCCGGTCGCGCCGAGGCTCTCGCAGTACCGCGTGGCCTGTCGGAGCGAGCAGGCGGGGTCGCCCCGGGTACCCGCCGGCCGCAGTGGCAGCCCGAGGTCGACGCGGTAGCAGCAGCCTTCGTCGGTGGGCTCCGCGAGGATGGCCGTCAGCCCCTGCCCGAGCTGCTGGAAGCGGGCCTGGACGCGCTCGTCGTCCGGGTCCTCCGGTTCGTAGACGTACAGCAGGTCGATGTCCTGGCTGTAGTCGAGTTCCCGGCCGCCCAGCCTGCCGAGCCCGATGACGACGAACGACCCGCGCGGTGCGCCGCCCGCGCGCTCCGCGAGTTCGCGCCGCGCCATCTGCAGGGCGCCGGCGATGACGACGGCGGCCAGGTCGGACAGTTGCTCGGTGGTCGATCGCAGCGTGTCCTTGTCGAGCAGATCGCGGCCGGCGATGCGCAGGATCTCGCGCCGCTGGAAGCGCTTGAGGGAGTCGAGCCGGCGCGGCGCCGTCCTGTCCTGCGCCAGCAGCGCATCGACCTCGGCCCGGTAGTCCACCTGATCCGGCGGGGGGCAGTCCAGCTCGCCCTGCAGCCAGTGCAGGTACTCGGGATTGCGGATCAGGATCTCGCCGAGGAGCGGTGACGCGCCCACGACCCGCGTGAGAATCTGCAGCGCGCGCGGGTCGTCCTGCAGATAGCCGATGAACGAGCTCTTGGGAACGCGCTTGGCCGCGTAGCGGCAGAAGCCCGTCAGCGCCGCGTCGGGATCGGGCGCCTCGAGCAGCGTCTCCAGCAGCAGATCCGCCAGCTCCCCGAGCGCCAGGCGCGTCTGCAGGTCGTCGGCGAGCTGCTGCAGGCGTTCGTCGGCGCCGGCCGGATCGCGAAAGCCGCGCGTGGCGAGATACTGCCGGGCGCGCGTCTCCTCGAGGTCCCGCGCCAGGAAGAGGTCGCGCGGGTCGACGGGGAGATCACTCGCCATGTGGCATTGCGCGGCCGGGCCCGGGTACGGGGCCGGCGCGAGCCGGCGGCGGCATGCCGCCGACTCGCGCCCATGCGCGCGTGTCCTAGATGTCGAAGTACAGCGCGAATTCCCACGGATGCGGCCGCAGGCGGATGGCGTCGACCTCGTTCTCCCGCTTGTACGCGATCCAGTTCTCGATCACGTCCCGGGTGAAGACGTCGCCCTTCAGCAGGAAGTCGTGGTCCTTCTCCAGCTCGGTCAGCACCTCGGCGAGGCTGCCCGGCGTGCTCTCGATCTTCGCGTGCTCCTCGGCCGGCAGGTCGTACAGATCCTTGTCGAGCGGTCCCGGCGGCGTGAGCTTGTTCTGCACGCCGTCGAGTCCGGCCATCAGCATCGCGCTGAACGCGAGATAGCCGTTGCAGGTCGGATCCGGGAACCGGCACTCGACCCGCTTGGACTTCTCGCTGCGGGAGTAGGCCGGAATGCGGACCGCGGCGCTGCGGTTGCGCTGCGAGTAGATGAGGTTGATCGGCGCCTCGTAGCCGGGCACCAGCCGCCGGTACGAGTTCGTCGTCGGGTTGCAGAACGCCAGCAGCGCCGGCGCGTGCTTCAGGAGCCCGCCGATGTAGTAGAGCGCGGTCTTGCTGAGGTCGGCGTAGGTGCCGGCCTCGAAGAACGTGTTCGCGCCGCCGCGCCAGATGCTCTGGTGCACGTGCATGCCCGAGCCGTTGTCCTGGAAGACCGGCTTCGGCATGAGCGTCACGACCCTGCCGTGCCGCCGGGCGACGTTCTTGATGACGTACTTGTACTTGAGGAGCTTGTCGCCCATGTTGACCAGCGAGTCGAACTGCATGTCGATCTCGGCCTGGCCGGCGGTGGCGACCTCGTGATGGTGCACCTCGATCTCGACGCCGATGGACTCGAGGGTCAGCATCATCTCCGTGCGCAGGTCCTGATGGCTGTCCATCGGCGGCACGGGGAAGTAGCCCTCCTTGTAGCGCGGCTTGTAGCCCAGGTTGCGCGAGTTGCCGGCCTCGTCCGGGTTCTCCACGCGGCCCGCGTTCCAGAAGCCCTCGGCCGCGTCGAGGTGGTAGAAGCCCTCGTTGTAGCTCTGGCCGAAGCGGACGTCGTCGAGGATGAAGAACTCGGGCTCCGGGCCGAAGTAGGCGGTGTCGCCGATGCCGGTCGACTTGAGGTACGCCTCCGCCTTCTGGGCGATGTAGCGCGGGTCGCGCGAGTACGACTCGCCGGTGACCGGGTCCTTGACGTTGCAGATGAGGACCAGGGTGGGCGCGGCCGCGAACGGATCGACGAACGCCGTCGCGGGGTCCGGCACCAGCAGCATGTCGCTTTCCTGGATCTCCTGGAAGCCGCGGATGCTCGAACCGTCGAACCCGACGCCGTCCTCGAACGCGTCTTCGCCGAACTCCCTGGTCGACATCGTGAAGTGCTGCCAAAGGCCAGGCAGGTCGATGAAGCGCAGGTCGACCGCCTGAATTCCCTTGTCGTTGATGAGTGCCGTCACTTCCTGTGGTGTCATCCGATTCCTCCCAATCTGCCAGTGGTTGCGTTCTTACACCGTGTCCTTCTCGCCGGTGCGGATGATGTAGCCCTGCTCGACCGGCATCACGAACACCCGTCCGTCGCCCATCTCGCCCGTCCGGGCCGTGTCCATGATCGACCCGATCGCATCGTCCACGAGGTCGTCGGGCACGACGACCTCGATTTCCATCTTGGGCAGCAGGCTCACCTCGTACTCGCTGCCGCGATAGACGGTCGAGTGTCCGCGCTGGCGCCCGTGACCGCGCACCTCGGTCACCGTCATGCCGGAGATGCCGTTGTTCGACAGCGCGTCCTTGATGGCATCCACCCTGTTCGGCCGCACGATTGCCTTGATCAGCTTCATCTGTCGGTTCACTTGCCGGGTTCGAGCATCGCTTCCAGGCTGCGCTGCAGAGCCGCCGCATCGTCCGCGGACAGCTTGGCGTCGCCCTTCGTGAGGTGGAAGACGTCGATGGCGCGGTTGCCTCCGGTCGAGATCAGCACGAACTCGATGTCGCAGCGGTGCTGCGAGATCACCGTGCTGATGCGATAGAGCAGCCCCCACGCGTCCTGCGCCAGAATCTCGAGGATGCTGAACCGCTCGGAGTACTCGTTATCGAAATGGACCACCGGCTTGATGCGAACCGGCTCGCGACGCGCCATGCCCCGCTGCTTCGGCAGCAGGATCTCGTCGATGTCCTGCCGGCCGCCCACGACGTCCGCAAGCAGGTTGGTCAGGTCGGGGCGCGCCGCCTCGTTCAGCTCGAAGAAGCGCTCGCGGTCCGTGAACTCCACGATGTCGACCGCCGTGCCGTGCCGGTTCGTCATCGCCTGCCCGCGCAGGATGTCCATCCCGAAGTAGGAGAGCACGCCGCACACCTTCGAGAACAGGCCGGGCTGGTCGGCCGAGACCAGCGCCAGCTCCCAGGCCGAGCCCTTCTGCTCCAGCAGGCAGCGTACGTCCGGCGCGCGCAGGTTCCGCGACAGCCGGACGTGCTCGTAGACGTGGGGCTGGTCGACGAGGCGCAGGTAGCGTTGCGGCAGCCCTTCGAGAAACGTCTCCAGCTCACCCTGCGCGATGTCGGCGGGACGGCTCTCGTGCAGCTCGGCGAGGCTCGCCGCGGTCGCGTCGATGACGTCGTCGCCGTAGCCCAGCGTCAGCCGGTTGTAGGTGTCGACGTAGAGCCGCCACAGCAGGTCTTCCTTCCACGGCGTCATCACGTCCGGCCCGACCGCGGACACGTCGGCGAGCGTCAGCAGGCACAGCAGCTTCAGGCGCTGCTCGCTGCCCACGAGCCGCGCGAACTGGACCACCGCGTCGGGATCGTCGGTGTCCCGCCGGAAGGCCGCGGTCGACATCCGCAGATGGTGGCGGATGAGGAACTCCACGGTGGCGATGTCGGGCTCCGGCAGCTTGATGCGCCGCAGCGCGCCGAGCGCCATCCGGACGCCCTCCTCCGAGTGGTTCTTGTTCGTCCACTTGCCCACGTCGTGGAAGAGCAGGGCGAGCACGAGCAGCTCGGACCCCGGCGTCTCGGCCAGCAGGTTCGCGAAGCGCCGCCGGCTGCGCGTCGTCGGCTGGCACAGCAGCTCGAGGTTCCGGATCGTCTGCAGCGTGTGCTCGTCGACGGTGTACTTGTGGTAGAAGTCGCGAATCACCAGGCAGTAGACCTTGTGGAACTCCGGAAACATGCGGCCCAGCAGGCCGCAGTTGTGCATTTCGGACAGGCGGGCGTAGAGGCCGGGCCGCGGCCGCAGCACTCGCAGCAGCGCGTCGCGCTGCTCGGTGGCGGGGAAGAAGCGTTCGGGCGCGTAGCGCCCGCCGTGCCGCTCGATGCAGGTCAGCACCTGTTCCGAGACGGCGCCGCCCTCGTCCAGCGCCGTCTCGAACGCGCGCAGCCAGATGTGCGGCTGCAACGAGGCGCGCGTGCCGTCCGTGAACCAGATCTCGTCGTCCCGGCGCTGCAGGCCGTCCGCCACGTCGACCGGCGCGCCGTCCGCCGCCGGCGCCAGCGCCCTGAGCGACGCCACGAGCGCGCGGTTGACGATGCGCGCATGGTGGAAGTACGTGCTCATCAGCGTTTCCACCTGACCGGCCACCTGTTCGTCGGGCGACCCGAACATCGGCGCGGCGGCCTCCTGCAGCTCGTGGGTCAGCACGTTGAGGTTGCGTCCGATCTTCAGGTGCAGGATCGACCGGAGCCGGAGCAGGAAGTCCTCGGCCTCGTCGACCCGCCCGATCTTGACCCGGACGTCGAGCCGTCGCGCCGGATCCTCGAACTGCGTGATCATCCGCACGGCGGAGATGTCGCGCAGCGCGCCCGGGGCGTTCTTGATGTCGGGCTCGAGGTGATACAGCGTCCGGTTGAACTGGCCGTGCCGCTGCTCGAGCAGGTCGCCGAGGGCCGCCAGCATCGGGCCGCGCCAGGCGGCGCCCGGTCCCTGGCACAGCGTCGTGAGCTGCTCGAAGAGCGCGGCGTCCCCGTCGAGGTAGCGGGCCTCGAGCAACGCGACGAGGAACTCGGGATTGTCGGTGTCGGCCTGCGCCAGGTCGGCCAGCTCGCGGACGTGGTGCCCGACGTCGAGGCGCAGATCCCAGAGCGGGTGCAGCATCGACCGCAGGAAGCGCTCCTCGGGCGCGCCGATCGGGCTGCCGAACACGAACAGCAGGTCGATGTCCGAGTGCATGCAGAGCTGCCGCCGCCCGTAGCCGCCCAGCGCCACCACGGTGACGGGCGCGTCGGTCTGGCCGCGGGCCGCCCGGTAGATCTGCCGCACCAGATCGTCGACGCGGTCCGAGAAGCGGCCGAGGCTCTGCAGCCCACCGCGCGCGAGCAGCGTGTCCGCGGCCAGCTCGTCGCGGGCCGCCTGGAGCATCCCGCGCAGCGTCTCGGTTGCGGGCGTGGGCGGCGCCTGCTCTGGTGCCATCTTGGTTCGGAGCGAGCGGGGCGGGTTCTTCAGTAGCCGATGCTGATGCCGAACAGGCCGACGAGCTGCGCCTGGTCGCCGTCGTTGAGCGCTTCGAGATAGCCCCCGAGCGTGAGGAGCTGAACGCCGCCGGTCAGCTCCCACGCGCCGAAGCTCTCGGCGACCGGCAACGGCGCGGCCACCATCGCGCCCACGCCGAAGAACCCGAAGCCGTCGCGAAAGTGTCCGGGCGCGTCGTCCGGCAGGCCGTTCTCGTAGTAGCTGCCCAGGCTGAAGCCGAGCGTCACCGGAAAGCTGACGCTGGCGGCATCCTCGACGAGGGTCAGTCCCGGCTCGATCCCGAGCTCGAGATAGACACCCTCGTCGGCGCCGCCGTCCGCGCCGCCGGCCGTCTCGAACGCCAGGAGCGCATGCGGGAACAGGGAGAAGCCGCCCAGCAGTCCGCTGTCGTCCATCTGCAGGCTCAGCGCGAGCTCCTGCGTCGTGCCGAACGCATGGCTCGGGCTCGTGTACGCCGTGTAGACGATGCCGGCCTCCCAGTTGTCGATGAGCAGCGTCACGCCGGTGTAGAAGTCCGACTCGTACCACCCGGGGACGTTGTCCGACATCTCGTCGGCGCCGGTCGACGCGGAGTGGAAGCTGTTCCACTGCCCGAGCGTGAAGCTGACGGCCGTGAGTCCCTGGCCGTCGGGGTTGGCGTAGAAGTCGAAGTTGATGTCCCCGTACGGCTGGCCGATGAAGCCTTCGCGCTCCTGCCTGATGCCCCGGAAGAAATAGGCGTGCGAGAAGTCGACGCCGGTCGTGAACGAAACCCTGCCGTCGTTCACCTGTGCCTCCGACGAACCGGACGCGAGCCCACTGGTCAGGACGAACGCGCACGCGCCACACAGCCACTGCGCGCCGCGGGTCCGAACAGCTCCGATCATGTGTTCCCCCGAAAAAGACAAGGCCGAATCTGTCGGTCGGCTGGCCCGCGGGCAACGGGCCAGCCGACGCGACGTATCTTATCAGGGTTCACAGTACCGCACGCCCGCGCCGCCCTGGCGGCACAGGCGCCTAGTAGCCGAGGCTGATGCCGAAGATACCGATCGGCTCGAAGCCGTCGGTGCTCCCGTTGATGGCCTTGAGCCCGTCGCCGAAGAACAGCAGGTTGATGCCGGCCGTGAACTCCCACGAACCGTACGACGCCGGAATGCCCGTGATCGGCACGCCCAGCATCGCGCCGACGTTGAAGAAGCCGAAGGCCTCGTTCACGCCCCCCGGGTCGTAGTAGTCGCTGGGGCTCAGGCCGACGGCGATCGGGAACGACACGCCGACGGGCGAGTCGAGCGGCAGCGACGGCTCGATGCCGAGCTCCAGGTACGTGCCGGAGTTGTCGCCGGCGGCGCTCCCGTCGAGCTCGAAGGCGAGCGTGATGTAGGGCGCGATGACGTCATCGTGGCTCAGCCCGACGGCAACCTCCTTGACGGTGCTCCAGCTCCCGCGCGGGCTCATGTAGGCGGTGTAGGTGACGTCGGCGCCCCAGCCCCCCGCGAAGCCGAAGCCGAGGCCCGCGTAGAAGTCGGTCTCGTAGAAGATCTCGGGCGCACCGTCGAATCCCGCGGCGCCGCGCGAGTGCAGGCTGCTCCAGGTGCCGGCGGCGAGCGACACGCTGGCGTCCTCGCCGTCGTAGAGCGACATGCCCGCCTCCAGGTACGGTTGCGCGATGAATCCCCCGGTCTCCTGGACGATGCCGCGGAAGTAGTAGGCGGTCGCGAAATCGATACCCGTGCTCACCGATATCGCTCCCGTGTTCGGGGCGTCCTGTGCCGCCGCGGGCCCTGCCATCAACGTTGCCGCCGCCAGCATGATGGCGGCCATCCGCGGCGCCCGACCTCTCGCGTCTGCTCGTCTCATCGTCCCTGCCTTTCTCACATTGCCTGCCTTTCCCATGGCTGTCACTCTCCGATGCGGAGACCGTACGCTTCCATCCCGTGCTCGCCGACGTCCAGACCCAGCCGTTCCTCGTCGGCGCTGACCCGCAGTCCCATGCTCAGCTTGAGCGCGAAGAAGATGAGCAGGGCGGCCGCGAACGAGAAGGCGCCGTAGGCGAGCACGCCGATGAGCTGCGTGAGGAGCGAGTGGTCGGCGCTGAAGATGCCGACGGCCAGCGTGCCCCACACGCCGCATACGAGGTGCACCGACACGGCGCCGACCGGATCGTCGAGATGCCGGCGGTCGATGAAGAGCACCGATCCGACGACGATGAGGCCCGCGATGAAGCCGATGAGCATCGCCGCGTTGACGCTCACGACGTCGGCCCCGGCGGTGATGCCGACCAGGCCGGCCAGCGCGCCGTTGAGGATCATGGAGAGATCCGGCTTCTTCTGGATGCCCCAGGAGGCCACCATGGCGCCGATCACGCCCGTTGCCGCCGCCAGCGAGGTGGTGACGAACACCAGCGACACCAGCACGGGATCCGCGCTCAGCACCGAGCCGCCGTTGAACCCGAACCACCCCAGCCACAGCAGGAAGACCCCGATGGTGGCCAGCGGCATGTTGTGCCCGGCGATCGCCTTGATTCTCCCGTTCGCGTACTTGCCCAGCCGCGGGCCCAGGACGATGATGCCCGCCAGGCCGCCCCAGCCGCCGACCGAGTGCACCAGCGTGGAGCCGGCGAAATCGTAGAACCCCATGGCGTCCAGCCAGCCGCCGCCCCACTTCCAGGAGCCGGCAATCGTGTAGATGAACGCCACGTAGAGGGTGGTGAACACGAGGAAGGAGGAGAGCTTGATGCGCTCGGCCACGGCGCCGGACACGATGGTGGCGGCGGTGGCCGCGAACATCGCCTGGAAGATGAAGTCCGTCCAGTACGTGTAGCCGCCGTCGGCGTAGGCCACGGTGTTGCCCTCGGCGCCCGGGTCGAGTCCGAACCCGGCGAAGCCGAGGAACTGTCCGAGCGAGAAATCACCCGGATACATCAGGTTGAATCCCACGACGGCGTAGGTGATCAGCCCGATCGAGACGACCGCGGTGTTCTTGAACAGGATGTTCACCGAGTTCTTGGCCTGCGTCAGCCCGGACTCGAGGCACGCGAAGCCGAGGTGCATGATGAACACCAGGAACGTGGCCACGAGCATCCAGGTGTTGTTGGCGGTGAACATCTCCGGCGACGCGTCCTGCGCGTACCCCAGGTACGGCGTCAGCACCAGCAGCAGGAGCGCGAGCGCGCCGTGCCGCGCGATTGACCTTCCGGATCTCTTCTTCATGATGGGTTCCTCGACCTCCATGACGGGTTTCGGCGCTGGAGCTAGAGCGCCGCCACGCCGGCTTCCCCGGTTCGGATGCGGACGGCTTCGCCCATGTCGCTGACGAAGATCTTCCCGTCGCCTATCTCGCCGGTCCGCGCGGACTCGGTGATGGCCGCGACGATGCTCTCGACCTGGTCGTTGTCGGTCACGATCTCGACCTTGATCTTGGGGACGAAATCGACGGAGTACTCGGCGCCCCGATAGATCTCGGTGTGTCCCTTCTGGCGGCCGAATCCCCTGACCTCGGTCACGGTGAGCCCCTGGATGCCCCCTTTCGACAGGGCGTCCCGCACTTCGTCCAGCATGTGAGGCTTGATGATGGCGGTGATGAGTTTCATGGCCACTCTCCAATACGGTCGTGGTGAACGCGTTGCCGTTCGGCACGTTCACTGCAATACGCGGGCCAACTCGTGCCAGGGGCGCCCGGCGGAACGCTTCGCAAACCGGGAGGCGTACGATGCGGCGCCAGTCCGAGGAGCCGGTCGGATCTACGAAAATGTAGACTCTGAAAATACAGCGCGACACTAATGTCGGTACGGTCGTCTGGCAGGCAGGCGCGTCGTCGGGCGGGAGAACATCAGCCGGATCGCAAAATCGTAGGTGCGGCCGTCGTATTCTGAGTGTAATCCAAGGGGTTTTCCGAGGTGTTCACGGTACTGGTCATCAAAAATGTCGTCCCGTGCACCGATTATACACATTTGTAGTTGGGACGAGCTACGTACGGAAACGGCGGCAATCGATGTGGTACTTCTTCACCTTGTAGCTGATGATCCGCTCCGTCGAATCGAGCAGCATGGCCGCCTTGACGCGATTGCCGCGGGTGGTCTTGAGCGCGTCCTGTATCAGATCCTTCTCGTAGGCCGCCACCGCGTTCGACAGCGACATGCCGGCGACCGTGCCCGACGCCTCGCCGGTCTGGAGCGTCGGCGGCAGGTGGTGGCCGTGCACGACGGCGGCGTCGCAGACCAGCACCGCGCGCTCGATGATGTTCTGCAGCTCGCGGACGTTGCCCGGCCAGTGGTAGGCCATGAGCATGTCGATGGCCGGCGTGGAGATGCGCTTGATGTTGCGCCCGTGCTCGATGGCGTACTTCTCGAGGAAGTGGTCGGCCAGCAGCAGGATGTCCGTCTTGCGCTCGCGCAGCGGCGGCACGAAGATGGTGAACACGTTGAGCCGGTAGTACAGATCTTCGCGGAACGTGCCGGCGGCGATTGCCTTCTCCAGGTCGGTGTTGGTGGCGGCCACGAGCCGGACGTTGGCCTGGATGGCGGCGGTGCCCCCCAGCCGCTCGAACTCGCGTTCCTGCAGAACGCGGAGCAGCTTCACCTGGGTCGACAGGTTGACGTCGCCGATCTCGTCCAGAAAGAGCGTGCCGCCGTCGGCCAGCTCGAAGCGGCCCTTCTTGCGCGCGGTGGCGCCCGTGAAGGCGCCCCGCTCGTAGCCGAACAGCTCCGACTCGATGAGCGAGTCGGGGAGCGCGGCGCAACTGACCTTGACGAAAGGCTTCCTGGCGCGCGCGGAGCTGTAGTGGATGGCGTGCGCGATGAGCTCCTTGCCCGTGCCCGACTCGCCGCGAATCAGCACCGTGGTATTCGTCGAAGCCACCCGCGCGATCTGCTCGAAGACCTGGCGCATGGGACCGCTCGTCCCCACGATGTGCGAGAAGTCGTAGCGTTCCTTGAGCTCCTCCTTCAGGTGGGCGTTCTCGTCGAGCAGCCGCTGGCGTTCCGCCTCGACCATCTGCTTGAGGCGGATCGCCTGCCCGATCATCGTCGCCACCACCCGGAACAGTTGCAGGTCCTGGTCGTAGTTCCGATCCTTCCGGAAGGCGAGATCCACGTTGAACGCGCCGATGGCCTTGCGGTCGCCCGGGATCGGCACGCACAGGAAGCTGGTGTCCGAACGTCCGCTGCGCTTCCGCCGTCCCGTGCGATGCAGGAACATCGGCTCCTGGCTGATCTGGGGGATGACGACCGGCCGCCCCGTCTGCACGACGCGCCCCGTCACGCCCTCGCCGATGGCCCACGTGGCGCGCTGGCCCTCGGCGGTCAGCCCCTCCGACGCGGCGATCTGCAACTGGTCGGAGTCCGGATCCTTCAGGACGACCGAGGCCTGCAGCACCCGGCGCCGCTGCGCCAGAATCTCGAGCGCGCGCTGCAGGCCCGCGCGGCTGTTGCGGGCACCGACGAGTTCGGCGTTGATATCGGCAAGCAGGGCGAGCGGCGCAACCTCGGGTTCGGATGGTTTCTTCACGGGAGCGGTTAAAGCGGCGCCGGCAGACTCGACGAGCCCATCAGGAAGGCATCGATGCCCCTGGCCGCGCTGCGGCCTTCGGCGATGGCCCAGACGATGAGCGACTGGCCCCGCTGCATGTCGCCCGCCGTGAAGATGCCGGGTTCGCTGGTCATCCAGGTCTCGTCCCGCCAGACGTTGCCGCGCTCGGTCAGGCGCACGCCCAGCTCCGTCAGCATGCCCGGCCGGTCCGGTCCCAGAAAGCCCATGGCCAGCAGCACCAGGTCGACCGGCATCTCGAACTCGCTGCCGGGAATCGGCTCGAAGACGGGACGGCCGTTGTCGCGGCGCATCTCGACCCGGTTCGCGTGCAGCGTGGTCACGCGTCCCTCGGCGTCGCCCGCGAAGCGCTGCGTGGACACGGCGTAGACCCGCTCGCCCCCTTCCTCGTGGGCCGCGGACACCCGGAAGATGTTGGGCCAGTCGGGCCACGGGTTGTCGGCCGCGCGCGTGTCGGGCGGGCGGGGCAGGAGCTCGAACTGCGCCACCGACGCCGCCCCCTGGCGGTGCACCGTCCCCAGGCAGTCGGCGCCCGTGTCGCCACCGCCGATGATGACCACTCGCTTGCCGGCCGCCGAGATGATCCGTTCGGAAGGCACGCTGTCACCCTCGCAGAGATGGTTCTGCTGAGTGAGGAATTCCATTGCAAAATGGATGCCAGACAGCTCCCGGCCGGGCACCTTCAGGTCGCGCGGCCAGCCGGCGCCGCCCGCCAGCAGCAGCGCATCGTGCTCGGTCCGCAGCTCGCCGGCCGGCACGTCCACGCCGACGTGCACGCCGGTGCGGAACCTGACCCCCTCCGCCTCCAGGATGTCGAGCCGGCGGTTGAGAAACCGCTTCTCCATCTTGAATTCGGGGATGCCGTAGCGCAGCAGGCCGCCGATCCGGTCGGACTTCTCGAAGACGGTCACCGCATGGCCCGCCCGGTTCAACTGGTCGGCCGCGGCCAGCCCGGCCGGCCCGGAGCCGATGATCGCCACCGTCCTGCCTGTGCGGGTCGGCGGCGGGGAGGCCTTGACCCGCCCGTCCTCGAACGCCCGCTCGATGATCGAGAGCTCGATCGACTTGATGGTCACCGACTCGCGGTCGATGGCCAGCACGCACGATCCCTCGCAGGGCGCGGGACACAGCCGTCCGGTCCATTCCGGGAAGTTGTTCGTCTTGTGCAGCCTCTCGATCGCTTCCTGCCACTTGCCCTGGTAGACCAGGTCGTTCCAGTCCGGAATCAGGTTCCCCAGCGGGCAGCCCTGATGGCAGAACGGAATGCCGCAATCCATGCAGCGCGCGCCCTGGGCGCGCAGGTCCGACGTCCGGTACGGCAGGTAGACCTCGCGCCAGTCGCGAAGCCGCTCGTCCACCGGCCGGGTAGGCGCCTTCCGGCGTTCTATCTCGATGAATCCCTTGAGTTTGCCCATCGCATGCAGGCGGCTACGAGGCCGCGCCGATCAGCTCTCCGAACTCCGGCTCGCGCGACTCCGCGCGGGCCCGGGCCTCGGCGGCCAGCACCCGCTTGTAGTCGCGCGGCATCACTCTCACGAAGCGGGCGCGGCAGGCTGCCCAGTCGTCGAGCACCTGCCGGCCGCGCGCGCTCCCGGTCAGCTCGACGTGGCGGCCGACGAGCTGGCGCACGAACGCCTCGTCCTCGTCGGTCAGCGCCTCCAGATCGACCATGCCGGGATTGCAGCGCCGCTCGAAGTCCGCGTCCTCGTCCAGGATGTAGGCGATGCCCCCGCTCATGCCGGCCGCGAAGTTGCGTCCGGTCCGGCCCAGTATCACCGCGCGTCCGCCCGTCATGTACTCGCAGCCGTGGTCGCCGATGCCCTCGACGACGGCGTGCGCGCCGCTGTTGCGCACGCAGAACCGCTCGCCCGCGACGCCCCGCACGAAGGCCGCGCCGCCGGTGGCGCCGTACAGCGCGACGTTGCCGATGATGATGTTCTCCTCGGCCACGAACGGCGACCGCCGCGGCGGGTAGATCACGAGCCGGCCGCCCGACAGCCCCTTGCCGCAGTAGTCGTTCGCGTCCCCCTCGATGCTCAGCGAGATGCCGCGCGGGACGAAGGCGCCGAAGCTCTGGCCGGCCGAGCCCGTGAAGTGGATGCGGATCGTGTCGTCGGGCAGTCCGGCCGCGCCGCGCCGCCGCGTCAGCTCGGAGCCCAGCATCGTGCCGACCGTGCGGTTGACGTTGCGGATCGGCAGGCTGAACTCGACGGCCCGACCGTGCGCCAGCGCGTCCTCCGAGCGCCGGATCAGCTCGTTGTCGAGCGCCTTGTCCAGCCCGTGATCCTGCGCCTGCACGCACCGCCGGCCGACCGTGGCCGGCACGTCCGGCTGGTGCAGGATCGACGACAGGTCCAGTCCCCTGGCCTTCCAGTGATCGACCGCCGCCTCGAAGTCGAGCCGGTCCGAGCGGCCGATCATCTCGTCCAGCGTGCGGAAGCCCATCTCCGCCATCAGCTCGCGCACCTCCTCGGCCACGAACCGGAAGTAGTTCTCGACGAACTCCGGCTTGCCCGTGAAGTGCTTGCGCAGCGCCGGGTTCTGCGTCGCGACGCCGACCGGGCAGGTGTCGAGATGGCAGACGCGCATCATGATGCAGCCGGACACCACCAGCGGCGCGGTGGAGAAGCCGTACTCCTCCGCGCCCAGCAGCGCGGCGATGACGACGTCGCGTCCCGTCTTCATCTGCCCGTCGACCTGCACGACGATGCGGTCCCGCAGGTCGTTGAGGACCAGGACCTGCTGCGTCTCGGCCAGCCCCAGCTCCCAGGGCACGCCCGCGTGCTTGATGCTGGTCTGCGGCGAGGCGCCGGTGCCCCCGTCGTGCCCGGAGATTAGGACGACGTCGGAGTGCGCCTTCGACACGCCGGCCGCCACCGTGCCGACGCCCACCTCCGCCACCAGCTTGACGTGGATCCTGGCCCGCGGGTTCGCGTTCTTCAGGTCGTGAATCAACTGGGCCAGGTCCTCGATCGAGTAGATGTCGTGGTGCGGCGGCGGCGAGATGAGGCCCACCCCCGGCGTCGAGTAGCGGACCCTGGCGATCCAGGGATACACCTTGAAGCCCGGCAACTGACCGCCCTCGCCGGGCTTGGCGCCCTGGGCCATCTTGATCTGCAGGTCGTCGGCGTTCACCAGGTACTCGCTCGTCACCCCGAAGCGGCCGGACGCCACCTGCTTGACCGCGCTGCGCCGCAGATCGCCGTTCGGGTCGGGGGTGTAGCGGGCGGGGTCCTCGCCCCCCTCGCCCGTGTTCGACTTGCCGCCGAGGCGGTTCATGGCGATGGCCAGCGTCTCGTGCGCCTCCTGGCTGATGGAGCCGTAGGACATGGCGCCCGTCGCGAACCGCTTGAGGATGCTCTCGACCGGCTCGACCGCCTCGAGGGGCAGCGGCTCGGCGGCGGGACGCAGCGCGAACAGGCCGCGCAGCGTGGCCCGCTTGCGGCTCTGGTCGTTGACCAGGCGTGCGTAGTCGCGGTAGATCGCGTACTGGCCGCTGCGCGCCGCGTGCTGCAGCTTGAAGACGGTCTCGGGGTTGAACAGGTGGTACTCGCCGTCGCGGCGCCACTGGTACTCGCCGCCCGAGTCGAGCTGGTCGTCGTCGCGCCCGCGCTCGGGCCAGGCGCGGCCGTGCCGGCGAATCACCTCGGCGGCCACCGTCTCGATGCCGATGCCGCCCAGGCGCGAGGCCGTCCACGTGAAGTAGCGGTCGACGAACTCCCTGTTCAGCCCCACCGCCTCGAAGATCTGCGCGCCGCGGTAGCTCTGCAGCGTCGAGATCCCCATCTTGGACATCACCTTGAGCACGCCCTTCGTGCAGGCCCGGATGTAGCGGCGGACGGCCGCCGGAACGTCCAGGTCGCCCAGCGTGCCCTCGAGGATCAGGTCCTCGAGCGTCTCGAAGGCGAGGTACGGGTTGATCGCGCCGGCGCCGTACCCGAGCAGCAGCGCCATGTGGTGCACCTCGCGCGCCTCGCCCGATTCCACGATGAGCGAGCAGCGCGTGCGCGTCCCCTCGCGCACGAGGTGGTGGTGCACGCCGGCCGTCGCCAGCAGCGCGGGCACCGGCGCGTGGTCGCGGTCGACGCCGCGGTCCGACAGCACGATCAGGCTGTGGCCGTCCGCCACGGCCTCGCTGGCGCGCCGGCAGAGCGCTTCCATCGCCCGCTCGAGGCCGGCGGCGCCGTCCGCGGGGGAGAACAGCATGGGCAGCGTCACCGACCGGAACGCCGGATCCGACGCCGCGCGGAGCCTGGCCAGCTCGTCGTTGTCGAGGATCGGGTAGTCGATCTTGATCTGGTGGCAGCTTGCCGGCTCGGGCTGGAGCAGATTGCGTTCCGACCCGAGGGTCGAGCCCATGTCGGTCACCAGCTCCTCGCGGATGGCGTCGAGCGGCGGGTTGGTCACCTGGGCGAAGAGCTGCTTGAAGTAGTCGTAGAGCAGCCGGGAGCGATCGGACAGGACCGCGAGCGCCGTGTCGGTGCCCATCGAGCCGATCGGCTCGGCGCCGGCCGCCGCCATCGGGCCGACGAGGATCCGCAGATCCTCTTCCGTGTAGCCGAACGCCCGCTGGCGCCGGCGGACCGACTCGCGCGCCGGCGGGGGCGTGTAGTCGGCCGGCGGCAGATCGTCGAGATGGATCGTCTCGCGCGCCAGCCACGCGCCGTACGGATGCTCGGCGGCCAGCCCGGCCTTGATCTCCGCGTCGTCGATGATCCGGCCCTGCGCGGTGTCGACCAGGAAGATGCGGCCGGGGTGCAGGCGCTCCTTGACCAGGACGTTCTCGGGCGGGACGTCCAGCACGCCGACCTCGGACGCCATGATCACCATGTCGTCCTTCGTCACGTAGTAGCGGGACGGCCGCAGGCCGTTGCGGTCGAGCACGGCGCCGATCGCCGTGCCGTCCGTGAAGGCGATCGACGCCGGCCCGTCCCAGGGCTCCATGAGCGAGGCGTGGTAGCGGTAGAACGCCTGCCGCTCGGGGCTCATCGACTCGTGGTTGCTCCACGGCTCCGGGATCATCATCAGGACGGCGTGCGCCAGGGGACGGCCGGTCAGCACGAGGAACTCGAGCACGTTGTCGAACGTGGCCGTGTCGCTCTGGCCCTCGCGGATGAGGGGGAACAGCTTCTGCAGGTCGTCGCCGAACAGATCGGAGCGGCACAGCGCCTCGCGGGCCCGCATCCAGTTGATGTTGCCGCGCAGCGTGTTGATCTCGCCGTTGTGCGCCGCGTAGCGGTACGGATGCGCCAGGGGCCACGACGGAAACGTGTTCGTCGAGAAGCGCTGGTGCACGAGCGCGAGCGCCGACTCGACCGCCGGATCGGACAGATCGGGGAACATCGTCTCCATCTGATCCGCGATCAGCATGCCCTTGTAGACGATGGTGTTCGACGACAGGCTCGGGACGTAGAACAGGTGCTTCTCGCGCAGTTCGAGCCGCTCCACCGCCCGGGCGACCCGCTTGCGGATGACGTACAGCTTGCGCTCGAAGCGCGCGTGCGCGTCCGCGTGCGGCGCGAGGGACTCGCCGCGCCCGATCAGGATCTGTCGAATCACCGGCTCGCCGCTGCGCGCGGTGCGGCCGAGGAGCGAATCGTCGGTCGGCACGTCGCGCCAGCCCAGCACGCGCTGGCCCTCCTCCGCCACGATGTGGCCGAGCAGCTCCTCGACGCGCCCGCGCTCCCCGGCGTCGCGCGGCAGAAACACCATGCCGACGCCGTAGGCGCCCGGATCCGGGAGATCGATCCCCGCCCGCCCGGCTTCCCGCAGGAAGAACTTGTGCGGGAGCTGGATCAGCATCCCGGCGCCGTCGCCCGTGTTCGTCTCGCAGCCGCACGCCCCGCGGTGGAGCAGGTTGATGACCACCTCGAACGCCTGGCGCACGAGCTGGTGGGACTTCCGGCCCCTGATGTTCACCACGAAGCCCACACCGCACGAATCGTGCTCGTGCCGCGGGTCGTAGAGCCCCTGGGGCGCAACGTGCAGTTTGCTCATACCGTCCTACCTTGCGGCCTCGCGTGCCGCGGGCGCAGTCGGCGCGGGCGTGCGCTGCGCCGCATCGCGCGTGTCGTCGTCCGCGCACAGGAGCTTGATGAACGCCGTGACGGCCGGATTGAGGCGGCGCTTGCGCCGGTGCACGATGCTCAGCGGCCGGACGAGCGGCGCGCCGTCCGCCGACGCGCGCAACGGCACCGTGACGAGCGCGTGCCGCCGCACCTCCTGGCGCAGCGTCGGCAGCGGCAGGATGGCGACGCCGGCGCCGTCCTCGACGGCCTGCTTGATGTTCTCGATGTTGTCGAACTCCGCCACGACCGGCATGTCGACGTCGTGCTTCCGCAGGAAGCGGTCGATCTGCCGGCGCACCGGCAGGCCGCGGTCGAACGTGACGAACGATTCCCCCGCGAGGTCCTCCGGCAGCACGCCCCGCTGCTCGCGCGCCAGGCGCGCGAAGCGGTGGCCGGGGGGGCACGCCACCGCCATGGTCTGGCGCTGCCAGGGGATGGCCGTGAAGCCCCGGCCGGGGTTCGCGAACGAGATGAGGCCCAGGTCCGACTGGTCGCTCAGGATGTGCTCGTAGACCTGGTCCGGGTGCATGTAGGCGATGTCCACCGTGGCGCCGGGCACCAGGCTCTGGAACCGTTCGACGTAGCCGCTCAGGTCGTGCAGCGGGACGGAGTAGATGGACGCCACCCGCACGGTATAGCCCGATGGGTGCTGGCGCCGCTGCACCGCGTCCTCGAGCTCGTGGTAGCGCTCGAGGATCTCCTGGCACCCCTGAAAGAACAACTTGCCCTCCGGTGTCAGCCGCCACGGCCGCGTGGACCGGTCGATGAGCTGGGCTCCCAGCCGCTGCTCGATCTGCCGCACGGCCTGGCTGGCGGCCGACTGACTCACCGAATGCAGCGTCGCGGCCCGCGAGAAGCTCTGGTGCCGGACCACGTCGCAGAAGATGCCGAGCGACTCGAGGTGCATCGAAGGACGTACTCTAGCACACCAGCGCTAATAGCGGGAACGTTGTGTATAAGTGTATCGAATAGTAGGGGGCGACGAATCGGGCCCCCGGACGCGGGCGCAGGCAGCCCTGTCCGGCGCGCGGGACCCTGGCAGCGAGTGCCTTACGACAGGCGCTCGAGGAGCTCGGAGAGCGCCGTCTCGCGTCTCGAGCGGAGGGCGAGCCGGATGCGATCCCGCACTTCCGTCGGCGCCGGCACGTCCTCCGCGTCGTCGCGGAACAGCGTCCGGAGAAACGCCGTGAGGTGGGGTCGCAGCGCCGCGAGTGTTGCGGGCGCCGGCGGGGCGAGCAGTTGGTCGTTGGCGACGAACTGGACCTCGCTGCCCACGAACCGGCAGCCCTCGCCGGCCGCATCCGATTCCAGGCGGACGGCGGCCGCCAGCAGCGTGCGGCCGATCAGCGCGAGGCGATCGACGAGCGCGCCGGCGGCCGGCTGCTTGCGGTAGTAGTAGAGCCCCGGCCGGCCCTCCGTCCTGTCGATCGCGTAGTTGCCCTCGTGGCCGGCCAGCAGGACCGCGGGGCCGTCCGTGAGGTGCGTGTAGTCGGCGACGTCGATGAGCAGGCCGTCGACGGCGCCGGTCTGGATCCAGCGGTGGAAGATCGGGATGAACGCGCGGACGTCCGGCGCGGCGCCCGGCGCGAAGAACACCTTCAGCCCGCAGCGCTGCAGGTCGTCGACGGACGGACTCATCGGGCCGGCACCTGCTGCGCGGCGGCGCCCGCTTCGCCGGCCGCCAGGCGCGCCCGGCAGGCGTGGCTCGCCTCGAGGAACAGTTGCGCTTCCTCGACCAGTTGCCGCGCCCGTTCGGACGTCTGCTGCCGCGGGGCGGCCTCGTGGCGCCGGAACAGGTACATGGCGAACTTGCCGCCGGCGTACTTGTCGAAGAACAGCTTCGTGTCGAAGAATCGCGCGCGGAACTCGGCCACGATCCGGTCGGGGTCGTCCGAGATGTCGACGAACTCCGTCTTGACGAGGCCGCGCGCGGCCAGCAGCATGCCGTCGTAGGCCAGCCGGTCGGCCTCCTCGGGCCGGCCGTCCTCGAGCTCCAGTTGCGCCTCGAACACCTGGGCTTCGGCGGCCGCCAGATCGAACTCGGTGAGCGAGACGACCTCGCCGGCGCACTCGCCGACGCCCATGTCGCCGAGCGTGAACTCGCGCGGGTCCCCCCAGTCGGAGTAGAACTCCGGCCGCTCCGCGTGCGACGGCACCTGCATCAGGTCCGTGAGCATCTCCTTCAGCGCCCGCTTCCCGACCCGCCGGGTGAACTGCTGGAACGTCTCGTCCGGCTGGCGCTCCGCGACGAACCTCTCGGTGATGCGCTGCACGGCCTCCGGGATACGCTTGGAGGGGACCGCGCCGATCGCCAGGCCGTAGGCGCCGGCGTTCGCGGTCCACTGGCCGCCGAGCACGACCTGGAAGTGCGGCACGGTATAGCCGTCCACCGTCCGGCTGACGCCGTAGAACCCGAGGTCGGCGACATGGTGCTGGCCGCACGAGTTGAAGCAGCCGCTCGTCTTGATGCGGAGGCCGGCGACCGCGTCGTGCGGCCGTCCGGCCGGCGTGCTCGACCGGGCGCGCAGCTCCGCCGCGAGGCCGCGCGACGACGCGATGCCGAGCTTGCACGTGTCGGTCCCGGGGCAGGCCGTCACGTCGCTCAGGGTGCCGGCGCCGGACTCGCCCAGCCCGGCCGCCGCCAGGTCGCGGTACAGGTCCGGCAGATCGGCCTCGCTGACCCAGCGCAGCACGATGTTCTGCTCCACCGTCGTGCGCACCGTGTCGCCGACGTAGCGGCGGGCAATCGCCGCCAGATCGCGCATCTGCCGGGCGCTCAGGTCGCCGAGCGGCAGGGTGACCGTCGCCACCGCGTAGCCGGCCTGGCGCTGGCGGTAGACGTTGGTCCGCCGCCAGTCGGCGAATCCGGCCGGCACGGCGCCGCCGTTCAGCGCCGCCGCCGGCCTGAGCGGCTGCTCGCCGTAGCTTGCCGCCGCCGCGAGGTGCGCCCGCCAGCGCGGATCGTCCGCCAGCCTGGCGCGCTCTTCGAGGACCAGCCGCCGGAACTCGTCCAGGCCGAGCTGGGCGACCAGGAACTTGATGCGCGCCCGGGCGCGATTCTTCTTCTCGCCCAGCCGCGCGAACACGCGGGCGATCGCCTGCGCGAGCGGCAGGAGCTCCTCCTCCGGCAGGAATTCGTCGAACAGCTTGGCCTGGTGGGGCACGGCGCCCAGCCCGCCCCCGACGTAGGTGACGAAGCCGCGGCGCAACTGCCCGTCGACGGTGCGGGTGGCCGTCACCAGGCCCAGGTCGTGCATCGAGACCAGCCCGCACGCGTGCTCCGCGCAGCCCGAGAACGCCACCTTGAACTTGCGGCCGAAGTCCTGCGAGTCGGGGTGGCCCAGCAGGAAGCGCATGCAGGCGTGCGCGTGCGGCGTGACGTCGAACGTCTCGTCACGGCAGACGCCGGCGAGCGGGCACGCCGTCACGTTCCGCACCGTGTTGCCGCAGGCCTCGCGCGTGGTGATGCCGACGGCCGCCAGGCGCCGCATGAGGTCGGGCGTGTCGTCGATGTGCACGAAGTGGAGCTGGACGTCCTGGCGCGTCGTGACATGGCAGACCTCGTCGCTGTACTCCTCGGCGAGGTCGGCCAGCGTGTCCATCTGATCGGGATTGAGCCCGCCGAACGGGATCTTGATCCGCACCATGCCCGGCGCGTCCCAGACCGTCTCCGGGCCCTTGGTCAGGCGGTCTGCCGGGTACGCCAGCGGGCGCGTGCCGGTGCCGTCGTTGCGGCGGCCGTTGTCGTACCGCTGGCCGTAGACGCCGCGCCGGAGACGCGTCTCGGCGAAGACCTTCTCGTCGATCTTGCCCTGGCTGCGCAGGGCGATCTGGTTCTCGAACGTCTCGATCTCGGCGGCGAGCTCCGCCGGCATGCGGTCGGCCAACTGCTGTTTCCACGTCACGTCACACCCCTCCTCTAGATGGGGCTGCGCCCCAAGCCCCCGGCGTCCGCTTGCGGGGACCCC
>CAYGCV010000005.1:0-31846 GCA_964348425.1 uncultured Vicinamibacteraceae bacterium | reverse complement strand
CTCGCCAGCGCCGCCACATGCGCGTCCGGCACGAGGTTGCCGCGCGCCGCGACCTCGACGGCAACGTCGCGGTACACCTCCAGGAATCGCTCCGGCTCGCTCACTACCCGACACCGGGGCAGACCCACCAACGCGGCGATGTTGTCCAGCGCCGCGCGCGGAGCCAGGGGCCTCCCGAACAAGCGCGGGTGGGTGACCAACCGCAGATACCCCATGATGACCGGCCACGTGAGGCAGAAGATGTCCGGGTCGTCCGCTCGCTCACGCAGGAAAGCGACGGCAGCATCGTGGAACGGCGACTCGCGATCCGACGCGTACAGCAGAATGTTGACGTCGACGGTGTAGCTCATGCCCCGTCATCGTCGAGCAGCGCGTAAACGGCCTCCTTGTCCTCGAGGTCGACGCGTGCGCCCATCGGCTGGCTGGTCCAGGCGAGCTCGCTGGCGGCGACCTCGGGACGGCGCTTCTTCAATCCCTCCGCAAGCAGCCCGTTGATCAGCTCACCCAGGGTGCCGCCGTCCTTCCGCTTGATGCGCTTCAACTCATCGAGAATTGGCGCGGCGATGTCGATGGTGGTCCGCATGACATCAGATGTTATTTGTCAATACATCAGATGTCAAGCGGCGCGAGTTGCTCATCTACGCGTTCATGCCTCGCTTCCGCCCGCGCCGCCAACCTCGTTCCGCGTCGGAGCCGGCAGTTCAGCGTTGCAAGCACACCGCTTTGCCGATCCGGACACCGCACCGTCAGAAATGCGCGCGGTAGTTGACGGCGCGCAACCGGACGTGTTGCCGCACGTCTCCGTGCAATATGAAGAGCTTGGGGCCCTTCCGGAAGTTGAAGAGCCGATACAGGTGGTAGGCATCCAGACTGGCGCCGGAGAACCGAACTTCGCCCTCGCTGATGTAGAACGGCGTGAGCTTTCCGTAGCGGGTCGTTTTCACTTCGACAAACCGGTCGTGGCCAGTAGCCTCATAGGAATGGATGTCGTAGCCCGCTTGATCACCACGGGTCTTCGACACCTGCTCTACATTCCGCGCGAAATGGTCCTTCCCCGCTTGCATCAGTCGCGTGCGCTCGTACTCCATCACCAGCGCTTCTCCGGCATCCCCGAGCGACCGATTCAAAGCCTCCTTCAGGAGGTAGTTGATGGCTGGCAAGCTGGAGCCGCCAACTCCGTACTGGCCTTCCTTGACGACCGAGGAAAGACCAGTATCGGGCGCTTTGACGTGAATGTCGAGGACGTCGTCGACTGTGACCGGAGGTTGCGACGCCCCGACATCTGCCTCCACCAGGGGCCGCAAGGACACTAGCTGTTCGTGAATCACCTCCCGCAGCATGTCCTGTCCGTGTCCAAGCGGCTTGTATCCGTCGATATAGGGACAGCCCAACGAAATCAGGATGGCACTGATATTCTGATGCTTGCGCTCGACTGCGCCGTGGGACCTCTCCGTGGGACCTCCCGTCGAGTTGCGCACGGAGTTCTCGATTGCGCGCCTTCTTGTTGAACCGCTCACCTCGCAGTTCGAGAACCAACATGCTCAGGTAATCCCGAACCGTGGCTTCCACCTCCGATCTGCTCCAGTGGCGCGGCGGCACGGACGAGATCGTATCAGGAATGCACCAAAAGTGCGCAGAAAAAGCAACACTCGTGGACTGCGTCGTCCCGGGCAACCTCCCGCCGTCGTGCTCCGCATGGCGGGTCACGCTCGTCAAGGCCAGGGCTATCCTCGACAAGTCGGATGTCAACGGCCTGCGAACTACCGACGGCACGGGAGAAACGGGTTCAGCGTCCCGAGCCGGCTCGACGCGACCGTGGAGAACCCGAGCCGGCGTCCCGTCGTTGCGGCCCGCGGGACGGGTAACACGGGCCGTTTTTCTTGCGCCGGCACCGCCCCCGGCGCCGGTTCTGACTACAATGCGGGGATGCCGACATCTCTTCCGCATGGTTCCACGCTTCCCGCGCGCGTGCTGACCGCCCTGCTCTGGGCGGCGGTCGCGCTCGCGATGGCCGTGCCCGCCGCGTTCGCGGACGACTGGCCCGAGTACCGGGGCAAGGGGCGCCGCGGCGTCTGGACGGAAACCGGCATCGTCGAGACGTTGCCCGCCGACGGCCTGAAGGTGCGCTGGCGGACGCCCGTCGACGCCGGCTGGAGCAGCCCGGTGGTGTCCGACGGGCGGGTGTTCCTGACCGACTTCACCCGCGCCGATTTCAGCACGGACGTCGTCGAGCGTGCGATCTGCCTGGACGAGGAGACGGGGCGCATCCTGTGGACCCGGTCCTGGGACGCGGACTACCGCATCGTCGGCGCCACGTGGGAGGGTCCGCGCGTCACGCCGACCGTCGACGGCGACCTGGTCTACTTCGTCGGCGCCACCGGGCTGCTGCTCGCCCTCGACGTGGAGAGCGGCGCGGAGCGCTGGACCAGGGACCTGCTGAACGACTACGGCGGGGCGCCCCCGTCATGGGGCTTCAGCAGCGCCCCGCTGGTCGACGGCCCGCGCCTGATCACTATTGTCGGCGGCGAGGACAACTCCCGCGTCGTGGCGTTCGACAAGGTCACCGGCGAGGAGATCTGGCGCGCGCTGCCGTCGGACGCCGATATCGGCGTGCCGCTGCCGATCATCATCCACGCGGCCGGGCGGCCCCAGCTCGTCATCTGGTTTCCGGAGAAGGTCGTGTCGCTCGACCCCGCCACCGGCGAGCTGTACTGGGAGCAGCCGACGCGCACCGACTTCAACATGAACATCACGCCGCCGGTGCACAGCGGGTCGCGCCTGCTGGTCAGCAGCTTCTACAACGGCTCGATGATGCTGGCGCTCGACGACGACCGGCCGGACGCCGAGCTGGTCTGGCGGGGCCGGAGCAACAACGAGATCGCCACCGACGGGCTGCACTCCGTCCTGACGACGCCGGTCATCCTCGGCGACCACATCTACGGCGTGGGCAGCTTCGGCCAGTTCCGCGCGCTGAACGCCGCCACGGGCGAGCGCCTGTGGGAGACGCAGGATCTGACCGGGGAGCGCGCGCGCTGGGCCAGCGCCTTCATCGTGGCGCACGAGGACCGCTTCTTCATCAACAACGACCGCGGCGACCTGATCATCGCGCGGTTCTCCCCCGCCGGCTACGAGGAGATCAGCCGGACGCCGCTCATCGAGCCGACGTCCAACTCGAGCAACCGGCGGCGCCTCGGCGGCGTGAGCTGGGTGGCGGCCGCCTACGCGAACCGGCACGTTCTCGTCCGCAACGACGAGGAGGTGCTGAGCGCGTCGCTGGCCGCGGCCGACTACCCCGACCTGCCGGCCTCGTCCGCACCCGTCCGGGCGGCGCTGACCCGGCCGGCCGGGCCGGCGGTCTCCGACGCGGGACTGCCGCCGCTGAACATCCAGTTCGCGGCCAGCGGGAGCCCCACGGGCAGCGATACGACGACGTTCGAGTACGGCGAGTTCTACGTGCTCTCCGGCCGGGGCGTCAACACGCCGGTGTTCGTCACCGACTACGGCATCGTGGCCATCGACCCCGCCCGGTCGGGCTCGTTCGAGGAGGTGCGCACGGAAGTCAACCGGATTACCGTGGCGCCGATCACCGGCATCGTCAACACGCGCGCCGATGCCGTCGACCCCGAGCGCCTGGCCGGCTACCCGGAGCTGACGCAGGTGGTGGCCCAGGACAACGCCGCGGCCGCCCTGCGGGAGATGGACGCGTTCACGGGAGCGCGCGCCCGGTTCGCGCCCACCAGCACGTTCGAGGACGAGCTGTCGCTCTTCGAGAGCCGCAGCCAGGTCATCCTCCTCCACTTCGGGGCGGGGGCCACCGGCGGCGACGCGGTGGTCGTGGTGCCGCGCTTCAACATGGCGTACCTCGGCGACCTGTTGCCGTGGCAGGGCGTGCCGCTGATCGACACGGCCCTGGGCGGAAGCGCCGCGGCCCTGCCCGACACGCTCGACGCGGCCGCCGCGGCGCTCGAGCGGGCGGACGTGACGTTCGTCCTGCCCGGACGCGCCGCCCCGCCGACCCAGCAGACGATCCTGGCCTGGCTCACCGTGGACGACGTGCGCGAGTACGCGGCGTTCTGCCGCACTCTGCTGGAGACGGTCCGGGACGGGCTGCGCAGCGGCAGCAGCGTCGACGAGGTCGTCGCCAGCCTCGCGCTGCCGGAACGCTACAGCGGCTACGATCTGCAGCACGCGAGGCAATACGTCGAGGCGGTTCGCGCCGAGCTGCGCTAGATGTAACCACGGAGAACTGGATGGCAATCACGTTGACGGTAAATGGTCGGACCCGCACGCTGGACGTCGAGCCGGACACGCCGCTGCTGTGGGTCCTGCGCGAGACGCTCGGGCTGACGGGCACGAAGTTCGGCTGCGGCATCGCGGCCTGCGGAGCCTGCACGGTGCACCTCGACGGCCGGGCCGTCCGCACCTGCACGCTGCCGGCCTCGGCGGCGGAAGGGATGGCGATCACCACCATCGAGGGACTGGCCCGGGACGGCAAGCTGAACCCGGTGCAGCAGGCCTGGATCGAGCACGAGGTGCCGCAGTGCGGCTACTGCCAGTCGGGCATGATCATGGCCGTCTCGGCACTCCTGGAGCAGCGGCCGGACCCCACGGACGAGCAGATCGACGCCGCGATCACCAACATCTGCCGCTGCGGCACGTTCGTCCGCGTGCGCCGGGCGATCCACGCAGTTGCCGGGAAGGCCGAGAAGGCGGTTGCCGGGAACGAGGAGGCGCGTCATGGGTAAGTGGACGCGGCGCGCCTTCATCGGCGCCGGGAGCCTCGTCGGCGGCGGCTTCGTCCTGGGCGTCGCGGGCGTCACGCTCGCGCCCGGCCGCCACAGCCTCGTCTCCGCCGACGCGGCCGCCACGGGCCAGCTCACGACCTGGATCACCGTGACGCCCGACAATCTCGTGCAGATCCTCGTGCCGCACTGCGAGATGGGCCAGGGCTCGCAGACCGCGCTGGCCATGATGGCGGCCGAGGAGATGGAGGCCGCCTGGGAGCTGGCGCGGATCGCGGAGGCGCCGGCGCTCGACGAGTACGCGAACGGCTACCTGCTGCGCGCGTTCACCGGCGATTCGATCCCGCCGCCGCTGGGGCGCGCCATCGACTACGGCGCGTATCGCCTGGCGCGCTGGTTCGGGCTGCAGGTCACCGGCGGCTCGATGGCCGTCCGCGGCACCGGCTTCGGCATGTGCGTGGCGGGGGCGGCGGCCAGGGAGATGCTGCTCGCAGCCGCCGCCGAGCGCTTCGGCGTGCCCGTCGCGGAATGCCGCGCCGAGCTCTCGCACGTCGGCCACGCCGCGTCCGGGCAGCGCGCCAGCTTCGGCGAGCTGGCCCGGGCCGCGGCGGCGATCCCGGCCCCGTCGAACCCGGCCCTGAAGGATCCCGATACCTACACGATCCGGCGCACCGCCCGCGCGCGCTTCGACATCCCGCCCAAGGTCGACGGCAGCACCGGCTACGGCATCGACTTCACGTTGCCGGGCATGCTGCACGCGGCGGTCGACATCGCGCCGGTCCAGGGCGGCCGGCTGGTCTCGGTCGACGCCGGGCCCGCCGAGGCGATGCCCGGCGTCAGGCAGGTGGTGCAACTCGACGAGGCGGTCGCGGTGATTGCCGACAGCTACTGGCAGGCCCGCCAGGCGCTCGGTGCGCTCCGGCCGGTGTACGACGACGCGGGCCACGGCGACGTGTCGAGCGCGTCGATCTTCGCCGCGTTCGACGCGGCGCTCGGCGCCGCGCCGGAGATGCCGGCGGAGGCCGCGCAGGTCGTGACGGCGGACTACCGCGTGCCGTTCCTCGCCCACGCGACGATGGAGCCGATGGTGTGCACCGCCCGCGTGGAGCACGACCGCGCGGAGGTGTGGGCCGGCACGCAGGATCCGCTCAACGCGCGCTCGACGGCGGCCGGGGCGCTGGATCTGGACGCCGGGCAGGTGCACCTGACCAACCTCCCGCTCGGCGGCGGCTACGGGCGGCGGCTGCCCTTCACGTTCGACTACGTCGACCTCGGCGTGCGCATCGCGCGGGCGGCGGCGCCGGCGCCGGTCAAGACGGTGTGGAGCCGCGAGAACGACATCCGGCACGACTACTACCGGCCGGCGGCGATGTCGCGCTTCGCCGGCGCGCTGGACGCCGACGGCCGGCCGCTCGCCGTGGCGTCCCACTACGCCGGCGGCGGCAACGGCGAGGCCGTGTACATGCCGTACGCCATCGCGGACAAGCGCAACGACGGGCGGGACGCGCCCCACCACGTCCGCCTCGGCGAGTGGCGCTCGGTCCTCAACTCGCAGCACGGGTTCTTCAAGGAATCGTTCATCGACGAGCTGGCGCACGCGGCGGGCAGGGACCCGTACCGCTTCCGGCGCGACCTGCTCGGCGATCAACCGCGGTTCCGGGCGGCGCTCGAGCGGGCGGCCGCCATGGCCGACTGGGACAGCCCCCTGCCCGCGGGCGAGGGGCGCGGCACGGCCATCTGCCAGAGCTTCGGCTCCATCGTCGCCCTCGTCGCGCACGTCGCCGTGACGCCGGACGGCCGGCTCCGCGTGCGCCACGTCTTCGCGGCCGTGGACTGCGGGGACGTCGTCAACACCGACACCGCGGCGGCCCAGATCGAGGGCGGCGTCATCTTCGGCCTGTCCGCCGCGCTGGTCGGCGAGATAACGATCGCGGGCGGCCGGGTGGTCGAGAGCAACTTCCGCGACCACCAGATGATCCGCATGGCGGACGCGCCGGACGTCAGCGTCGAGTTCATCCGCTCGAACGCCTGGCTGGGCGGACTGGGCGAGCCGGGCGTGCCCCCGGTCGCGCCCGCCGTCACCAACGCCATCTTCGCGGCGACCGGCATTCGGGTGCGCGATCTGCCGATCAGGAACCAGGATCTCTCGCGGGCGTAGGTCGGCGCGCTTTTTCGCCGCGCAACGCTTCGCAAATCGCCGCAACGGCGATAAACTGTGCCATTGTCAATCAGCCTCCGGAACGCAAGAGGAGATCATCGATGAAGAGCAGGCATCGTCTCGGCGTCCTGGCCGTCATCCTCCTGGCGCCCGTCGCCCTGGGCGCCCAGTCCAACGGCGGGGGCGCGTCCGCCACCGACGAGGTCACCTTCGCGAAAGACATCGCGCCGATCCTGCAGCGCAGTTGCCAGCAGTGCCATCGGCCGGCCTCGGTGGCGCCGATGTCGCTGCTGACCTACGAGCAGGTGCGGCCCTGGGCGCGGGCCATCAAGGCTCGCACGGCTCTGCGCAGCAAGCGCGGCGCCATGCCGCCGTGGTTCATCGAGAAGGACATCGGCATCCAGCAGTTCAAGGACGACATCTCGCTGAGCGACGACGAGATCGAGAAGATCGGGACCTGGGCCGACAGCGGCGCGCCGCTCGGCAACCCAGCCGACCTGCCGCCGCCGCTCGACTTCGGCAACGAGGACGAGTGGTCGATCGGCGAGCCCGACCTGATTCTGGAGTCGCCGGAGATCGTCGTCCCGGCCTCGGCGCCCGACAAGTGGACGTCGCTCGGGACCCTCGAGACCGGACTGACCGAGGACCGCTACGTGGCGGCGGTTGAGGTCCGCGAGTTCAACGACGTGCCGAAGGAAGGCGACAGCAACACGGTGGGCGGGCGCTTCGTGTTCCACCACATGTCGTACGACTCGGTGGATCCCAACGCGACCGGCAGCGAGACCACCACCCGCTGGCCGACCCACGAGGTGGGCCGCAACGCGGACATCTTCCCGCCCGAGGCGGGGCAGTTGCTGCCGGCCGGCTCGCTGATCCATCTGCGCAACGCGCACCTCCACTCGAACGGCCGCGAGACGCGCTCGCACCTCAAGTTCGCGTTCAAGCTGCACCCCAAGGGCTACCAGCCCACCCTGAAGTACGTGCGCAACACCGTGGGCAACGGCGTCGACATCGACATGAAGCCGAACCAGGCCGACCAGGAGCTGCACGCCTACGCGGTGCTCGAGGAGCACACGAAGCTGCTGGTCTTCGAGCCGCACCAGCACGCCCCCGGCATCCGCATGTGCCTGGAGGCAATCTGGGGGCACAACATCCAGACGCTGAACTGCACCGGCTACGACCACAACTGGGTCAAGCAGTACGTCTACGAGGACGACTACGCGCCGCTGCTGCCGAAGGGCACCATCCTGCACCTGATCGGCTGGCACGACACGACGATCGCCAACCGCAACGTGGCCGACATCCGGAACTGGTCGGGCGGCGGGCGGCGCTCCGTGGCGAACATGTTCATCAACCTCGGCAAGGCGGTGGCCCTGACCGACGAGCAGTTCGAGCAGGAGATGGCCGAGCGGCGCGAGCGGCTCCAGTTGACGAAGAACGACTACGTCATCGGCTGCCCGCTGTGCCAGGTCGAGTTCCCGTCGCAGGGCGAGCTGGCGAACGACAACCAGCAGCAGTAGCGGGAATTCGAGCCGCCCGCCGGCGGCCGTGGGAGGAGGAGCGATGACACGCGCATTCCGCATGGCCGCCGGCGCCATCGTTGCAGCAACCGTTCCGTTCTGGGCTGCCGCGCCCGCGGCGGCCCAGAACGGCGCACCGGACGGCGAGTGGCGCACGTACGGGGGCGACCTCGGCAACACCCGCTACGCCGCGCTGGACCAGATCGACGCCGGCAACTTCTCCGACCTGGAGATCGCCTGGCGCTTCAAGACCGACTTCCTGGGTCCGCGGCCCGAATTCCGCTTCGAGTCGACGCCGCTGATGGCGAACGGCGTCGTCTACTCCACCGCCGGCTCGCGGCGCATGATCGTCGCGCTCGACGCCGGCACGGGCGAGCTGCTGTGGGTGTACCGAGCCGCCGGGGGGGGGCGGGGGGCGGCCCCGCCCCGGCAACTCTCCGGGCGCGGCCTGGCGTACTGGACCGACGGCGACGAGGAGCGCATCGTCTACGTGACGCCCGGCTACCGCCTCGTGGCCCTCGACGCGCGGACCGGCCGCCTGGTGCCGGGCTTCGGCCAGGGCGGCATGGTCGACCTCAAGCGCGAGAACGACCAGAACATAGACCTCGTGACCGGCGAGGTCGGGCTGCACGCCGCGCCGGTCGTTGCCGGCGACGTGGTCATCGTCGGCGCTGCGCACCGCACGGGCGGCAACCCGCGCAGCCGCCGCAACGTCAAGGGCTACGTGCGCGGCTACGACGTGCGCACGGGCCGGCGTCTGTGGATCTTCCACACCATCCCGGCGCCGGGCGAGTTCGGGCGCGAGACCTGGCTGAACGACTCGGCCGTCTACACCGGCAACACCGGGGTCTGGGCGCAGATCTCCGTGGACGAGGAGCTGGGCATCGTCTACCTGCCGGTGGAGGCCGCCACCGGCGACTACTACGGCGGCAACCGCCCCGGCGCCAACCTGTTCGCCGAGAGCCTGGTGGCGGTCGACCTGTACACCGGCGAGCGGAAGTGGCACTTCCAGCTCGTGCACCACGGCATCTGGGACCACGACATCCCCTGCGCGCCGATTCTCCTCGACATCGTGGTCGACGGGCGGCCCATCAAGGCGGTGGCGCAGCCGACCAAGCAGGTGTTCCTGTACGTCTTCGACCGCGAGACGGGCGAGCCCGTGTGGCCGATCGAGGAGCGGCCGGTGCCGGCCGGCGACGTGCCGGGCGAGTGGTACTCCCCGACGCAGCCGTTTCCGACCAGGCCCCCCGCCTACGACCGCCAGGGCGTCACGGTGGACGACCTGATCGACTTCACCCCGGAGCTGCGGGCACAGGCGCTGGAGGTGACGTCCCACTACAAGCTGGGGCCGATATTCACGCCGCCGGTGATCAGCCGCATCGAAGGACCGCTCGGCACGCTGCTGGCGCCGGCCATGGGCGGCGGCACGAACTGGCCGGGCGGGTCGTACGACCCGACGACGCAGATCCTCTACGTCTCGTCGAACAGCTCGCTCGGCCGCCTCGGGATCGTGCCGCCGGACCCCGGCCAATCGGACCTCGAATACATCCAGGGCGACGCCATCACCGGCCCGCGGCGCACCGGCGGCGCCGGATCCCAGGCGGGCGGCGGCCAGCGGGTCGTCAGTCCGCGGTCGTCAACCGCCGCGCAGGTGGTTCCCGGCGGCCCGCGCCGCAGCGACCTGAACCTGACCGTGCAGGGCCTGCCGCTGCTCAAGCCGCCCTACGGCACCATCAGCGCGATCGACATGAACCGCGGCGAGATCCTGTGGCAGATCCCGCACGGTCGCACGCCGGACCACATCCGGAACCACCCGGCCCTGGCCGGACTCGACATCCCGCGCACCGGGCAGCCCGGCAGCGTGGGCACGCTGGTGACCAGCACGCTGCTCATCGCCGGCGAGGGCCGCGTCACCCGCACGGCGGCGGGCGCCCGCGGCGCCATGCTGCGCGCCTACGACAAGGCCACGGGCGAGGAGGTCGGCGCCGTGTACATGCCGGCGCAGCAGAGCGGCTCGCCGATGACCTACCTGCACGAGGGCAGGCAGCACATCGTGCTGGCCGTCAGCGGCGGCAACTACTCCGGCGAGCTGCTCGCCTACCGCCTGAACTGAACCGCAACCTGTCCAGCATCATCTGCCGCGCGCGGCGGCCGGCTCTCCCGTGACGAAGACGCCCCTGGTCTGGCTCGCCGCCGGCATCGGCTGCGGCGCGGCCGGCGTGGCCGCCGGCGTGCTCGTATCGGTCGAGGTCGGGGTGGCGCTCGGCCTGCTCGGCGCCGCCGGCCTGGGCGCAGGCGCGGCGCTCGCGCACGCGTCGCCGGCCGCCGATCTCGCGATCGTCGCCGACATCGAGCGGCGCATGGCGCAGCGGCGAGAGGCCGAGCGCAAGGAGGTCGAACAGCGCTGGCTCGCCGGCGGCGTGTCGCCGACCGAGCAGGCGTACACCGCGCTCCTTCGGCCGCGCGCGGGCGCCGCGGCCGGGCCGGCGCAGTCGGACCTGCTGGACGCCACGGAGCGCCGCCTCGGGAAGCTGATCCAGGCCCGCTGCGAGCGGGTCTGGGACGGCATCCGCGACCGGCGCTACGTGCAGGAGAAGAACGGGCAGATTGACGGCCTGGACGGCCGTGCGCTCTTCGCGGAGGTCCGCGACATCGTGCAGGAGGTCGCCGCGCTGTACAACCCCGCGTCGACCAGCGCCCTGCTCGACGCCCGCACGGGTGACATCGCGCTGGCGGTCCGCTCGGTCATCGGCGACCTGCTGCAGATCGCGCGGCAGGTGCCGTTCGTCGACCCGGCCGGCTGGTCCGTGCGCGAGGTGGTCACGCGGCTGGAGCAGGCGCAGAAGGTGCGCGACCTCTACCGGAAGCTCACGCCCTACCAGCACTACGTCACCGGCGTGAGCCTGGCGGCGCGCTTCGCGCTGGGCGCGACCCCGGTCTCGCTCGGCGCCTGGTATCTCGTCGGGGAGGCGGCCAAGCGCGTGGCCGGCAAGGCGGTGCGGATGTACGCCGAGGCGTGGCTCAAGGAGCTGCTGGAGAGCTCGGTCGCTCTCGTCTACCTGCAGGTGGCGCGCACGTACGACCCGCAACGTACGTACCGCGCCGCCGACTGGGTCGCGCTGGTCGAGGCGCTCCGCATCCACAAGCAGATTCCCGGCATCGATCACAACCGGCGGGTGCTGCTCGACCGCATCCTGCGCGCGCAGATCCCGGACGAGTTCGCGAAGCTGACGCTGCTGCGCGCGCTGGCGGCCGACGGCGAACCGGAGTCCGGGGCGAATCCACCGCTCGACCTCGCGGCGCTGCACCCGGCTCAGCGGCGCGCGGTTGCCGATCGCCTGGCGGAGACCCTGGCAGGTCTGCACGGCCTCGACGAGCCGGCCGCCAGCCAGGCGATCGAGGACCTGGAGCACCGGCTGCAGCGGGGTCTGCAGGTCGACCTGGTCAGCTCCGGCAGCCGGGCGCAGGTGCGCGTCGGGGAAGGCTTCGCGCAGCTCGCGGCAGCCGCACGCGACTGGTGCGGGCTCGAGCGCGACGAGGCGCTGGCGGCACTCGCCGGGAGTCGGTTCGCGACCGAAGCGCGCAAGGCCGTCGGCAGCGGCGCCACGGTCGACGCCGTGCTGGAGCAGGCCGTCGCCGCCGCCTGGGACGGCGCCGGGGCCCCGGGCGAAGCGCCGCGCCTGGTGGAGCCGCCGCGCGATCTGGTCGGCGACCCGCTGGCCGGGCCGCTGGTCGCGACCCTCGTCGATCTGCTGGCCGGGCGGTCGCCGGGCGGGTGGCCGGTCGAGCACGACCACATGGTGCTGCTCAACGCCTCGGTCCTGCTGCCCGACCGCAAGCAGTTGGCGGCCGCCTGGCAGGGCTATCTGAAGGCCGCGTCGGCCCGGCTGCGCGGGCTGCTGGCGTGTCCGGAGCCGTCCACCTGGCCGCCGGCGGCGGCGCCGGCCATCCTGCGCCAGATCGGCCTCCGGGCAGGCGCACGACCGTCCCCTGGCCGGCGCGCGGCGCCGGCCGCGGCGAGCGGCGGGCGCGCCCTCGCGGTGTTCGAGGCAACGGACGCCGCGTCGCGGGCGCGCTGGCTGCTTCTCTTCGCCGAGCGGGCCGTCGTCGGGCGGGTCCCGACGGACGATCTCGCCATCGACGACGATGCGGAAAGCCATCCGCTGGAGGCGGTCCGTTTCAGCCGCAGAAGGCGCTTCATGGCCGACGACCTCGTCGTCTGCTGCGGCGGAGAGCGCCTGACCGTCGCGGGCGGCCCGCTCCGGTCGCGCGTCGGCCCCGTGCTCGCGCACCTGGGTTTCCGCTGGGACGCGCTCGATGCCGAACGCCCACGGTGATCCCCGGTCTGCCGGCGAAGCCATCGTCCTGCCTCGACGTATAGAATGACGTGACGGAGGAGAGTGGCATGGAACGGACCGCGGAGGCGCGCCAGGCGCTCGGGATCCGGTTGATGAACGACCCGCGCGCGGTTCAACTACGAAGAAACTCGGCTGCCGTTTCATCCTTCAGGGTGCCCGCCAGCAGCGGGCGTGGAGAACTTGACAGTCTTGCGGCCCGTGAGGTACAGCGTAGCGGTATCCCGGCGGTATCTTCGTGACACCGGAGGACATCATGACAGCGAAGCGTGCAAGCCGCAGGCGGTTCCTCAGGGAAGGCGCCGTCCTTGCCGGCGGTCTGGCGGTGGGCGCGAAGACCGCGAGCGGTCAGGGACTCGGAGCGCCGCGGCCCGGCGGCGTCGCCAACCACCCCATGGCCTACGGCGAGCGCTCCCGTTTCGTGCAGACCATCCGCACGCCGATGACCATGATCGGCCACATCGACCTGCACGGCGACCCGGATGGCCTCGACGCCCGGACGCCGCTCTCCGAGCTCACGGGCACCATCACGCCGTCGGCGCTGCACTACGTCTCCTCGCACGGCAACCAGCCGCCCGACATCGATCCGCGGGAGCACCGCCTGCTGGTCTACGGCAAGGTCGACCGGCCGCTGGTGTTCACCCTCGAGGAGCTGATGCGCCTGCCGTCGGTCTCGCGGGTGCACTTCATCGAGTGCATCGCCAACGCGCCGCGCCCGGAGGAGAAGACGCTCGACGAGATGCACGGCATGATCGGCTGCAGCGAGTGGACCGGCGTGCCGCTCTCGGTGCTCCTGGGCGAGGTCGGCGTGCGGGACGGCGCGGGCTGGGTGCTGTCCGAAGGCGCCGAGGCCACCAAGATGGGGGCCACCATGCCGCTCGGCAAGGCCATGGACGACGTGCTGGTGGCCTATGGCCAGAACGGCGAGCCGATCCGGCCCCACCAGGGATTCCCCCTGCGCCTGGTCGTCCCGGGCTTCCAGGGCAAGTACCACGTGAAGTGGCTGCGGCGGATCAAGCTGGTCGAGCACCCCTACATGACCTACTGGGAGAAGCACTCGTACTCGACGCGCCGGGGATCCATGCGGACCGGTCCCAACCGCATGTCGAACAGCCACGTCGCCGGCCAGGGCGCCTACTTCATGGAGCAGGGGCCCAAGTCCGTCATCACCTTCCCGTCGGGCGAGCAGCGCCTCCCCGACCGCGGCTACTACACCATCAAGGGCCTGGCGTGGTCCGGCAGCGGCACGGTCCGGCGGGTCGAGGTGTCGACCGACGGCGGACGGACCTGGACCGACGCGAAGCTCCAGGAGCCGGTGCAGCGCATCGCGCTCACCCGCTTCACGCTGCCCTGGACCTGGAACGGCGGCGAGGCGCTGCTGATGTCCCGCTGCACCGACGATCAGGATCAGGTGCAGCCCACGTCGGCGGAGTTCGCCAGCTTCTGGGGCACCTCCGGCGCGCCGCACGGAAACTCGATTCAACCCTGGAGGGTGGCCAATGACGGGACCGTCCACAACGCCGTGTAGGCTGGCAGCGCTGTTCGCCGCCGCGCTCGTTCTGGCGAGCGGCGCGGTGGCGGCCGCGCAGGGTCCCGTCTACAACCTGGGCCGCACGCCGACCGAGGCGGAGCTGAACCCGCCGGACGCCGCGGTCGGACCGTTCGGCGAGGATCTCCCGCGCGGGCGCGGCACCGCCAGGGAGGGCGAGATCGTCTGGCTCGCGCGGGGCTGCGCCGCGTGCCACGGGTCCACGGGGCTGGAAGGCCCGGGTCCGAAGCTCCTGGAACGCACGCCCGGGGGCCGCTACCCGCGCATCGCCGACACGCAGCATCCGTTCGCGCCGCTCATCTGGAGCTACATCAACCAGATGATGCCGCTCGACCAGCAGCACGAGCACGTGGAGATGCGGCGCTTCAGCAGCAACGTCTGGGCCGATTCGCCGCGGCCCTGCTGCATGACCCCGGACGAGGTGTACAGCCTGACCGCCTACCTGCTGCACCGCGCCGGCATCATCGCCGAGGACGAGGTGATGGACCAGACGACGCTGCCGCAGGTCCGGATGCCGAATCGGGACTCGTACGTGCCGCCGCCGTTCGAGAAATGGAAGCGGGGCATGCGCAAGGAGTTCGTGAAGCAAGGAGCTCAGCCATGACCCGTCGGCGCCTCCCGGTGCTGTCCGCCCTGGCGGTCGCCGCCTGCGCGGCGGCGTTGCCCGCGGCGGGTTGGGCGCAGACCGGATCCGCGGAGGGCTGGACCCCGCCCCGCACACCGGACGGCCGGCCCGATCTCCAGGGCCGCTGGACGATGGCGACCTACACGCCCTTCGAGCGGCCGGCGGCGTACGCCGACCAGGCGTTCCTCACCGAGGAGCAGGCGGCCGAGCTGACCAGCCTGCTCACCGCCGAGGGGACGGACCCGCTCGCCTTCGGCATCTTCGGCGAGGCCGACCCCGAGCGGCGGCGCCAGCGGGCCATCCAGACCCGGGAGAACATCCACTACGACAACGCCATCTGGCTGACCGAGGAGCGGCCCAAGGGCCTGTCGACCCGCCGCACGTCGCTGCTGGTCGATCCGCCGGACGGCCGTCTGCCCCCGTTGACGGGCGAAGCGCAGCGGCGGGAGGACGCACGCACGGCCGCCCGGCGCTATCCGCCCAGCGAGCTGCCCGACCCGACCTACGACAGCTACGAGGCCCGCACCCTGTCGGAGCGCTGCATCGTGTGGCCCCATGAGGGCCCGCCCATGCTGCCGCCCGTCTACAACGACGTGCTGCAGATCTTCCAGACGCCCGACCACGTCGTCATCTTCCAGGAGATGAGCAACAACAACCCGCGCATCATCCCCATGGACGGCCGCCCGCACCTGCCGCCCACGATTCGCCTCTGGCCCGGGGATTCGCGCGGCCGCTGGGAAGGCGACACGCTGGTGGTCGAGACGACGAACTTCTCGCCCAAGGCCCGCTACCACCGCTACTTCCGCTTCCGCGGCTCGAGCGCGGCCGTGCGCGTCGTCGAGCGCTTCACCCCGGTGGACGCCGAGACGATCCGCTACGAGTTCACCGTGCGGGATCCGACGTCGTGGACCAGCGCCTGGAGCGCGGAGTTCCCGATGATCCGGACCGACGAGCTCATGTTCGAGTACGCCTGCCACGAGGGCAACCGCGACATGGAGAACATCCTGAGCATCGCCCGGAACCTGGAGCGGCAGGCGGCCGAGAGGGCCGCCGCGGAAGCGGGCTCCAGGTAGGGGCGAAACTCGTCGAAGACCCGGGCAGGATACAGGGGCGCCGGCCGGTCATTCGGGCGGCGCCCCCTTTCACTCGGGAATCGCGAGGCCGGCCGCCCGGTCGTGGGCGGCTACTTCGAGCCGCCCGCCAGCGCCTGCCCCGCCTGCTGCGCCGCCCGCTCGGCTGCCAACTGCGCGTAGCGCTCCTCGTCCAGGTAGGTCATGCCGACCCAGGCGTGCGACATCTCGTCGACGCCGCGCGCGCCGAACACCACCCACTGGTCCGGATCGGGGTTGATCGGATTGTCCGCCGTGTTGTCGTAGTGGGAGTGGAACATCAGCACCGTGCCCTTCGGCAGCAGCGGCTGGACGTGGTCCTCGTAGAGGTACTGGATCTGCCAGTTGTGGTCGTAGCGGTTGACGGTGCTGAGCAGCTCCCGGGTGCCGTCGGGATAGAGCGCCTCCATCGACATCGCCGAGCCGCGCATGTGCATGTGCGGGCGGAAGCTGTGCAGCCGGACCGGCCGCTCCATCACGTAGGCGTGCTCCAGCGTGAGGTAGCCGTGCGGCGGGATCAGCAGGTCCCGCGCGCGGGGGCCGCTGGTGAACGTGCCGTCGATCAGCAGCCGGACCTCGCCCTCGGTGACCAGCTCCGGCTCGTAGCCCGGCGGGTGGAACCAGACGCCCACCTCGACGGTGTCGTCCTCGACGGTCTCGCCCACCGGAAAGTAGTGCAGGCTGAAGCGGACCTGCGCCGGCCCCGGCCGGACCAGCTTGCCGACCCCGTCGGGGAGCACCTCCCAGCGCTTGCCCACGCCCATGCCGGCCAGCCGCACGACGAAGTCGTCCCGCAACTGCTGCAGCCGCGCGTGGCCGTGGTGGAGCACCCGCACGCCGAGGGGGTAGGACGGCCTGAACTCGGCCGCCTTGATCCAGCGCGGCTCGTCGATGCCCTCGAACTCGATGCTGGGATTCCACCACTGGTCCTGGCCGTTGGCGGTGACCGTGTAGGGCGTGGAGCTGACGACCATGTCGGGCTGGCCGAGCATGCCGGCCAGCTCCCACTCGGAGGCCGGCGGCCACTCGACGGGCGGCGGCAGGTCGGCCGGGTCGCCCTCCGGCGCGCCGCCGTCGACCCAGCGGACGACCGTGTCGATCTCGTCGCCGGTCAGCGAGAAGTCGTTCTTGAACGCCTGGATCCCGACCGTGCGGTCGATGTGCCAAGGCGGCATGATCCGCCGCTCCACCCGGTCCCGGATCTGTCGCACCCACGGACGGACCTCGTCGTAGGTCACGAGCGACATTGGCCCGATGCCGGTCTCCTGGTGGCAGCGCTGGCAGGCGCGCTGGAAGATGGGCGCGACGTCGGCGCTGAACGTCGGCTGGTCGGCGGCGAACGCCGGCGGCGCCGAAACGAGCAGCGCGGCCAGGGCCAGCGCCGCGCAGGCGGTGATCACGCGTTGCATCGCGTTCTCCTTCGATCGTCCGTCAGTCGGTCACCGTGACGTGCAGGTAGCCGTTCGTCCAGCAGCACTGGAACTCGAACTCGCGAATCGTATTGTACGCCAGCGCCCGGAGCACGTACTCGCCCGGCGCGCTGAACGTCGCCTCGGTCGTCACCCGCGCGCCGGCGCGCCGCACCCGCCATGCGCGCGCCCGGACGGCGGCCCGCGGCCGGCTGAACGTCACGTCGCCCGGCCCCTGGTGCTTGAACCAGCGCACGTTGATCGGCCGGCGGTCGCCGCGGAACGGCTCGGCGCGCGTCGTCCAGATCGCCAGCGGCAGCGGCTGGCCGACCGCCGCTTCGAGCGGACCGCTCCGCACGCCCCAGGGGCCCCGGCCCTGCGGCCCCTGCGGCTCGAGCGCGAGCAGGGGCGACGCCGTCGTGTCGCCCGGGAAGATCCAGCCGTGGAGCTGGTACGGCGGCCGCGTCACGCGGCCCGGCACGGAGAACTCCCGCCCGTCGACGCGCAGCGTCCAGACCACGTCCTGCTCGCCGAAGTCGGCCGGCACCGTCACCGTGAACGCGCCCCAGTGGCGGCGGTCGCCCTCCGGCACCGGCAGGAAGTGCGTCGGCTGCACCCCGTCGTAGCGGCTCGGCTCGATGAAGTTGTCCGGCCCCAGCGGGATCTCCAGCACCTCCTCGGTGTTCACGTTGAAGTAGCCGAACGACAGCTCGTAGCGGCCGTCGGGGTGCCGGTACCAGCCCTCGAAGATGGGGATGACCGGTCCACCCGACGGCCGCAGGAGCTGCAGGTTGAACTGCGTCTCGCCGGGACCGGCCACGCGCCGCTCGGACTGGCGCTGCCGCTGCCCGGCCGCGGTCGGCGCCCAGGCCGCTAGCAGCAGCCCGACCGCGACCCAGCGCACGGCGCGCCGCCGGCGCAGAGCGCACACCTCCGGCCGTGTTCCGTCGCTGCGCATCCGCGCCGTCTCCCTTCTCCCGTTCCCGCTCGTCAGCGCGGGGGCATCAGCTCCCAGTACAGGTGGCCGCCGGTGCTCTCGCCGTTGGTCGTCTGCGGGGGGCCGCCCAACCTGAGGATGTCGCCGTCGAGCTCGTAGAAGCGCTGGACGTCCGCCTCCGTCTCGGGACTGAGCCGCCCCTCCTGGTGGTGGATCACGTAGCGGGGATCTTCATCCTCGTGGACGGTGAAGCGGCCGAAGTAGCCCCCGTAGCTGTTGAACGCCGCCAGCGCCTCGTCGGGCGTCGGGTCCTCGCCCGCGTAGGACATGCGCCCCTCGCGGTCCGGCAACTGCACGATCATGTGGCCGGTGGGCGTGTAGATGATGACCGCGCCCGCGCGGCTCTCGTTCGGCTCGCTGCGCTCCACTATCTCGCCGTCTCGCGCGGTGTAGCGCTCCGTGTACAGCAGCTCGCGATGGCCCAGGAACCGCCTGGCCTCCTCCGAGAGCTCGACGTCCGGCAGCCGCTCCCAGACGATGCGGCGGGTGGCGTCCTCCTTGCCGCCCATGGCAGGCGCCGGGGTGAGGATCAGGCGGTCGCCGACGAAGTCGTAGAAGCGCTTGGCGTCGACCTCGCCGCCCGGGTCGATCTGGCCCACCCGGTGGTGCACGACGAACCCTTCCGCCTCGTTCACCGTGTAGGGCCCGTAGTACGCGCTGTAGCTGGCGATCGCCGCCTGCGCCTCCTCCGGGGTGGGCTCGTCGCCGGCGAACATCGTCCGGCCGTTGTCCCGGGAGCTGACGGCCATGTACCCGCGGTCGCTGTACGTGATGTAGCCGTGGCGGTCCTCGCCCGGCGTCGGACTCCACATCCCGTCCTCGTCCCGCACCTCGCTCGTGACGCGCGCGTAGGTGCCGACGATCTTCTCGCGATCGCTCATCTCCTCGGCGGCAATCTCCGCCACCGGGGGCGCGGCATCGGGCGAGCTGCACGCGGCTCCCACGACGAGCGCGGCGGACAGACACACGATGGTTGCGACAGTCGGTCGGATGCTCGGAACCCTCATGATGCTCCTCCTTCAATCAGACGGGGCTTCCATCAGACGGGGCTGCATGCGTGACGACATTCTACTGGACAAGCTCCGGCCGGCGGACTGCTATCATGCCTCCGGATCGGTGTCGGGATCCGCGAAGGAGAAGGCCATGGAACGGCGGCTCAGGCGTTTGACCGCGCCGCTCGCGCCCGCGGCGGTGGCGGCGGCAATCTCGTTCAGCCTGCCGGCGGCGGCCGCCGCGCAGCCCAGTCTGGAGGACGGCGAGTGGGGCCACTACGCCGGCACCCCGCACGGCATGAAGTACTCGCCCCTGGATCGGATCGACAGGGACAACATCGGCGAGCTGGAAATTGCCTGGCGCGCGCCGCTGCCCGACTTGGCGTTCCGCGACGACCCGATCCTGAGCCGCGTCCGCTACCAGGACACGCCGCTGATGGTGAACGGCACCCTGTACACCGTGACCGGCCTGGGGATCGTCATGGCGCTCGACCCGGCCAGCGGCGCGCAGCGCTGGGTCTACGACCCCGAGAGCTACCGCATCGGCCGGCCGAACAACGGCGGCTTCCTGTCGCGCGGCGTGGGGTACTGGACCGACGGCAGCGCGGAGCGGCTCCTGATCGGCACCCACGACGCGTACCTGATCTCGCTCGACGCCCGGACCGGCCGGCCCGACGAGGCATTCGGCGCGGGCGGCCGGGTCGACCTGACCCTCGGCATCCGCAACGTGCGGCGCAGCACGAACTTCTCGGCGAAACGCCCGCTCGTGGCCGGCGACGTCGTCGTCGTCGGCAACTCGATTGCCGACTCCGGACGCGGCACGATCGGCAACGAGCGCAACCGGCTGCTGCCGCCCGGCGACGTGCAGGCGTACGACGTGCGCACGGGGCGCAAGCTGTGGACCTTCCACACCGTGCCGAAGGAGTACGAGGCCGGCTACGAGACTTGGCTCAACGGCTCGGCCGAGCACACGGGCAACGCCAACGTCTGGGCCGGCATGGCGTACGACGCGGAGCTCGACTACGTTTACATGGCGACCTCGACGCCGACCAACGACACGTACGGCGGCGACCGCCTCGGCGACAACCTGTACGCCGAGAGCATCGTCTGCGTGGAGGCGCGCACCGGTGAGCGCGTCTGGCACTTCCAGGCGATCCATCACGGCCTGTGGGACTACGACTTCGCGTCGATGCCGGTGCTCGGCGAGATCACGGTCGACGGGCGGCGCATCGACGCCGTCATGGTCGCCAGCAAGCAGGCGTTCACCTACGTCTTCGACCGCGCGACCGGCGAGCCGGTCTGGCCCATCGAGGAGCGGCCCGTGCCGGCGTCGACGGTCCCCGGCGAGCAGGCGTCGCCCACGCAGCCGTTCCCGACGAAGCCGCCGCCGTTCGACCTGCAGGGCTCCACCGTCGAGAACCTGATGGACTTCACGCCCGAGCTGCGGGCGAGCGCCGTCGAGGCGCTCAACGAGTTCGATCACGGCCCGGTCTACACGCCGCCGTCGCAGCGGGGCACGCTGGCGCTGCCCGGCACGCGCGGCGGCTCGAACTGGGGCGGCGCCGGCTTCGACCCCGAGACCGGCGTCCTGTACGTGCCGTCGCGCACGGCGCCCGCCTTCCTGCGCGTCGGCGCGAGCCGCTCGCCGTCGCCGGCGCAGCGCGCCCTGATGCGCTGCTGCCGCTCCGTCGTGACGACGGAGGGCCTGCCGCTCTTCAAGCCGCCGTACGCCCGCGTGACCGCCATCGACATGAACCGCGGCGAGCACCTGTGGATGAGCCCGCTCGGCAACGGCCCGCGCAACCACCCGCTGCTGCGGGACATGGATCTGCCGCCGCTGGGCGACCACATCGACGGCCAGAGCGTGCTGGTGACGAAGACGCTGGTCTTCGCCACCGTCTGGAAGCGCGACCGCAGCGCCGGCGAGACGCCGATCGTGCCGATGTGGGACCCCTGGGGCGACCCGGACGCCGCGCGCAAGCTCGTCTACGTGTTCGACAAGCAGACCGGCGAGCTGCTGCGCGAGATCGAGCTCGACGGCCACACGGCGGCCGCGCCGATGACCTACCTGCACGAGGGCAGGCAGTACATCGCCGTCGCGACCGGCGCCAACGCGGAAGTCGAGCTGGTGGTCCTGGCGCTGCCCGATTGACGGCGGCTACTCCGCGAAGGGGTACACAACCGGCAGTCCGGGAACGGACGCAAAGCCGCGATCGGCGGTCCACAGCTCCGTGGCGCCCGCCTCGAACGCTGTAAGCGCGATCTGCAGGTCGAAGATCCTTGGTCCGCTCACGGACAGATCGTCCGCCAGCCGGAGGAGGCGCAAGGCCAAGCCGGCACCCGGCATCCAGACCTCGGCCCCGGCCGACTGCAAGGCCGTTATGAAGCGACGAGCCTCATCGCCTGTCGACGGGCGGCCGGGCGCTCTCGGGTGCGTCACGACGCTCCAGAATTCACCCACGACCGGCAGGCTGAAACCCCAGCCGGCCGCGGACGCGCTCGCGCGGCCGATCGCGCTACGGGCCGCCTGCGACTCCGGTACCGCCGACCGATGGCTGTAGACGAGCAGATTGGTGTCGAGGGCAATCATCGATTGCGGCGAAGCCAGTCGCTCATCGACGGGCGATCACGCAAGTCCAGCCCGAGCGGCAGGCCACCATCAACAGTCACCCACTGTATGCCGCCGCGCCCCGCCGACTCGTCCCGGCGGGGCCGCTGCAATTCGTGGCGCAGACCACGCTCGATCAGCTCGCGCAACGTCGACCGCGTCTCGGCCGCACGGGTCTTGGCCGCGATGAACAGGTCGTCCGGCAACTCGACGGTGGTTTTCATATGGTTTTACAGTTTACCATCTTTATGGGTTACACTCGTGCCCCAGGGGGAAGCCATGCGATCTACCGCGCTCATCATCGGCCTCACGTGCCTGATCCTCGCGAGCCTGGCCGCTGCCGCGCCCGCCGCCTACGCGCAGTCCTGGTCGCCGCCGCCGCGCGACGAGCGCTGCCCCAGCCGCTGGGGCGCCGACGACGAGCTTGGCGCGGTGAACCACATGGGGCCGGAAACCGTCCTGCGAGCCGCAGGACTGATCCGCGAAGGCCGCGTCATCGAGCTCGGCCAGGTGCTGTCGAGCGACATGCCGCTCGGCGGCACGCGGCACTTCGATCTGTACATGAAGCCGACGCGGATGAGTCCGGAATCGAACGCGCGGGGCTCGAACGAGGAGATCGTCGTCGCCGAGATGGGTCAGGTCGGCACGCAGTTCGACGGCTTCACGCACCAGACCATCGGCGACGACCTGTACAACTGCATCGATCAGAACGAGGTGATGACGCGCTCCGGGTTCACGCGGCTCGGCATCGAGAACGTCGGCACCCTCATGACGCGGGGCGTGCTCATCGACGTGGCGGCCCTCAAGGGCGTGGCGGTGCTGCCCGAGAGCTACGAGATCACCGTCGACGACCTGCAGCAGGCGCTCGACCGCCAGCAGGTCGCGCTCGAGCCGGCCGACGCGGTGCTCATCCACACCGGCTGGGGCACCTACTGGGACACCGATCCCGACCGGTTCTCGGCCAACGGGCCCGGCATCGGGCTCGCGGCCGGCCAGTGGCTCGTGGAGCACGACCCGATGCTGGTGGGCGCCGACAACGTCCCGGTGGAGGTCGCCCCCAACCCGGACCCCGAGCTCTCCACCCCCGTGCACCAGATCATGCTCGTCATCAACGGCATCCACCTCGTGGAGCGGATGAAGCTCGACGATCTGGCCGCGGCCGGCGTCGACGAGTTCGCCTTCGTCGTGCAGCCGCTGAAGCTGAAGGGCGCCACCGGCTCCACCGTCGCGCCGGTGGCCATCTACTGAGCGGCGCGCGCACCCGCTGTCGACCGCGGCGAAGCACCGCGGCCGGCGCGCCGTGGAAACCATCATGACTTCCGCCACGCCGCCTCGCATCGGCATCTCGAGCTGCCTGTTGGGCGAGACCGTGCGGCACGACGGGGGTCACAAGCGCGACGCCTACCTGGTCGAGACGCTCGGCCCGCTGGTCGAGTGGGTACCCGTCTGCCCCGAGGTGGAGCTGGGACTCGGCACGCCGCGCGAACCGATCCGGCTGGTGCGAGACGCCGGTCGGAGCGACGGCGTCAGGCTCGTCAGCCGCAGCGGCAAGCAGCTCACCGCCCGCATGCAACGGTTCGCGCGAGGCCGCCTCCGGGCGCTGGCCAGGGCCGGCCTGAGCGGCTACCTCCTGAAGAAGGACTCGCCGAGCTGCGGCATGGAGCGCGTCAGGGTCTGGCGTGGCGAGGAGGACGGGGCCCCGGAGCGGAACGGCCGCGGCCTCTTCGCGGCGGAGCTGGTGCGGCAGTACCCGAACCTCCCGGTGGAGGAGGAAGGCCGGCTGCACGATCCCGTGCTGCGCGAGAACTTCTTCGAGCGGGTGTTCGCCTACCAGCGCCTGCGGGCGCTCTTCTCCGCGCGCTGGAGCGTGGGCGCCCTGGTGCGCTGGCATACCACCCAGAAACTGGCCCTGATGGCCCACTCGCCGGTCCGCTACCGGGAGCTGGGCCGACTGGTGGCCGAGGCGCGTCAGATTCCGCGGGCCGAGCTGTGCCGCCGCTACGAGGACGAGTTCATGTCCGCCATGCGCCTGCGGGCCACGCGGGCGCGGCACACCAACGCGCTCATGCACGCGGTCGGCCACCTCAAGCGGGGTCTCGACGGGGCGTCGCGCGACGACCTGCTGGCCGTCCTCGAGGACTACCGCACCGGTCTCGTGCCGCGCATCGCACCCCTGACCCTGGTGCGCCATCACGCGCGCCGGCTCGCGGTGGCGTATCTGCTCGAGCAGAGCTACCTGAACCCGCATCCGAAGGAGCTGGCGCTCCTGAACCACGTGTGACGCCGCTGGGGGGGCGGCCGCGCTGGCCGCTCCACCATCGTCCCCGCGGCGATCTCCGGAAGAAGTGGGCGGCGTGAATTGGCCCCGAAGCGACAGGTTCGAACACGTAGCGGAGAAACGTGTCCATCGTTGCTGTACCTGGCGTTGCAGTGGCTCATCACCTGCCTGTACGCGCCCGGGCCACCTTTCAACAACGCGTCTTCCGTGCCTCTACCGGTGCGTGCGCTTCGAGGCTGAAGTCCGCAATGGCTGATCGTGCTGCTCTGCGACCGGCAGGCGCGCTGAGCCGGCTTCCGGCGGAATCTCGCATTCCTCACCAGACCAGAAAGTGAGGAGGACCGACGATGACGCGAGACATCAACGCCTGGCGCGCCCCTGCCCTGTTGCTCCTGATCGCGGCGTCCGGGGTGCCCGCCGAAGCGCAGACAGCGAGCTCGTTCGAGCAACTGGCCCTGCTGGTCGAAGCGGGCGACCGCATCACGGTGACCGACAGCGCCGGGCGCGAGCGAACCGGCCGCGTCGTCGACCTCTCGCCGTCCGCGCTTGGACTGGTGATCGACGGCGTGCGCCGTGATTTCCGCGAAGCCCAGGTGCACACGATCCGCCAGTGGCGGCCGGACTCGCTCAAGAACGGCGCGTGGTTCGGTTTCGCCGTCGGCGCCGCCGTCGGAGCGACAGCATTCATCCCGAAGTACGACATTGCCGGCCGCTACGCCGCGATGTTCCTGGGCCTGTATGCGGCCGCCGGCACCGGCATCGGCGCCGGGCTCGATGCCCTGGTGCCGAGCCGGCAGGTCATCTACCAACCGGCCCGCACGGCGCGGCGCCTGACGGTGGCGCCGCTGGTGGCATGCAACCGCCGCGGCCTGGCCGTAACGGTGGGATTCTGACGGCGGAACGACAGGACCGAGTTGTCGGGTCGGCAGAGGCCGTGGCGCTGCCCGCAGCTACTCTGCGACCACCGTCACCGTGACGTCGTCGGTGGTGATGAAGCCGCCGTCGTGGGCCATCACGCGCAGGACGTACGGGCCCGGCGCCGCGAAGGTGGCCGTCACCGGAAAGCGCCCGTCGGGCGGCAGGGGCGGCGGTCCCCAGCCCGGGGTCCAGGGCGAGTCGCCCCGATAGTCGGGATAGGTCTTGAACTGCGGGGGGTCGAAGGCGACCTGGTCGCCCGGGCCGCGATAGACGAGCCACGCCACGCGCAGCCCCCAGGCGTTGTCCTTGATGGGGGTCGCGAGCCCCGGCCAGAGCGACTTGGCGGCCTTCGGCTCCGGGATGCCGTCGTCGCTGGCCAGCGCGGTCAGGTCGAGCGGCTCGCCCACCTGCACCGTGCGCCGCGACTCGCCCTCGATGCCGACGATCGGCGGCTGGTTGCCGCGCTCGACCTCGGTGACGCCGAGCCCGCCGATGTCCATCATCTTCATCAGGTCGTCGACCACGTAGTTGACCCGCAGGCTGCCGTAGGCGCTCGCCGTCCGGCCGTGCGCGGTCAGGGTCCACACGACCTCGCCGGCCCCGAAGTCGGCCGGCACCGTGACCCGGAACACGTACCGGTTGCGCCGGGGCTGGAACCAGGTCGGCTGGCCCGCGTCCGCGGGGTCGGGCTCCAGCCGGTTGAGCGGGCCGACGGGAATGTGCAGCTTCTCGTCCATGTTGCGGTTCATGTAGCCGAACCACAGGCTGAACGTCCCGTCGGGGTTCCGTTCCCAGCCCTCGAACGCCGGCGCGACGTTCTGGCCGCGCGAGTAGATGATGGTCTGGCCCGCCGTCAGCGCGGCGCCGGCCAGCGCCACGAGCACCCCGCAGACGGCGACCGCGCCGGCCCGGGCCAGCAGTCCGGTGAATCCTCTCCGCATGCGCTCCCCCGTCCGCGACGCGACGCGCCGACGCTACTGCTGGTCCTGGGAGACGGCAAACATCTGCCGCGTGCCCCGCGCCGCGACCTCCGCCTCGAACTCCTCCTCGGTCAGGAAGATCATGCGCGGCAGGTGGTAGAACATGTCGTCGATGGACCGGTTGCCCCAGCCCTTCCAGTTCCGCGGATCGACCACGCGCGGGTTGCCGGGCGAGTTGTCGTACCACGCCAGCAGGTGCAGGACGGTGCCCGCCGGCAGCAGCGGCGCCGCATCCTGCTCGTACACGTAGACCCGCACCCAGTTGTGGTTGTAGTCGGCGCAGTTGAGCATCTCGCGCGCGTTGTTCGGGTAGAGCGCCTCGATGCACATCCGCTTGCCGCTCGAGTGGAGGTGCGGCTCGAAGGTCATCAGCATCGTCGGGCGCGTGACCCGGAAGAACCCGTCGCGCATCACGTTGCTCTCGCCGGCCGGGATGTCCAGCTCCAGCTCGAACCCGCCGGCCTGCGCGCCCGTCGTCTGCCGGTACCTGGGCTCGTGCCCCGGCGGGTGAAACGTGAAGGCGGCATCCAGGCGCGCCCGCACCCGCCTGCCGATCGAGTGCAGGTGCGTGTTCCGGTACGTCAGAACCGAAGCCGCGGGCAGCTTCACGCCCACGTGGTCCGGGAAGACGGTGGCGTTCTGGCCCAGCTCGTGGACGATGCCGAACAGGCCCGGGCTGCCGACCCCGCCGGTGGCGGCCCCCGCAGCGGCGTCTCCGTCCGCTGCCTCGTCGGCGAGCACCTCGGCGGTGATGACCGAGTGGTGCACGACGAACAGATCCAGGTCGGCCCTGTCGGCGTCGACCCCCGGCCCGCCGGCAGCCGCCGGCGCCGGCTCGACGTCCCCGCCGTCGTCGTCGAGGATCACTTCCCTGATCTCGACCGCCTTGATCCAGCGGTCCTCGGTGAGACCGGTGGGCGAGGGCGGGTTGACGATGCCGTACCAGTCGGGCGCCAGCGCCTCGACCGTGGTGACCGGCGACGACACGACCAGATCCGGGGTCCCGATGCTCCACTGCCCGCCGGGGGGCCACTCGCGCGGCGGGGGCATGTCGGCCGGATTGCCGCGCGGGGCGCCCGCGTCCACCCACTCGCCGATCAGACGGATCTCGGCGTCTGACAGCGAGGGATCGTCGATGAACCGCTGGATGCCGATGTTCTTGTCGACGAACCACGGCGGCATCTCGCGGGCCAGCGTGCGTGCCTGGATGGCCCTCGCCCAGGGCCGGACCTCCGCGTAGCCGATCAGCGACATCGGCGCACCGCCGCCGGGCCGGTGGCACCGCTCGCAGGAGCGCTGCAGGATCGGCACGATGTCCCGGGTGAACGTCGCGCCGTCCGCCGGCCCCGCCTGCCCGGCCGCGAGACCAGGGGCAGCCGGCATCCCGATCGCCGCCAGCCCGGCAACGACGCCGGCCTTCCGCAGCGTGCTGCACGCGCTGCTGGTGATGGTCCTCATCGAGCCCTCCCGTGCTGCAGCCGGCTGGCGCGCCCGCACGCCGTTCATGCCGCCGGCGGATGCGGCCTGCGCTGACAAGGTTCTCACCGCCGCTTCCGCTGCACCGTTGCCGAGTCCGGCCGCTACGCCGATGGCAATGGATTGTACCTGCAGGAGCAAGAGGCGGCGAACCGGTTGCCTAGTCATGAAAATAACACAGTAAACCTCCAACAGAGCACATAAAAAACACGTTTGTTCCTTACCATGTCGACTACTGCGCTGCTATCGACGGCAGCGTTGCAGCCGCGGTACTGGCGCCGTCGGTGTTCCAGTTGTTGGTCCCGTGTTGATCTTCCTGCGTTGCGCCCGGATTGCACTGGCGGCGGCAGAGCGGGTTCTGCAGCACGCCCGGGCGCCGCGCGGCCGATCCGGCGCGGGCCTGCTGGTGCTGGCCGGCGTCCTGTCGATGCCGCTGCTGCATGGAGGAACGGCCCGGGCCCAGCCGTCCGGCGAGCCGTCCACCCACCTCCCCGCGTCATTCACCGCGAACCTCGCGCCCATGAACGAGGTCGCCGTGCTCCGGGCGCCGCCGGTGCGGGCCGAGGCCGGTCGAGCCGAGGGCGGACCTGGCGGGTCGGCGCGCTTCGCCGACCCCTTCGCCGTCGACGTGAGCCCCGTCAGCCACGGCCGGTGGGAGACGGCGGACGGCGGACGGACGGCCGTGTGGCGGCTGCCGGTCCGCTCGGCGGGGGCGGTCTCTCTCAACCTGGGTTTCACCCGCTACCGGATGCCCCCGGGCGGCCGGCTGTTCCTGCATGCGCCCGACGGCGGCGAGGTTGTCGGTCCGTTCACCGAGGCGGACAACAGGTCGCACGGCGAGTTGTGGACGCCGCTGATCTCCGGGGGCGACGCCGTGATCGAGGTGTCGGTGCCCGCGGACCGGGCCGGCGAGCTCGAGTTGCAGCTCGGGTCGGTCAACCGGGGCTTCCGGGGGTTGTCGGACGTGGTGCCCGCAGCCCACGGGAGCTGCCACGTCGACGTGGCGTGCCCGGACGCCGACGGCTACCGCGATCAGGTTCGCAGCGTCGTGGCGATCCTCGTCCTTGGTCGCTACTTCTGCTCGGGCGTCCTCCTCAACAACACCGCCCACGACGCCACGCCGTACCTTCTCACCGCCGAGCATTGCGGTTTCGATCGTGGCGACCCCGAAGGAGCCGCCACGTCGATCATCGTGTACTGGAACTACGAAAGGGCGACGTGCGGAGGGGAGGACCCGAGGTCGTTCCAGTTTCAGTTCGGGGCGCGCATGAGAGCCCACAGCAGAGCAACCGACTTCGCGCTGCTGGAGTTGGAAGTCCAGCCCGACGCGGCCGACAACGTCTACTACGCAGGCTGGGCCCGCTCGGGAGGAAGCATCGCCTCCCCAGTCAGCATCCATCATCCCCGGGCGCACGTCAAGTCGTTCGCCACTACCGACACGGTGGACGCTGTCGATCAGCCAAGCATCAACTCCCGACCAAGTGCCGACGGCCGCTGGTGGCGGGTCTCAGGCTGGACCACGGGCGCGGGGGAGGCCGGGTCGTCGGGGGGGCCGCTCTTCGATTCCGACGGCCGGGTGATCGGACAGCTCTCCGGCGGCCCGGCGGATTGCACCAATCCGCAGGCCGACGATTACTACGGGCGGTTGGGGAAGTCGTGGACGGGGGGCGGCGCCTCGACGAACCGGCTGAGCGACTGGCTCGACCCGGGCGGCACCGGGGCAAGCGCCATCGACGGCCGCGACTGGAATCTTGCGCCGGAGGCTGTGGGGAAGCTGGACGACCAGGCGCTGAAGCTCGTGGAGGGCCAGACGCCGAGCTCGCTGGCGGTGGACGTTGCGTACGGATTCCGGGACGCGGACGGCGACGCGCTGACCTTTGCCGCCTCGTCGTCGGACGAGTCGCTGGTGACGGTGACGGTGACCGGTGCGACGCTGACCCTGACGCCGGTGGCCAGGGGGACGGCAACGGTGACGGTGACGGCGACCGCCGGCCTGAACGAACCGGCGTCGCAGGCGCTGGAGGTCACCGTGGGGGACAACTCGTCGCCGGAGGCGGTGGGGGCGATCGACGGGTTTACGCGGCGGGTGCGTGACGGTGCCCGCGCGGTGGACGTTGCGGGGGCGTTCCGCGACGCCGACAGCGACACCTTGACGTACGGCGCGTCGTCGTCGGCCTCGTCGGTGGCGACGGTGAGCCTGAGCGGCTCGACCGTGACGGTGACGCCGATTGCGCCCGGCGTGGCAACCGTGGCGGTGACGGCGACCGACGCGGGCGGTTCCAGCACGAGGGCGCGGCAGCGGTTCGAGGTCGTGGTGAACCGTGGTCCGGTCGTGGCCGCAACCCTCCCCTCCTTGTCGCTGCGTGTCGAGACCGGCGCCGAAACGGTGGACGTGTCGGTCGCTTTCGAGGATCCGGACGGGGACGACTTGACGTACGCCGCGTCGTCGTCGGACCCGTCCGTGGCGACGGTGAGCGTGAGCGGCTCGACGGTGACGGCGACGCCGCTCAAGGGCGGCACGACGGTCGTGACCGTGACGGCGACCGACGTGGACGGCGCGAACCTGTCGGCAACGCGGACGTTCGAGGCGACCGTCGCCAACCAGCCGCCGGTGGCCGTCGGCGCGCTCGAGACAATCACGATGCGGCTCGGGGACCCGGTCTACTTCACCCTCGACGTGGGACAACGTTTCGAGGACCCGGACGGTGACCGGCTGGAGTTCACAGCGAGATCCTCGAATGAAGACATCGTGCACGCGACGACGGTGATCGGTGAACCCACGTTGTATCTCACGGCGTGGGCGGTCGGGACGGTGACGGTGACGGCCAGGGACGTCGGGGGCTCGAACAGGGCTGCGGAGCAGCAGGTAACGGTGCGGGTGCTGGGGCGGCGGGGCGTCGGCGTCGATCCGGTTTCGCTGGCGGTCGACGAAGGGAGCTCGGCGTCGTACGCCGTGGTGCTGAAGGCGGAGCCGGTGGGGTCGGTGACGGTGACGCCGTCGGTGCCGTCGGGCACGGACGTGTCGGTGCGTCCGTCGTCCCTGACGTTCACGGCCTCGGACTGGTACGCGTCCCAGCTCGTGACAGTCGAGGCGGCCGAGGACGCGGACCGGACGTCGGACCCGCCGGTGACGATCCGTCACGCGGTGAGCTGGGGCGACTACGGCTCGGTGCACGCGGATTCCGTCGAGGTGACGATCGTCGACAACGACGCGTTGGAGGTGACGGTGTCGTTCGGACGTTCGCGCTACGAGGTGACGGAGGGCGGTTCGGTGCTTGTCGAGGTGCGTCTGGACCAGGACGCGGAGCGGGTCGTGTCGGTGCCGCTGGTACCGACCCACCTGGACGGCGCGAGCACGGCGGACTATGCGGGGTTGCCGCGGGAGGTGACGTTCGGTCCCGGTCAGCAGTCCGTGGAGTTCCTGTTCTCGGCGACGGTCGACGGCGAGCAAGAGGCCGACGAGTCGGTGGAGGTGCAGTTCGGCTCGCTGTTGCCGTTCCGGGTCACGGCCGGGTCGGCTACGGTGGTGGCGATCCGGGACACCACCACCGCCGGCGGCGGCGGCGTTGGCGGCGGCGGCGGTGGGCGCCCGAGGCCACCCAACCGGCCGCCCGAGGCGGTCGGGACGCTGACCGACCAGGCACTGACGGTCGGGGCGGACCCGCTGACGGTGGACGTGGCGGCTGCGTTCCGGGACCCGGACCGGGACGTGCTGACGTACGCGGCCGACTCGTCGGCCGTCGAGGTGGCGGCGGTGGCCCTGGACGGCAGCGTGGTGACGGTGACGCCGGCAGGGGCCGGGACGGCGGTCGTCACGGTGACGGCGGCTGACGGCGCCGAGTCGAGCGCGCCCGCGACGCAGGCGTTCACGGTGACGGTCGTCGTCGACTACGACGCCGACGCGGACGGGTTGATCGAGGTGCGGACGCTGGCGCAGCTCGACGCGCTGCGGCATGACCTCGACGGCGACGGCGTGCCGTCGGCAGCGGGGGCGGAGGCCCACTCGGCAGCGTTCGAGGGGGCGCCGGGTGGGCTGACGTGCGGCGGTGCGGCCTGCCGCGGGTACGAGCTGTTGGCGGACCTGGACTTCGACACGAACGGCAGCGGCGGTCCCGACGCGGGCGACGCCT
>CAYGCV010000004.1:0-32141 GCA_964348425.1 uncultured Vicinamibacteraceae bacterium | reverse complement strand
AGGGCCTTGTCGGGATGGCGTCCTCGGCGCTTGGTTCTGCGGGGAGTCGGGGCGGAACTGGCTACAACATCCATTCCCCCATCATATACGGGATTGGGCTGGATTCTGCCACACGTCCTGACCCGGACAGCCCGCGTCTCAGAATAATAAACGATTGCTAGTCAATAGCTTATGGGATGTTCTGGACGAACCCGGACGCTGGCGGACTACCATTGGTTGTTAAGGCAGCGCGAACACGACCAGCCGCTCGTTGCCGCGGGGCTGGGCGGTCGCCGGCGCCGAGACGTTGACCGCGACGTACTGTCTGCCGTCGTTCCCCGCGTACGTTATGGGGACGGCCTCGACGTTGTAGTCGAAGGCGGCGGCCCAGAGCTCCTCGCCGGTGCGCGAGTCGAACGCGCGGAACATGCGGTCGGTGGTGGCGCCGATGAACACGAGCCCGCCGGCGGTGACTATCCCCCCGCCGACACTCGGGCTGCCGACGCGCTGCTTGTCCTCGGGGAGCAGCGTGTTGATGCCGAGGGGCACCTCCCAGGCGATCTCGCCGCTGGCGGCGTGGACCGCGTACAGGCGGGCCCAGGGGGGCTTGTAGCACGGCAGCGCGCCGAGCCGAGTGCCGTCCGCGTCGAAGATCGCGGCCTCGAACGGCGGGCCCGGCACGCGCGCGTAGGCCACCTGATCGTCCGTATCCGGGCCGTACAGCGGGTTCTCGTCCATCCAGCCGTTGAGCGGCCGGTCCTTGGAGTTCACGAAGATGTAGCCGAGCTCGGGATCGTAGGCCGTACCGTTCCAGTTCACGCCGCCGCTGTTGCCGGGGAACACGAGCGACGGCGGGGTGCCCTCCTGGCGGAGCCGCAGGGGCGTGTAGGGTCCCTCGTTGTAGTAGCCGATGGCGTCGTACAGCTCGCGGCAGGCCGCCGCGTGCTCGGCGGTGGTGTCGTCGGCGGTTACGATGTCGTCGGGCCCGAAGCTGACCCGCGCCAGCGGCGGCGGCTTGAGCGGAATGGGCTGCGTCGGCGAGTACTGCTCGCCCGGCACGTCTCCGGCCGGCACGGGCCGCTCCTCCACCCCGTGCACCGGCTCGCCGGTCTCGCGGTTCAGGATGAACATGAAGCCCGACTTGCCGACCTGCGCGACCGCCGGGATGCGCTCGCCGTCGCGCTCGATGTCGAGCAGGCCGGGCGCCGGCGGCAGGTTGTAGTCCCACAGCTCGTGGTGGATGTTCTGGAAGTACCACTCCAGGTCGCCGGTCCGGATGTCGATGGCGATGGTGGAGTTCGCGAAGAGGTTGTCGCCCGGGCGGTCGCCGCCGTAGTAGTTCGACCCGGGGCTGCTGACCGGCATGTAGACCAGGCCGCGCGCCTCGTCCACGGTGAGCGTGAACGCCCACACGTTGTTCCCGATGCGGTTGCGCCAGCTCTCGTTGCCCCACGTGTGGCTGCCGAAGTCGGTCTCGGTGGGCAGGGTCGGAAATTCCCAGAGCAGCCCGCCGGTCGCGGCGTCGATCGCCCGCGGATAGGCCTGCTCCGGCTCGCCGCCGCCGCGGGGCTGGTTCAGGTGGGGCGCGATGTGCTCCTGGCCGGGGCCGAAGGCGCTGGATCCGAGCACGAGGGCGCCCTCGTAGACCACCGGCACGCCGGTGTACGGAATGCGCAACTGGACCTCGCCCTGGTTCCCGAACGCGGGATCGCGCTTGCCGGTGTCGGCGTTCAGGGCGATGACCCTGCTCAGGCTGGTGAAGTAGATGCGCGGCCCGTGCGCGTCGGTTGCCGGACCGTAGGCGACGCCCCGGAACGAGGCCAGCCCCTCGCTCAGCTCATGGCGCCAGATCTCCTCGCCGGTCTCGGGCCGCAACGCCACCACCCGGTCCCCCGCCGCCAGGTACATGACGCCGTCGACCACGATCGGCGTGACCTGCTGGAAGAGCTCCGCCGGCTCCGGCCCCTCGACGAATCCGTCCTCGGGATGGAACCGATACGACCACGCCTCCTGCAGCTCGCCGACGTTGCCGGTGTCGATCTGATCGAGCGGCGAGTAGCGCGTGCCGGCCAGGTCGCGGTTGTAGGTCGGCCAGTCGGCGGCGGCGCTTCGCCCGGACTCCTGGGCCGGGAGCGTCGGTCCCGACGCCCACACCATCACCATGACCATCGCCGCGAGCCCGGCCACTCTGGCCGCACGGTGCGATCGTCCGCCGCAGGCGCGCATTCCGCTGACGAGCTGCATGGGGCTGACCTCCTCTTGTTCTCGGGAGCCCCATCTTACCTCCGAACCGGGCGGCCGCCGCGCCCGGCGGCGCCGGCCGTTGAATTCCGGCGGGTCCCAAAGTACCATCGAGCACCCATGAGAGCCAGACTGGCCGCCGTCGTCCTCCTGCTCGTCCTGACGCCGGTCGCCGCCTGGCTGGCGGCCCCGGCGGGCACCGCGCAGACCGCCGAGCCGGCGCCGCGCGTAAGCCAGCTCGCCCGCCTGCTCGACGCCGGCACCATCGTCTTCGGCAGCTTCGCCAACTTCGGGGGCATCGGCAACGCCCCCATCGACGCGATGACGCACTCGGTCGACGAGACCTTCGACGTCGTGATGTACGACCTCGAGCACAACCCGTTCGACGTCGAGGACATGCGGACGTACATGCAGTTCCTGCTCGATCCCGGCGCGCTCACCGAGACGGGCGACCTGAGCGTGTCGAAGACCGTCATCGCCCGCGTGCCGGCCTACGGCCGCGAGCTCGAATACAACACGTGGCAGGTCAAGAGCGTGCTCGACGCCGGCGTGCACGGCGTGGTGTTCCCCCACATCGAGACGGCCGAGCAGGCGCTCACCGCCGTGCGCGCCATGCGCTACCCGCAGGCGCCGGGAGCGCCCGACGTCGAGCCCGTCGGCATCCGCGGGTCCGGTGCTGCCGTCGCCGCACGCTACTGGGGCCTGTCCGTCCCCGAGTACCGCGAGCAGTCGGACATCTGGCGGCTCGACCCCAACGGCAACCTGATCCCCTGGTTCATCATCGAGAACCGGCTGGCCGTGGCCAACGTGCGCGAGATCGCACGCACGCTGGCCGAGCACAACATCGGCGCCGTGCTGTGGGCCGGCACGGGCGACCTCGGCGTCTCCCTGCACCAGGACCAGGAGGCCCTGGCCGTAGCGGTCGACGAGATCCTGGCCGCCGGCAAGGAATTCGGCCTGCCGGTGGCGATGAACGGCGCCGCCGACGTGACCCGCCGCATCGAGCAGGGCGCCCGCATCTTCATGGGCGCGGCGACCGCGGAGGCGCGGCGCGAGGCCGGCCGCCAGTAGGCCGGGCCCCCGCACGCCGCACCGGGCCGCCGGCCTCGCCGCGGGCGGCCGCCGAACAGCCCCCCACCGTCGAACAAGAAGGAGAGCGCGTGAACGGCGACAGCAATCTCGCGGTGTTCTGCGACTTCGAGAACATCGCGCTCGGCGTCCGCGACGCCAAGCTGAAGAAGATCGACATCCAGCCCATCGTCGAGCGGCTGCTGCTCAAGGGCAGCATCGTCGCCAAGAAGGCCTACTGCGACTGGGGGCGCTACAAGGAATACAAGCCGACGATGCACGAGGCGGCGTTCGAGCTCATCGAGATTCCCCACGCGCGGCAGTCGGGCAAGAACTCGGCCGATATCCGGATGGTCGTCGACGCCCTCGACTTGTGCTACACGAAGGAGCACATCGACACCTTCGTCATCGTCTCGGGCGACTCCGACTTCTCGCCGCTGGCCAGCAAGCTGCGCGAGAACGCCAAGTCCGTGATCGGCGTCGGCGTCAAGAGCTCCACGTCCGACCTGCTGGTGAACAACTGCGACGAGTTCATCTTCTACGACGACCTCGTCGCCGAACGCCAGTCGTCCCGCCGGCGTTCCCGCGGCCGGGGACGGTCCAAGGGCAGCGCCCAGGCCGAGAGCCCGCCGGACGAGAAGAAGGCGGCGCCGGCCCCGGACGATCCGACCCAGAAGGGACTCGACCTGGTCGCGCAGACCGCCGAGGAGATCTACGCCGAGCGCGGCGACCGGGCCAAGCTGTGGGGCTCGATGATCAAGCAGACCCTCAAGCGCCGGCGTCCCGGCTTCAACGAGTCGGCCTACGGGTTCGGCTCGTTCAACGACCTGCTCGAGGAGGCCCAGGCGCGCGGCCTGCTGGAGCTCGACCGCGACGAGCGCTCGGGCGGCTACGTGATCGTGGGCATAGCCCGGGAATAGGCGTCGGGCTACCGGGAGTCCTCGCCTTCCGCGACGGCAAGCACTTCAGCGACGTCGTCGAGGCTGCCGACCAGGCACCGGCCCAGATCGACTACCGGTGTCCTGTAGGGCGCCGACTGGCCCGACTCAGCCTCCATGGCGTGCAGACCGCAACGCAAGGCTTCGCTGAGAACTGCCTCGAGGCTCTGGCCGCGCACCCGCCGCATCCGTTCGGCCAGGGCGGCCACGTCAGCGTCCAACGTCAGGGTCGTGCGCATGCCGACGGGTGACCCGAGCAATGAACCTCAATCGAAGTCCAGGGCGAACAGGAGCGCCGCGCGGACGCGGTCCAGAACCGCCGGGGAGACGGAACCGATGAATCGCCGGAGGCCGGTCTTCGGAACGGTGACGACGTGATGCAGGTTGATCGCCGACGCGCTCTTGAGCCCGCTCTCGGCGTCGACTACTACCTCGGACGCCACGCCGCGAATCGAGCGCGTGAGCGGCGCGACGGTGACGCTGTTGAGGACCGGGATCATTTCGGAGCGGGTCAACAGCAACACCGGGCGCTGCTTGTCCGGCGCCGCGAACCGGAACATCCATATCTCCCCGCGCCTCACCAATCGTCCTCGTCCTCGGGCTCCGGCGCCTCCTGTAGAGCAGCCGCCTGAGCCGCGATCAGGCCCTCGAACTCGTCCGGACGAACCGGATGGATCTCGTAGGCGGCGCGATCTTCGGCAACCATCCGGCGCCGGCGTTGATCGTCCAGCCATTCCCGTAGCGCGAAGCGGAACAGCTCGGAGCGCGTCTTGCGGGCGGTCTGCGCCGCCTCATCGAGGTGCCCGAGCAAGGGCTCATCTATGGTTATTGATATTGTCTTCATATTGAACAGCATGCTGCTCTTGCATTGTAGGTGCCCGCGTGCTTCGCGGGCAAGCGGTTCGGCCGTGGAGCAACCTGCAGGTCACGGGCCCGGAACGCGATCATCGGACCCGGCCGCGTCGGGAACCGGCGGGCGGCGCCAGTCGCTGCCGCCGGACGCGAGCGCTTCCGCATTGGCGCAACCGGCCGGCAAGCCGAGACTGCATGCGCGGGCGAAGGCGGCCGGCGCCGGGAGCGGGCCGGACGCCAGTCCCTCGGCGGCGAGGATGCCCAGCTCGTTGCATGCCCGCGGCGACCCGGCGACGCACTCCGGTCCGAGCGTCGCCGCGAGCGCGCGGCACGCCTCCAGGCGCCCCCGGTCGCAGGCCTGCCGCCACAGCGGCGGGCCGGCGTCGCGGACGTCCCCCGCCCCCTCCAGCGCGTTGATCGGCAGGAACGCGGCGGTCCAGACCGCCATGTAGGCGAGATGGCGGCGGCGCGGCGACAGCGAGCGGCCGAGCGACGCCGGGTCGATCCGCCGCACCGCGTCCGATCGGGCCCAGCGGTCGAGCGCCTGGACCGTCAGGTTGAGCAGCGGCACAGCGAGCAGCTTGTCGTAGAACGTCGGCGCCCCGAGCGAGCCGAGGCCGGCGTACAGCGCGGCGACGCTGAGGCCGTACAGCACGCCGAAGGCCAGACGCCCCAGCTCCGTGCGCGGCGACGTGGACGGGTCGGTGAACAGCAGGTTCATCCCCAGGAAGACCGCCGCCGGGATGTGCGAGTCGACGAAGAAGTAGGTCCCCGTGGCAGCCCGGTACGCGGCGCTCAGCACGAACAGTGTCACCGCGGCGGCCATCGTCATCGGCGCGACCCCGAACAGGAGCTGGCCGGGCAGGGCTATGAGTGAAGATCCACAGCCCGATCGCCGGCGGGATGTCGAACGTGGTCGCGATCTCCTGGCCCAGCGTGCGGTCCGTCGTGGCCGTCAAGATCAGCACGAGCGAGCACAGCGCCAGCGGGAGCGACGACGGGTTGAAGATGTGGACGCGGCGGCCGTCACGCTCCCAGCGGATCAGCTCCTTGGCGCCCAGGCCGACGGCGATCATGAGGAACTGGAGCAGAAACAGCTCGGGCTCGAACCACAGGAACAGGTTGATTCCGAAGATGATGGGAAACGGCCCCCAGCCGAGCCCGTACGTGTCGCGCCGCGACCACGCCAGCAGCATGTCGAAGGCGTAGGCGAACAGGAGCTGCGCGCCTATCAGCGGCAGGTGGTCGTACACCGGCCGCCAATGCCACCCCCAGTACAGCAGCACCGAAAGCTGGGCGCATGCCTGGAGGTAATGCTGCGCCCGCGGCACGAACACGACCCGGAGGCGCCGGCCGCCGCCTCGCGCCCGCAGCAGCAGCCCAGCGTGCCAGCCGCCCAGCAGGACGGCAGCCGCGGCCAGGGATTGCGCGAGCGCCGGATGCCGGGACGCCGCCGGCAGGAACGCGAACGCCGCCAATCCCGCCGCGAACGCCAGCGGCAGCGCCGGCGCCCAACGGGGGGCCAAGTGTCCTGGCGTGGCCGAGAGGGACTGAGCCGAGGGAGTCATGGCCGTGCGGAACGGCGCAACGCACCAGCGCAGAGAGCATACTACCCGCGACGTTGGCGACCTTCCGGAGGCAGCCGACCGTTGCATTCCTGCCGCTGCATCCGTTGTATTCTTGCCCCTGTAAGCATTGCATTCTTGCCCCTGGCTGCGTGACAATCTTGCCGCTGCAACCTGGGACCATGACCTATCGACCCCGTATCGTGGACGCCGAGCTAGCCAGCCGACTGGCATCCGCCGGCGCCGTCGTCATCGAAGGGCCCAAGGCCTGCGGCAAGACGATGACCGCCCGGCAGGCGGCGGCGAGCGAAGTCCTCCTCGACGTGGATCAGCGGGCCCGGGCGGCGATCTCGATCGATCCGACCCTGGTGCTGGAAGGTGATACGCCCCGCCTGATCGACGAATGGCAGATCGAGCCGGCCATCTGGAATCACATCCGCCGCAGCGTGGACGAACGCGCCCGCCCCGGCCAGTTCATCCTCACCGGCTCCGCCGTCCCGGCCGACGACGTGACCCGGCACACGGGCGCCGGCCGTCTCACCCGCCTCCGCATGCGCCCGATGTCGTCGTTCGAGACCGGCCACTCGACCGGCGCCGTTTCGGTAGCGGCCCTTCTCGATGGCGCCCCGCCCAGAAGCCCGGCGATCGAGTCGACGGTCCGGGACCTGGCCGACATCGTGTCGGTCGGCGGTTGGCCCGGCCACGCCGCCCTGGCGTTGAGCCGCACCCAGGCGTTGCAGGCCAACAGGGACTATCTCGACGAGGTGCGCCGGGTCGACATCGCGCGGGTCGACGGCGCGCGGCGGGACCCCGAGAAGGTCGGGCGGCTGCTCCGCTCGTTCGCCCGCAACGTGGCGACGCACGCGACGGTGGCCACGCTGGCGGCCGACGCCGGCGGGCCGGACGCCGCGTTGAAGGATCACACTGCGCAGGCGTATCTGGCGGCGCTCGAGCGGCTCATGATCATCGAGGACCAGCCGGCCTGGACGCCGCACCTCCGGTCGCGGGCGCGGCTCCGGCGCCGGCCCAAGCGACACTTCGTCGATCCGTCCCTGGCGGTGGCGGCCCTCCGCGCCACGCCGGACCGGCTGCTGGCGGACCTGGAGCTGTTCGGACTCCTCTTCGAGTCGCTCGTCGTCCGCGATCTGCGGGTATACGGGCAGGCCGCCGACGCCGAGGTGCTCCAGTACCGGGACAACACCGGCCTGGAGGTGGATGCCATCGTGCAGGCCGGGGACGGGCGCTGGGCGGCGTTCGAGGTCAAGCTCGGCGCACGCCGCGTCGACGACGCCGCGCGCAGCCTGCTGAAGTTCGCCGCGCGCGTGGATCCGGAAGCCGGCCGCGCGCCGGCTGCCCTCGCGGTCATCGTGGCCGATGGCTACGCGTACGTCCGCGACGATGGTGTCAGCGTCATCCCGCTCGGCGCGCTCGGACCATGAGCGGTGCCCGCGCTCGCCGCGGGAACCCCGACCACCGCTCGCACGCGGGTCGGCTTCGGCCGCGCGTACGCCATAGCCGTCCGGCAAATGGCGGGAGCGGCGCGGCGCGAAGGGGTCCCCGCAAGCGGACGCCGGGGGCTCGCGGCTGATTTGAAGCCAGCTATTGACGCGGCGCCGCGCGGGGGAGCATGCTACGGCCGCTCACATCCGCGGGAAGGGATGGCGAAATGATCTTGAAGCTGACGAGGCGCGACTTCATGGCGGCGTCGGCCGCGCTGCTGGCCGGGACCGGGCTGCGGGCGCAGCCGCAGGCGTCGCCGTTCGCGATCCTGGACCTGAACCACGTCTCCATCGGGGTGGCCGACATCGAGCGCTCGCTCGACTTCTACCAGCGCCTGTTCGACCTGACGGTGTTCACGAGCCAGGACGGCGGCAACCTGCCGATCATGACGATCGGGTCCGGGCCGCAGTTCGTCGCCTTGAGCCAGCGGCGGCCGGGCTCGAGCGGCGGCGTGGGCCACCACTTCTGCGTGCACATGGAGAACTTCGACCCGCAGCGCGTGATGCAGCAGCTCGCCGAGCTGGGGGTCGAGGCGCGCATCTTCCCCTGGACCTACGACGGCCGGCGCTACGACCTGCGGCCGGCCGCGGCGCAGCGGCCGGTGGTGGTCGACGCCGCGGACACGCCCGAGCTGGTCTTCGACGATCCCGACGGCGTGCTGCTCCAGATCCAGGACGCCAGCTACTGCGGCGGAACCGGCGCCCTCGGCGAGCTGTGCAGCATCCCGGCGTCGCCGCCGCGTCGCGGCGCCGCGTTCACGGTGCGCACGCTGAACCACGTCTCGATTCCGGTCTCCGACCTGCAGCGCTCCCTGGCGTACTACCAGCGGGTGTTCGGATTCGCCCACCGGATGTCCCAGGCCGTGGGCGCGGTGCCGATCCTGACCGTCGGCGCCGGCCCGCAGTTCGTCGCGCTGCGCGAGGGAACCGGCGGCGGGCACCACTTCTGCCTCGGGATCGAGGGGTTCGACCCGGACCGGGCAATGGAAACGCTCGCCGACCACGGCGTCGAGGGGCGCCTGCGGCTGCGGCCCGCCAGCGAGCAGCGTCCGACGGCACCGGCGGGCGCCGCGGACACGCCGGAGATCACCTTCCCGGATCCGGACGGCATCACCGTCCAGATCCAGGATGTCAGCTACTGCGGCGGGGTGGGCAGCCTCGGCAACATCTACCCCTGACGGCGGCCCGCCCTTCGACCGCCCGCGCCCCCGATGGCCTACACCTCCGACAAGGTGTCCGGCCCGAGCCCGTACAGCCGGCCGGTGCTGTCGCCGAAGCGGTCGACCGGGACGTCCAGCTTGTCGAGCAGCGTCAGGTAGAGGTTCGCCAGCGGCGTGTCCTTCGGCAGCACCAGGTGGCGGTCGCCCCGCACCCGGCCGCCGCCGCCGCCCACGAGCGCGATGGGCAGGTCGTCGTGCGAGTGCAGGTTGGCGTTGCCGATCCCGGCGCCGTAGACGATGAGCACGTGGTCGAGCAGGTTGCCGTCGCCGTCCGGCGTGGCGCGCAGCCGCTCGAGGAACGACGCGAACAGCGACATGTGGTACGCGTTCACCCTGGCGACGTTGGCCACCGCCTCCGGATCGTTGATCAGGTGGCTGATCTGGTGGTGGGCGTCCGAAACCCCGACCTCGGGGTACGCCCGCACGGTCGTCTCGCGCGTGAACAGGAAGCTGAAGACGCGCGTCAGGTCGGCCTGGAAGGCGAGCGCCTGCAGCTCGTACAGCAGCCTCGCATGGTCCGCGAACGCGGCCGGGATGCCGCGCGGCTTCGCGACCAGCGGCAGCTCGCGGTCGCTCTGCTCCTCCGCCCGCTGGATGCGGTGCTCGATGCCGCGCACGGCGTCCAGGTACTCGCCGACGCGCCGCCGGTCGCCCGCGCCGAGCGTGCTGTTCAGCCGCCGCGCCTCGTCGTGCACGACATCGAGGATGCTGCGGTCCTGCGCGATGCGGGCCAGCCGCGCCTCGCGGTCGGTCGAGTCGCTGCCGCCGAACATGCGCTCGAAGACGGCCCGCGGGTCGCGCTCCATGGGCAGCGGCGAGGTGGGGCTCGCCCACGAGATCGTGTTCATGTAGGCGCAACTGTAGCCGGGGTCGCAGGCGCCCGAGATCTCGTTCGACTCCATGGCGAGCTGCAGCGAGCCGAGCTGCGTCTCGCGGCCGAGCACCCGGGCCGCGAGCTGGTCGGCCGTGGTCCCGGCCCGGATGTCCGACCCCTCGGTCTTCCGGATGTGCACGGCGCTCAGGAACGTGCCGGCCCCGCGCGAGTGGTCCCCCACCCCTTCCGAGCCCTGGGCCTGCGCCTCGAGGTTGGCCAGCCCGCTGAAGACGACGAGCCGGTCCCGGAAGGGCGCCAGCGGCCGCAGCGTCGGCGACAGCTCGAATCCCGGCCCGCTCGTCTTCGGGAAGAAGTGCGGCAACGACATGCCGTTGGGTACGTACACGGCCCCGAAGCGGCGCACGGGCCGGGGCGAGGCGAACGCGGGGACCATGCCGTCGAGCAGGGGCAGCGCCAGCGAGGCACCCATGCCGCGCAGCACCGTGCGCCGCGAGAGCGTGCGTCGGGTGATGATCATTGAGCGCTCCTCATCTGGAACGGGGGGCTCGCGACGATCTCGGCGATGAGCGCCGACCAGCGGTAGTCGTCCTGCGCCGCCCGCCGCATGATGCGCCGCGCCGCCGGCTGATCGTAGTGCTCCAGTCCGCGGCCCAGGGCGTAGGTCAGCAGCTTGCGGACGACGTTGGCGACGAACAGGTCCCGGCGCGCCAGCAGCGCCTGCCGGAACTCGACCGGACCGTCGAACGACACGCCGTCGGCGGTCGTCCCCGACGCGTCCACCGCCACCCCGTTGTCGGTCTCGCGCCAGGCGCCGATCGGATCGAAGTTCTCCAGCGCGAAGCCGAGCGGATCGATCTTCGCGTGGCAGGTCGCGCAAGCGGGGTTCCGGCGATGCTGCTCCAGCCGCTCGCGCGTCGACCGGGGCCGCTCCGCCGCGCCGGCATCCTCCAGCGCCGGCACGTCCGGCGGCGGGGGCGGCGGCGGCGCGCCGAGGATGGCCTCGAGCACGAACTTCCCGCGCAGCACCGGCGACGTGCGGTTGGCGTACGACGTGGCCGTCAGGATGCTGCCGTGTCCCAGCAGCCCGGCCCGGCGCCCGCCGGGCAGGCTCACGCGCCGGAAGTGGCTGCCGTAGATGTTCGGCACGCCGTAGAAGGCGGCCAGCCGCTCGTTCAGGAACGTGTACGGCGCCCGCAGCAGGTCGACCACGCTGCGGTCCTCGCGGAGCTGGCTGGCGAGGAACAGCTCGGTCTCGCGGCGGAACGCGTCGCGCAGGCCGTCGTCGAAGGCGGGGTACAGCTCGGCGTCCGGCTGCAGGCGGCCCAGGTTGCGCAGGTACAGCCACTGCCCGAAGAAGTTCTCCACGAGCGCCGCCGAGCGCGCGTCCGCGAGCATCCGCCGCACCTGCGCCGCCAGCACGTCGGGCGCGCCCAGCCTGCCCCGCTCGGCCAGCGCCAGCAGCTCGTCGTCGGGCATGCTGCTCCACAGAAAGAACGACAGCCGCGACGCCAGCTCCAGGTCACCCAGGCGATAGGGCGTCCCGGAGGCCAGACCGGGCGGATCGCGCTCGACCCGGAACAGGAAGTGCGGGCTCACCAGCACGGCCGCCAGGCCGGCCTGGACGCCCGTGTCGAAGTCGCCGCCGCCCAGCCGCCGGGCGCGGTAGGCGCGCAGCAGCGGCTCGACGTCGCTCCCGCTCACCGGGCGCCGGTAGGCGCGCCGGGCCAGCGCGGACAGAATCTGCTCGGCGCAGCCTTCCTCGTCGTCGTCGGCTGCCGGCCGGCAGATGAAGATCCGCCGGCGGCTGGGCGACTCCCCCACGCCGGCGACGTCGTACGGCCCGCCGATGGTGACCGAGGCGATGGCCGGCAACCCGCCCGCGTCGTCGTTGTGGCTGAAGCTGCGGGTCGGCAGCGGCAGCCGCAGGCCTTCGGGCACGCCGCTCCGCTTCGGGAACGTCACCGCCACCGCGTGCGGTCCGGCCTGCACCGGCACGCGGACGAGCAGGTCCGTGCCGAGCTGCTGCAGCGCCTGCAGGCCGCCGGTGCTCTCGACCCCGCCGACGATGTCCGCCGGCCCGACGCTGAAACGCTTGACGAGCCGGCCGTCCAGGCGCACGTCGATCGGGTGCCGCTCGGCCGGGTCGGCGCGCCGGTCGCCGATGCCCTTGAGGCGGCCCGACATGATCGCCCGCTGCAGCTCGATGCGGATGCCGTACTCGGCGTCGAGCGGAAAGGTGTGGCGCAGGGTGATGCCGCCGCGCGTGCCGAACGGCAGTTCCTCGCCCATCCGATCGTCCTGGCGGAAGCTGCGCGACGCGGCGTAGATCGCCTCGCCGGCGCCAACGTCCGGATCGCCGACCGCCAGGCGGCTGATCCGCTGGGCGGCGGAGAGGTAGCGCTCGAGCAGCGGCTGCGACATCGTGAGGACGTCGCCGATGTTGTCGAACCCGTAGCTCGCGTCGTCGGCCGGCAACAGCTCGCGGCCGTCGATCTCGACGGCCAGCAGGTCGCGGACGGCGTTGGTGTACTCGGCCCGGTTCAGGCGGTGGACGGGCGCCGAGCGGCCGGGGTTCGGTCGCGCGGACGCCGCCGTGTCGAGGCTCGCGGCCAGCCAGCCGGCGAAGGCGTCGTAGGTGGCGTCGTCCGGACGCGGCCGGCCGGCCGGCGGCATCTCGCGGGCCTGGAGCTTCTGCAGGACCTTCTCCCACAGCGCCGCGGCCTCCCCCACCTGCTCGAGGTCGGCGCGATCGAGCACCAGGTTCGCCGTCCGCAGCCGCTCGTTGTGGCACGCGGCGCAGTAGCGCTCCAGAATCGCACCGTAGCGTGCGGCCGGGCCCGCGGCCTCGCTTCCTGCCGGCTGGCCGGCCGCCGTGCCCCCGAGCGCGGCGCACCCGGCGAGGACAGCGACGACGCCGAGGCTCGACCGGACGGCACGCCGCGGCGGCGTGCCGGGAGCCGTTGCGCCGGACAGGCGATCGCTCATCGAGTCCGCCCTCAGTACCTGAGCCGCTTCTGCTCGTGGGACGGTATCGTCGGCCGCGCCCCGCGCGCCGTGAGCAGCGCCATCATGCTCTCGTGCACCGTCTTCGTCATCGTCGTCGTGTCGAAGAAGCCCGATGCGATCGCCAGCGGCGTCCAGCCCACGATGTTCTCGGCGTCGACGTCGGCGCCGTTGTCGAGAAGCAGCTCCGCGATGCGATCCCAGCCGGTGTAGGCCGCCGCGTGGAGCGCCGTCTCCCCCACCGTGTTGGCGCCGTTGACGTCCACGCCGGCCGCGATGATCAGGCGGGCCGCCTCCAGTGCCTGGCGCTCGGCGTGGATGTCGGCGCCGATCGCATAGGCATAGCCGGCGGCCGCGACCAGCGCCGTCGTCTCGTCGTCGGTCGTCAGCAGCGGGTCGGCGCCGGCGGCCACCAGGGTGCGCATGACTTCCACGTCGGCCGCCCGCGCCGCCACGATGAACGGCGTGGCGCCGGCCATGGCCATGCGCCGGAAGCCCAGGAAGCCGTGCGTGGGCGGATTCCGCCGCAGCCGGATGTTCGGGTCCGCGCCGTGCGCCAGCAGCGCCTCGACCAGCTCCAGCTTGCCCGGCCCGCGGCTCGCGTAGCGTGCCCAGCCGGCCGTGCCGCCGGCCTCCGTCGTGGTGAGGGCGGTCTCCCAGACGCCCGCGGCCCAGTGCAGCGGCGCGAAGCCGGCGCCGTCGGCGTCCGGGTCGGCCCCGTGCGCGAGCAGCCGGTGGGCGAGCGGCCAGTGGCCGAGGAAGACGGCCACGACGAGCGGGGTCGTCCCGTCGGCGGCGACCGCGTCGACGTCGGCGCCGCGCGCCAGCAGCAGCCGGACGGCTGCCGTACGGTTCTCGCGCACGGCGAACAGCAGCGGCGTGTAGCCGCCCGCCGACCGGGCCTGCACGTCGGCGCCGGCGTCCAGCAGCCGCCGCAGCACCTCCGCGTGGCCGGCCGAGGCCGCCCACATCGACGCGGTCTGGCCGTGGGCGGCGTCACGCGCGTCGACGTCGGCGCCGCCGGCGAGCAGGGCGCCGACCACCTCCACCCGCCCCGTGCGCGCCGCGAACATCAGCGGCGTCGCGCCGTTCTCGTCGGGGGCGTTCGGATCGGCGCCGGCGCCGAGCAGCCGCTCGACCATCGCCAGGCTGCCGTTCGTCGCCGCCAGGGCGAGCGGCGCCACGCCGTAGTCGTTCGCGGCGTCGACGTGCGCGCCGGCCGCCAGCAGCGCGTCCGCGGTCTGCAGGTCGTCCCAGTGCGCCGCCCAGTGCAGCGGCGTGGCGCCGTCGGCCTCGGGCGCGTTCACGTCCACGCGCTGGCTCACCAGCGCGCGCGCCGCCTCGCCGTCGCGGCTCTTGACCGCCTCGACGAGGCGCTCGTCGCCGCCCGCGGCGGCCAGCCCCGCAGCCGCCGCGCCGACCACGGCCAGCATCAGACCGACGCGGCGGTCCAGGACCCTGATGAACATCACGCGCCTCCCGCGGGCCGGACCCGCTGCGCAGGCTCTGCGAGGACGATCCTATGTTTGTAGCCGAATCCGCCCGGCTTGTCCAACCTACTCCTGCGCCACGAACGGCACCGCCGGCTCGCGTACGCCGGGGTGGCCGGCCTCCTTGCGCTGGCGCGAGACCAGCGCCGCCGCCTCGAGCGCCCGCTGCTCGTCGGTGCGGCCGGCGCTGAGCAGGTTCGGCATCCCGTGATTGCCCTCGTGGCAGGCGTACTCGAACAGGTGGTTGAGCGGCTCGTTCGTGTCGCGCCGCGTCATCGGGATCGACAGCGTGTAGGGCTGCGAGTACGTCTGCGCGTCCTCGACGGTGAGCTGGTAGTCAATCGAGTTCGCGTCGAGCATCCGGAAGCGCTCCACCAGGCGCAGCGTGCCGCCCGGCCCGCGGTGACCGGTCTGGATGACGTGCGACGGCTGGTAGTCGCCGCCGTCGAGCCGATCGTTGAAGCGCTCGGTCTCGACCACCAGCGTGTCGCCCTCCCAGCGGCCGCGGCTGTCGCCCAGCCACTGCCGCACGCCGTCGGCGACGTGCGGGCGCCCGTCGAGCGGGATGATGCGCGACTCGTGGATCATCTCGATCAGGATGGCCACGTGGCCCGGCGTCTGCAGGATCTGGTAGTTCGCGTTGTAGCCGTTCGGGATCATGGCCACCGGCATGGTCCGCGAGATGCACCGCTCCCAACTGTTGCGGTCGAGCCAGGAGTCGGCCTCCCCGCGTCCCGCGCGGGCGTTCTCGCGGTCGATCAGGCGCTGCCTCGCGGCCGGCAGCAGCTCGGGAATCCGCCCGTCGGGCGGATCGACCACGAGCGACTCCCGCAGGATCGTCCCGGAGCGCTCGATCCAGGCCGCGCCCGTACCCTGCGTGGCGGCGACCACCGCCTCCCGCGCGCGGCGGCTGCGCTCCTGCTCGGCCGCGGTGAGCCGCTCGAGCGGCGTGTCCGTCGAGTTGTTCCAGACCCCGCGCAGGTCGGGGTCGCCCCAGGGCGTCCGCGGCAGCGCGCCCTCCGCGGGCGGCAGCAACCCGTCCAGGCCGGTCTCCGCACCGGAATACAACCGGCGCTCCTGGCCGGCCGCCGTCGTCAGCGCCAGGACCAGAACCGCGACGCACACCGCAACGGTCGAGAAGCTCCGACTCGTCATCTCATCGTCCTCCGTTACTGCGCAATACAGCATCCGCGGCGCGCGTTGTCAACCGTACTGCCGGCGGCCAACCCGTGCCCGCTTGACACACCGCTCACCGCGGCCATAATCGCCAACTCATGCTTTCATCTTCCATCGCGGTCCGAAACCGAGGGAGACACGGCTGCCCCTGGCGACTCGCCGTGCTCCTCGCGCCCTGCCTGGCCCTGCCGCCCGTTCACGCGCAGGCCCCGTCGAACCCGGACCTTCCCGTGGTGTGGGTCCTGGCGACCGGGGGCACGATCTCCGGCGGAGGATCTTCCGCGACGAGCCTGACGGACTACCAGGTGGGCGCGCTCTCGGGCGACGATCTCGTCGCTGCGCTGCCCGCTCTGGCCGACCACGCCGACGTTCGGGTCGAGCAGGTCGCGAACATCGGCAGCCCGAACATCACGTTCGACATCTGGCTGCGGCTCGCACGCCGCATCGACGCGATCTTCACCGGCGATCCGGACGTGGCCGGCGTCGTCGTCACGCACGGCACCAACACGCTTGAGGAGACGGCCTACTTCCTCAACCTGACGATCCGCCACGAGCGGCCCGTCGTGCTCGTCGGCGCGCAGCGCCCGGCGACGGCCATCAGCGCGGACGGTCCGATCAATCTGCTGAACGCCGTGCGCACCGCCGCCTCGCCCGCCGCGCGGGGCAAGGGCGTGCTGGTCGTCATGAACGACGAGATCAACGCGGCGCGCGACGTCACCAAGACGAGCACCTACCGCGTCGAGACGTTCAATTCCCGGCAGCTCGGGTTCCTGGGCTACGTGGACGCCGACGCGGTGGCTTTCTATCGCGAGCCGACGAAGCGCCATACGGCGGACGCGGAGTTCGACCTGGCCGGGCTCACGGAACTCCCGGCGGTGGACATCGTCTACTCCTACGTCCAGCCGAGCCCGGTGCTGATCGGCGCCCTCATCGAGGCCGGGGTCGACGGCATCGTCCTCGCCGGCACCGGCGCCGGCATCGTGTCGACGATCGAGCTGGAAGCGCTCGATCAGGTGCTGTCGCTGCCGGCCGACTCCCGGCCGGTGCTCGTCCGCTCGAACCGCACGGGCAGCGGCCGCGTGGTCCCCCTCGGCCGCTACGAGCGGCTGGACATGATTGCCGCCGACACCCTCAACCCCCAGAAGGCGCGCATCCTGCTGATGCTCGCGCTCACCAGGACCCGTGATGCGGATGAGATCCGGCGGATGTTCCGCGAGTACTGACCCGCGTCACAGGTCGGGCCTCTGCCAGCGCTCGCGGCGCAGCAGCTCGCCGCTGCCGGGTGTCCCTGACACCTCCCCGTCGCGGTAGAGGACCTCGCCGCGCCGTATCGTCAGCGTCGGCCAGCCGGTCACCTCGGTGCCGGCATAGGTCGAGTAGCCGCTGCGCGAAAGCATGTCCTCGTCGCGAATGACGCGCGTGGCCGCCGGATCCCACAGCGTCAGGTCGGCGTCCGCGCCCACTGCGATCGTGCCCTTGCGCGGATACAGCCCGAACAGCTTCGCGGCGTTCGTCGCCGAGACCGCCACGAACTGCTCCAGCGTCAGGCGCCCCGCCGTCACGCCATCCGAGAAGAGCATCGGCAGCATCACCTGCAGGTTGCTCATGCCCGGCCGGTGGTTGGCCACCGTCTGCGCGGGATCGAGCTTCTGCTCGCGCCGGTAGGCCACGTGATCCGTGGCGACGACGTGCACCGCTCCGCGGCCGAGCCCCGCCCACAGGGCGTTCTGGTCCTGCTGCGTCCTGAGGGCCGGCTGGCCGATGTAGAGACCGGGGTTGGGCCCCGCGAACACCTCGCGGGTCAGGTGCAGATAGATGGGACGCGTCTCGACGTACACGGGCAGGTCGCGCCGGGCGGCGTCCTCGGCCACCACCAGCGCCCGCTCCGACGACAGGTGCACGAGGTACACCGGCGCCCGGGTCACCTCGGCCAGCGCCGCCGCGCGCTGGGTGGCCGCAGCCTCGGCCGCAACCGGACGGGCGTCGGCGAAGTTCGCCAGCGAACCCCGCCCCTCGGCCATCATCCGCGCGGCGGTCGTGCGGATGATCACCCCGTCCTCGGCGTGCATCATCACGAGCACGCCGGCGTCGCGCGCCGCCTCCATGGTCGCGATGTAGCCCGCCACGTCCCGATCGAACGGCTCCCGGTTCATGAAAATCTTGATGCTCGTCTGGCCCGCCGCGGCCTGCGCCGCCAGGGTGTCGGCGTTCGCCATCGCCGGGTCGGTGATGATCGGGTGGATGATGACGTCGGCAATCGACTGCGCGCGGACGAAGGCCGCCTCCCGCTCGATGGCCGCCAGCGGCATCTCGCCCGCCTCGACGGTGCTGAAGCCCGAGATCGTCGTGATGCCGCCGGCCAGCGCGGCGATGGAGCCCGACGTGTAGTCGTCGACCCGCCCCCCGCCGACGTGCACGTGGGGATCGATGCCGCCGGGCAGTACCAGCAGCCCCCCGGCGTCGATGACCTCGGCGTCCGCGCCGCGGGGCGCAAGGTCCGCCCCGACCTCGGCGATCGTCTCCCCCACCACGCGGACGTCCGCCCGGCGCCGGCCGTCGACCGTGACGACCTCGCCGCCGCGGATGAGAATCTCGCCCGCCTCCTGCGCGAGACCGCCGGCGGCGGGCAGCCACAGCGCGGCAAGCAGGACGGCGGACAGCAGCGTGCGGCACCGGCGACGCGCGCGGGTCGTGCGTGTTCTCATTGGCAGCCTCCTGGCTTCAACTGGATGGGGCTGCGCCCCAAGCCCCCGGCGTCCGCTTGCGGGGGCCCTACAGCCCCGCGCCGCTCCCGCCGAGGCGCGCTGTGCGCGCCTTGCGGCTCCATTATCAATCAGGTGGCGATCGCAGGCGGCGACTAAAAGTGGATCTTGAGCCCGAACTGCGCGACCCGCGGATCGCGCGCCGACGTGATCGAGCCGAAGCCCGGCGTGCCGAGCACCGCGTTGGGCAGCCCCAGGTTCGTGGCGTTGAGCGCGTTGAACATCTCGAGGCGCCACTCGAGCGTCGTCGCGCCGACCGGGAGACGCCGCACGAGCGCCAGGTCCAGGGTGCGGAAGCCCGGGCCGCGCACCGGGTTGCGCGAGCTGCTGCCCAGGGTGAACTGCGGCGCGATCTCGAAGGCGTCGGTGTCGAACCAGCGCGCCGGGCTGCGCTCGCCCGCCGGCAGCTCGGGATCGCCCACGAGGTTGGGCCGCTGCGTCCCGAAGCCGGCGAACCCGTTGAAGTTGATCGCCTGGATCACCGGCAGCGGCAGTCCGCTCTGCAGGGTCAGGACGCCCGACAGCTCCCAGTCGTTGAACAGCGCCCGCCAGCCGCGGCCGCGGCGCGCGTGACCGGCGCCGTAGGGGACCTGCCACATGCCGCTGACGTTCAGGATGTTCGTGATGTCGCCCTTGGACAGATCCCACTCGAGCGCCCGGTTGAAGCTGTCCGCGACCGGGAAGCTGGCCTCCGGACCCGTGACGACCGTGGCGCTGAAGACCGACGAGGCATCGTCGAGCAGCCGCGAGCGCGTGTAGCTGACGAAGAAGGCGGCGCCGTTGGTGAAGCGCCGGTCGAGCCGCAACTGGACGCCGTCGTACTGGCTGCGCCCGTCGTTGTCCCGGTAGGCGCTCACGGTCGTGAACCGGGGATACGGCTTGAGGAGCTGCGCGCGCGAAATCGTGGCGCCGCCGAGCGACGACGACGCCGGGACCTCCCCCGCGAACGGATTCGGGACCTGCGCGAGGAGGGCCGCCCCGAGGGCAAGCTGCTCGACCCGCAACTGGTTGAGATTGATGTTCGGCACGCCCAGACGCGTGATCCGCGAGCCCGTGTAGGCGACCTCCAGCGTCAGGTTGGCGGGCAGCTCCCGCTGCCAGGCCACGTTCCACTGCTCGGCGTAGCCGGACCCGCGGTCGCGGTTGACGGTGAAGACGCCCTGGCCCAGGCCGGCGTCCGGCGTGGCCGCGAGCGGCGCGACCGCCGGCCCGTCGGCCAGCGCGAAGGCCGGCGTGATGCCGTCGAGCGACTGCTGGCTGACCGTCTGGATGAACGGGAACTGCGGGTTGATGAACGGCGTCGTGATCCCCGCCATCTCGATCCAGACGAGCCCGTAGCCGCCCCGCACGACCGAGTGCGGGTCCAGCCGCCAGGCGGCCCCGAGCCGGGGCCCGAAGTTGTTCTTGTGGAGCCGGCGCGCCGAGCGCGGGAAGCCGTTCCGATTCAGGTACGCGAGCTGCCGCGTCCCGAGGTCGAAGACGGCGCCCTGGTCGTCGGCCTCGGTCGACGGGAAGTTGAGCGTGTAGCGCAGCCCCAGGTTGAGCGTCAGCCGATCGGAGACCTGCCAGTCGTCCTGGACGAAGTACTCCTGGCTCATGGCCCGCGGCCGCAGCGCACGCGGCTGAACGTCGATGGAGAACGTCTCCACTTGGCCCAGCAGGAAGCTCGCGAGCGACGAGCCGGTCCCCGGGCGCCCCGGCAGGTCCGTGAACAGCGGGCTGAAGCGGAAGAGCCCCGTGGGCGACGGGGGCTGCACGATGTCGAGCCGCTGCCAGCGCCAGTCGAGCCCGACCTTGAGGAAGTGCTGCCCGCGCTGCCACGAGAGCACGTTGACGACCTGCGTCACGTCGGTCCGCGAGTCGCTGTTCGCGCTGACCGGCGGACCGAGCTGCTGCAGGCCGGCGATGGCGAACGTCGGCAGCGCGCTCTGGAACGCCGCGCTCGAAGGCAGGCCCGGAATCCCGAGCGGCTGGTCGAGCAGCCCCGCCGTGCGGGCGACCGCGCGCCGGGTATACCCCAGCCGCAGCTCGTTGAGGCCCCGCCCGACGGCGGTCTGCAGCGTCCCGACGACGTGCGTGGCGCGCGTGCGGGTATCCCCGATCGCGCCCTGGGTGATGCTCCCGCTCCCGTCCGGCAGCGGCGCCACGGGCAGCACCCGGTCGGTCGCCGTCACGCCGCGCACCAGGCCGCGCGTCCCCGGCGTGAACCGGTGATCCAGCCGCAGGCTGAACTGCTCCTGCGACTGGTGCTCGAGGCCGATGCGCTGGTAGTTGTTGGCCGTCCCGCCCAGGTTCGGCAGGGGATAGCGCTGCAGCAGGCCGAGTGCAATCGGGTCGATCCGGGCGGCCGGGATCGTGTTGCCCGCGAACGGCTGGCGGAAGAAGCCGCCCCCGGCCAGACCGACGGTCGTCGCCGGATCGTAGATGGCCGGCACGCCGCCGGCGACCGGCTCGGTGAACACGCCCCGCCGCTGGAGCGCCGTCGGCACCGTCGAGATGCGCACGCGGGCGATCTCCTGGCGCAGCCCCTGATACGCCAGGAAGAAGAACGTGCGGTTGCGCTGCAGCGGGCCGCCGAGGACGGCGCCGTACTGCTGCCGCCGAAAGCGCGGGTTCGGCTCGCCGGGCCCCTGCGGCGCGAAGGCGTTGCGGGCGTTCAATGCTTCGTGGCGGAAGAAGCCGAAGCTGGTGCCGCTGAGCTGGTTGCCGCCGGCCCGCGTCGTGAGATGGACGACGCCGCCGTTGAAGCGGCCGAACTCGGCCGGCGGGCTGTTGCTCTCGACGCGGAACTCGGCGATCTCCTCGACGATGGGCAGGAACGGGACCTGCCCGGGCTCGGGCTGCAGCACGGAGATGCCGTCGAAGATGTACTCGTTGGTGCGGGGACGCCCGCCGTTGATGCGCGGAAACGCCGACGTCGGCGGACGCGCCACGCCCGGCGCCAGCACCGTGAGGTCGACGAAGTTACGGCCGTTCAGCGGCAGCGCCTCGACCCGCGCCCGGGAGACCACCTGCCCCAGCGTGGCCGACTCGGTCTGCAGGCGCGGGGCGCGCCGCGTGACGACGACCGATTCGCTCAGGCCGCCGAGCTCCAGCTCGACGTCGATGCGCAGCCGCTCGCCGCTGTGCAGCTCGAGCCCCTCGCGGACCATGCGCCGGAAGCCGGCGAGCTCGACGACGAGCCGATACGCCCCCGGCTGCAGGCCCACGAAGCCGTAGGTGCCCGTGGCGTCCGTCACGGCCATCTGGCCGAGCTGCGTCGCCACCTCCGTCAGCGTCGCGACCGCCCCGGGCACCGGCTGGGACTGGGGATCCGTCACCCGGCCGACCAGCTCGGCCCGCACCTGGCCGGCGGCCGCCGACCCGAGCGCCAGCCAGACGGCCGCGGCGAGCAGCGGCCGGCGGCACCACGCCGGCACACTACCCGCGCGCCGCTCCCCTCTCATCGTCCGTCCGCGCGCAGCCAAACGATCTAGTGTAAAGGGTTCGGCAGGCTACGTTGCCGGCGGCGACAGATCCCGCAGCATGTGCCACTGCTAGTCGAGCACCGCCTGCAGGTTTCCCTGCCGGCAGTAGCGGAGCACGAGACTCCAATAGGCTGACTCGTCCCGCGCGACTGCGGCCGGGGCCATTTGCCGCAACAGGCCGGCGGCCGCGGCCATGAACTGGCCGGAGACGCGCCGCGGGGCGGCAGCCGGCGCCGTTTGGCGCAACTGCGCGATCACCCTCCGACCTTCCAACCGCCGATAGAGCCACGGGACGAACAGGACGTACCGCAGTCGGGTCTGGATGGACGACGTGCCGGGAAACAGCGCGTCCGAAAGCGCGTCCCGCAAGCTTCCGAGGCCCATCTCGTCGAGCGTGCCCTGCTCCTTGAACAGGTCGAGCACACGCCGCATCTTGTCGCGGTCGCTCGCCGTCAGGTCGAGCCACGTCAACGTCGCCTGCATGCACCTACGTTTCGCACCTCACCGGCGTTGCCGACCCGACGGGACCAGACGGCTGCGGGCACGAAGATATCTTTTATTCGCAAACATAACAGATGCTATTCTCTCTGCATCGCACCGTCAAGGATGGAGGGGGACGTGACGAACGGCGGATGCATCGCCGCGAACGTTGCCCGGCTTCGGCAGGACCGGCAACTGACGCAGGGTCAGCTCGCCGCGCGGGCCGGCATCTCGCGGATGGCGCTCGGGAAGATCGAAAGGGGGACGGTGGTTCCGCGCGCGGGCACGCTGCGCGGTCTGGCGGCGGCGCTGGAAGTGCCGCTCGGAGAGCTGGTGACGCGGGTCCGCGCCCTGGAGAGCGTGCGGTTTCGCGCCAAGGCGCGAGTGCATGGTCGAGAGCAGATACTCGCGATCGTCTCGAAGTGGCTGGATGCGTATTCCTGGCTCGAGACGGAGTTGAACGACCGTCCGGCATTCCGGTTCGCGGAGGCTTCAGCGGGCGGCGGCACGCCTGTCGAGGTTGCAAGGGCCGTTCGTCCCGCAGTCGGACTGGCAGCGGGGGAACCGGTCCGAAACATCAGCCGGCTGCTGGAAGCCAATGGGGTCAAGCTGCTGCTGCTGGAGACCACACGCGACTCGTTCTTCGGGCTGAGCGTCGGCGAGCGCGACGGCGGACCCGCGGTGGTCGTCAACACCTGGGACCGGATTTCGGTGGAGCGCTGGATCTTCACGGCGGCACACGAGCTCGGGCACCTGCTGCTGCACCCCGCGGAGTACAGGCGGGACGCGACGGAGATGCAGAGTGAGCCGGAAGAGGAAGCCGACGCCTTCGCGAGCGAGTTGCTGATGCCGGAGGCGGCGTTCGCGACCGAGTGGGATGCGACCAGCGGACATTCGCTCCTGATGCGGGTCCTGAAGGTCAAGCGGATCTTCCGGGTGAGCTACATGACCGTGCTGCACCGACTGGTGGCGACGGATCGCGACACACCTGACGTCTGGGGCGCGTTCCAGAACCAGCACCGCGAACACTACGGCAGGACGCTCCGACGCATTCAGGAACCGGAGGCGCTCGAGAAGGGCGAGTTCGCCTGGGACTGGCGCCGGTCCGGCGAACCGGCGAGTCTGTGCGAGCACGACTTCGTCGAAGATCGGCTGTCGCGCCTCGTACGACGAGCACTCGAAGAAGAGCGCATATCGCTCGGACGGGCCGCGGAGATCCTGGGCGTCACCAGTGACGAGATGCGGAAGCAGGCGCGTCGGTGGGTGACGTAGGCACCGTGCCACCCTTTCCGACGGTGCTCCTCGCCGACGCGGACGTGTTCATCGACTACCCGCGGCGACACCTGCCTGGACGCTGCTCGGTGGGCTCGAACTGCACCTGGACGACATCTTCCCGCCCCTCCGCGGGTCAACGAAGCCACAAGCACAGTTAAAACTAGCGATCTCCCCCTTCCTCCTGCGCGCGCGCGCCGCGGAGCGTGATTCGCCCTGCCGTAGTTCCCCTCGTGGCACGCGTACTCGAAGAGGTCGTAGTCCGGAGAGCGGTTCAAGGGCATCGAGGCCGTCCAGGGGCGCGCGAACGCGCGCGGGTCGGCGACCGTCACGTCGTAGCGGATCGTGTCCCGGTCCACCAGGGTGAAGCGCTCCACGACGCGGAGCTCCTGGCTCTGCGGGATGCCGCGCAGGCGCAGCGTCGAGAAGTTCGTGCCCACCGTGCCCTGGTCGTTGTAGTTGCCCGTCTCGACAACGAGCGTGGCGCCCTCCCACCGCCCGCGCGAGCTCCCTTCCCACTGGCGGATGCGCGCGGGGAGCGGCTGCCGATCGTCCAGGGGAATGATCCGCGCCGCGTGAATCATCTCGGACACGATCACCACGTAGCCGGGGATCTGCAGGATGAGATGGCCGGCGTTGTAGGTGGGAAACATGGCGCCCGGCACGCCCCGCGTGATGCAGCGCTCCCACGGGGTGTGAAAGAGCCACGAATCGGTCAGGCGCTCGAGGCGCTCGTCCCGCGCCGCGGCTGCCGCCGGAAGAATCGGCAGCCGTCCGTCGGGGGGATCGACGACCATCGAGCGCCGCACCGCGCTCCGTCCGGCGGCAACCTCGCCGCCCCAGGCCGGCGACGGATTCGGTCCGGTGAGGCGCCCGTCCGGGGCGTTGATGCCGGGAAACCACAGCGCCAGAGCGTCGAGATCCCGCCACGCCTCGGCGCTCGCCGCTTCGAGCGGCGTGCTGTCGAAGTTGGTCCACACCCCCCGGATGTCCGGCTGACCATCCGGCGTGCGGGGCGGGGACGGCAGGGACGCCGGCTCCTGAAGGCCCGCCGCGCCCAGGGACACGAATATCGCCGCGGCAAGGCCTGACGCCGCGATGTACCGCTTCATGGCAAAGCCTTCCGGCGCCTTGCGCTTCGCGCCGCCCGGGGCAAGCGCGGCGCGGCCTCAGTGCCCCTCGGCGGCCTCCTCGGCGCGCGCGCCCTCGAGGATGTTCATCAGGCCGTAGTTGCCCTCGTGGCAGGCGTACTCGAAGACCGCGTTGTTCGTGCGGCGCAGCGGGATCGACGCGGAGAACGTGCTGGCGTACACCTCCGCGTCGTCGTAGGTGTACTCGTAGAGCAGCGTGTCCGCGTCCACGCGCGTCAGCCGCTCCGTCAGCAGCATCCGCTCGCTGGGTCCGGGCGAGCGCCCCCCGATGCTGAAGCCGCGGTCGGGCCTGAAGTTCTCGGTCTCGATCACCAGCGTGTCGCCGTCCCAGCGGCCCCGCCCGTCGCCGAGCCACTGCGGGACGCTGCGCGACAGGTGGGCGCGCCCGTCCAGCGGGACGATGCGGGCCTCGTGCACCATCTCGGTGAGAATCACGACGTGGTCCGGCGTCTGGAACACCTGCATGTAGTTGTTGTAGGCGCTCGGCATGAGCGGCGGACCCGAGTTGAAGCCGAGCAGGCAGCGCTCGGCGAGGCCGCGAGCCTCGGGACCGTCGGAGCCGATCCCGCCGAAGTGCACCCGCACCGGATAGCCGCCTGCGGCGAGCTCCGCGGCAGCCTTGCGCTCCTCCTGCGGCGTGAGGTCTGGCAGCCGCCCGTCGGGAGGATCCACGATGAGCGACGACTGCCGCGTCTCGAGGACGCCCGACCCGTTGTCGAACCAGAAGTTGTTGTAGTTGGGCGGCGTCAGGTTCTCGGTGTTGAGGCCCTCGGCGAACTGCGCCGCGTTGATCTGCTCCTGGATGGCCGCTTCCTCGTCCGTGAACACGGCCCGGCCGGCGAGCTCGGCGGGCCGCTGGAGCGGCGTGGCGGTCCCGAAGTCGTACACCCCCTGCAGATCCGGCGCGCCCCAGGCGGTGCGCGGGACCGCATCCTGCGCGGTCTGCGCGCCGGCGGTCAGGGGCAGAAGGACGATGAGACAGACGGGGAGCAGGCTCTTGAAGGACATGGATTTCCCCTCCTGGAACGACACCTGACAAGCATACACCCGCTCAATCGAGGCCCAGCAGTCGGGCCGGATTGCGGCGGGCCATCAGGTCCACCTCGCGGTCGGAGACGCCCGCGGCCCGCAGCGCACGGATGAAGGCGCGCAGCCCCTCGGTGTGGGTCGGGTTGCCCGCCTGGCCGAGATCGGACGTGATCAGGTAGTGCTCGGCCCCGACCTCGCGAATCGCCGCCGCGTACTCCGCGACCGAGTCGCTGCCCCGGTGCACGGCGAACCAGTCGAGCTCCATGACCGCGCCCGCGGCGGCCATCCGCCGCATGTCGTCGATGGTGGCGTGCTGGCCGAAGGGGTGCGTGACCAGGATGTGGCGTACCCCCTGCGCCTTCGCGGCCGGCAGCAGGAGCAGCACCTCCTCCGGCGTCAGGTGCCCCGTGGCCAGCACGAGGTCGTGGGCGGCGATCAGCGAGAGCACCTCGACCAGCGGCGCGACCGGCGCGCCGTCCTCCAGCACGCGCACGAACGGGTCGGACGGGCCGGGCGCGGCGACGCTGCCGTCCGGACGGATGCGGTACTCGTTGAACTCGGCATCCCACGTCGGCAGCCAGACGACCTTCCCGCGGCCGCCCTCGAACGCCACCATCTGGCGCACGGCTTCGGGGTTGATGCCCCCGATCGAGCGGTTCAGCACCACCCCGCCGAAGATCTCCAGGCCGTCGACCTGCGCCATGGCCAGCGCCGCGCGGTCGGCCGTCATCGTGAAGTGGTTCTTGAGGACCATGCCCCGCAGGCCCTCGTCCTTGAACAGGCGCGCCACCTCGATGTCGTCGAGCGAGCGCGGCCGGGAGTCGGGTCCCGCGTGCGCGTGGAAATCGATGATGCCGGTCAGCGAGACCGGCTCCTCCTGGGCCGCCGCCGGGGCGGCCGCGAGGAACAGGGCGAGACCGGCGCGGAGCATTGGTCGTTGCATGCGGCCACTCTTGTACATCAACCGCCCGTGAAAGTCATGCCGCGGGCGGCGTTGTAGAATGGTCGCCACGATTCCCCCGAGGGAGCGACGATGTTCAGGGCCCTGGCGGCCTGCGCGGCGGCGCTCGTCGTGTCGGTCGCCCCCACGCACGCGCAGCCTGCGGTCCCCGCCGGGTCCGGGGCGGCCCAGGTCCGGGCGGTCCTGGATCGCTACTGCGTGACCTGCCACAACGGGCGGCTCAGGACAGCCGGCCTCGCGCTGGACGCGCTGGGCGTCGAGCAGGTCGGCGGGCACGCCGAGGCGTGGGAGAAGGTCGTGCGCAAGCTGCGCGCCCGCGCGATGCCGCCGGCCGGCCGGCCGCGGCCCGACCAGGCCACGTACGAGGCCGTGGCATCCGTGCTCGAGACGGCCCTCGACCGCGCCGCCGCCAACAATCCGAATCCCGGCCGCACGGCCACCCATCGCCTCAACCGCAGCGAGTACGCCAACGCGATTCGCGACCTTCTGGATCTGGAGGTCGACGGCCGGGCGCTGCTGCCCCCCGACGATGCGGACCTGGGCTTCGACAACATGGCGGACATCCTGTCGATGTCGCCGGCGCGGCTCGAGCGCTACCTGTCCGCGGCGCGCAGGATCGCCCGCCTCGCCCTCGGCGATCCGGCCGGCGCGCCGACGAGCGAGACGTACGTCGTCCCCAAGCTGCGGTTCCAGGATCACCGCATGAGCGAGGATCTGCCGTTCGGCTCGCGCGGCGGGCTCGCGATCCGGCATCACTTCCCCGTGGACGCCGAGTACGACATCAGGATCCGGCTGCGGCGACAGCTCTACGGCTACATTCGCGGACTGCAGACGCGGCAGCAGCTCGAGGTCCGCATCGACGGCCGGCGCGTGGCGGCGTTCACCGTGGGCGGCCCGCGGGGGACGCCGCCCCCGCAGACCTATACGGGCACGGTCCTGGGCGACCGCGCCTGGGAGGAGCACACGCTGCACGGCGACGGTCCCCTCGCGCTGCGCGTCCCGGTGGCGGCGGGGCCGCGGCTGCTGGGCGTCGCGTTCGTGCAGGAGCGGACCGAGCGCGACGGCGTGCTGCAGCCGCGGGCGACCGCGAAGACGCTCGCCATCGCCGAGCGCTGGAGCTCGCCGTCGGAGGCGCCCGAGGCGGCCGTCGAGCTGGTCGGCGTCTCCGGGCCCTTCCACGCCACCGGCCCCGGGGAGACGCCGAGCCGCCGGCGGATCCTCGTCTGCGAGCCCGCCGGCGCCGCGGAGGAAGAGCCCTGCGCCCGGGAGGTGCTCTCGACAATCGCCCGGCGGGCCTACCGGCGCCCCCTGACGCCCCCCGACGTGGAGGCGCTGCTGGCGCTCTACGCGGCGGGACGGCGCGAGGGCGGATTCGAGGCAGGCATCCGGCGGGGGCTGGAAGGCATCCTCGTCGATCCGGAGTTCCTGTTCCGCATCGAGCGGGATCGAAACGGCGCGCCGGACGGGGTCCACCCCGTCAGCGATCTCGAGCTCGCCTCCCGGCTGTCGTTCTTCCTGTGGAGCAGCATTCCGGACAACGAGCTGCTGGAGACGGCCGCCAGCGGGCGCCTGCGCGAGCCTGCGGTGCTCGAGCGGCAGGTGCGGCGGATGCTGGCCGACGCCCGTGCGCAGGCGCTCGTGGACGGCTTCGCCACGCAGTGGCTGGGCCTGCGCCGCCTGCGCAGCGTCGTGCCGGCGCCGGACCTGTTTCCCGAGTTCGACGACAACCTGCGCGAGGCGTTCGAGCAGGAGACGAAGCTCTTCGTCGGCAGCCAGTTGCGGGCCGACCTGAGCGTGCTGGACCTGCTGCGCGCCGACTACACCTTCGTCAACGAGCGGCTCGCCCGGCACTACGGGATTCCGAACGTCTACGGCAGCCGGTTCCGGCGGGCGACCTTCGACGACGGCGCGCGCGGGGGGCTGCTGGGACAGGGCAGCATCCTGACCGCCACGTCCTATCCCACGCGCACCTCGCCCGTGCTGCGGGGCAACTGGCTGCTCGAGCACATCCTCGGCGCGCCGCCCCCGCCGCCGCCGCCGGATGTCCCGGCCCTGCCGGATCGCGGCGCGGGCGGACGCCCGGCCTCGGTGCGCGAGCGGCTCGAGCGGCACCGCGACAACCCGGTCTGCGCGAGCTGCCACGCCCGCATGGATCCGCTGGGGTTCGCGCTCGAGCACTTCGACGCCATCGGGCAGTGGCGCGCGACCGGCGCGGCCGGCGCCGCCATCGACGCCGCGGGCGTCTTTCCCGACGGGACGGCGTTTCATGGCCTGGCGGGTCTGAAGACCGTGCTCCTGAACGATCACGAGCAGTTCGTCCGGACCATCGTCGAGAAGCTCACCACGTACGCCCTCGGACGCGGCGTGCAGCACTACGACATGCCGGCCGTCCGGCGGATCGTTCGCGAGGCGGCCGCGCACGACTACCGCTGGTCGTCGCTCGTGCTGGGCATCGTCAGGAGCCTGCCGTTTCAGATGCGCAGGTCGGAATCATGATCATCACCCGCAAGGCCCTCTCCCGCCGGACCGTGCTGCGCGGGCTCGGCACGAGCTTGGCCCTGCCGCTGCTCGACGGCATGGTGCCGGCGCTGACCGCGCTCGGCAGGACCCCCGCCAGCTCCACGAAACGGCTGGGCATCGTCTACGTGCCGAACGGGATCGTGATGGACCAGTGGACGCCGGCCGCCGCGGGCCCCGATTTCGAGCTGACCCCGATCCTCAGCCCGCTCGAGCGCTTCCGCGAGCGCCTCACCGTCGTGACGGGTCTCAGCAACAAGGGTCCCGACTACGCCCACGAGACCGGCGCCACCAGCTTCCTGACCGGCGTGTCCCCGAAGCGCACGCAGGGGGCCGACCTCGTGGCCGGCATCTCCATGGACCAGCAGGTAGCCAGGGTGCTCGGCCGGCACACGCAGCTCGCGTCGCTGGAGCTCGCGCTCGAGTCGGGCGACGACGTCGGCACCTGCGGCGCGGGCTACACCTGCGCCTACACGAACACCATCTGCTGGCGCAGCGCGACGACGCCGCTGCCGATGGAGACCAACCCGCGCGCGGTCTTCGAGCGGCTGCTGGGCGACGCCGGCGGCACCGACCCCGCCGCCCGGCTGGCCCGCATCGAGCAGAACCGCAGCCTGCTCGACGCGGTGACCGGCAAGCTGGCGCGGCTCCGCCGCGATCTCGGGGTGGGCGACCGCCGCAAGCTCGGCGAGTACCTCGAGGCCGTGCGCGACGTCGAGCGCCGCATCGAGCGGGCCGAGGCGCAGGTGGACCGGCCGCTCCCCGAGATGGCGCCGCCGCCGGGCATCCCGACCACGTTCGAGGAGCACGCGAAGCTGATGTTCGACCTGCAGGTGCTGGCGTACCGCACCGACCTGACGCGGGTCGTCACGTTCATGGTGAGCCGCGAGTTCAGCAGCCGGACCTATCCGCAGATCGGCGTGCCCGAGGCGCACCACCCGACGTCGCACCACCGCTACGACCCGGCCAAGCTCGCGAAGCTGGCGAAGATCAACGCGTACCACACCACCCTGCTGGCGTACTACCTGGACCGCCTGCAGAGCACCCCGGACGGGGACGGCTCGCTGCTGGACCAGATGACGCTGCTGTACGGCGGCGGGCTGAGCGACGGCCACCGGCACTCCTCGGACAACCTGCCGATCCTGCTCGTCGGCCGGGCCGGCGGCCGGCTGCGGGGAGGACGCCACGTGCGGTGCCCCGAGGCGACCCCCATGTCCAACCTGCATCTCACGCTGATGGACACGCTCGGGCTGCCCGCCGAGCGCTTCGGCACGAGCACCGGCGCGCTCGACGCGGTGCTGGCCCTCTGACCGACGGCCACCAGGAAGCCCGCATGCGTGCCAGCGCCGTGCGCCGCGTCGCGGCAGGTTTCGTCCTGCTGCTGTCCATCCCGGCAGCAGCACAGCGCCCCGACCTGCGGCTGGTGGACGCCGTGCGGCACGGCGATCGGCAGGCGGTGAGCACGCTGGTGCGAGCCCGCATCGACGTGAACGCGCGGCAGCCCGACGGGGCCACGGCGCTGCACTGGGCAGCCTACCGGGACGATCTCGACGCCGCGGACCTGCTGCTCGGCGCCGGCGCGACGCCGGACGCGGCGAACGAGCTCGGCGTCACGCCCCTCTACCTGGCGTGCGAGAACGGCAGCGCCGCCCTGGTGCGGCGACTGCTGGCCGCGGGCGCGGCGCCGAACGCGGCGCTGCGCGGCGGCGAGACGGCCCTGATGACCGCCGCGCGCACGGGGAGCGTCGGCGCGGTGAAGGCGCTCCTGGACCACGGCGCCGACGTGCATGCCCGGGAGTCGAAGGAGGGGCAGACCGCGTTGATGTGGGCCGTGTCGCAGCGGCATCCCCGGGTCGTGCGGGCGCTGCTCGCGGCGGGGGCGGACGTTCACGCCCGCTCGCGCGTACGTCCCGTGGCCACGGCGAGCTCGCCCCGCACCGGTGCGGCCGAGGGCGTGACCGTCATCGACGAGGGCGGGTTCACGCCGCTCCTGTTCGCGGCCCGGCAGGGGGACCTCGCGTCGGCGCGCCTGCTGCTGGCGGCGGGCGCGGACCCGAACGACACGGCCCCGTCCGGCACGAGCGCGCTCGTCGTGGCGGCCCACAGCGGGCACGGCGAGCTCGCCGCCCGGCTCCTCGACCACGGGGCCGACCCGAACGCCACGGGGGCGGGCTACGCGCCGCTGCACGCGGCGGTCCTGCGCGGCGACGCCGATCTCGTCGGCGCCCTGCTGGCCCGCGGCGCGGACCCGCACGTCCGCCTGCAGAACGGCAGCCCGCATGCCCGCTACGGCAAGTTCTTCGCGCTGGAGATGCGGCTGACCGGCGCCACGCCGTTCTTCCTGGCGGCCAAGTACGCCGAGGCCGACATCATGCGCCGGCTGGCCGCGGCCGGCGCCGACCCGCGGGCGGGTCTCGCCGGCGGCGTGACCCCGCTCATGGCGGCCGCGGGCATGCTCACGCCCGGGTTCGTGCAGGCCGGGAACGACCGCCGCGGCCGGGCCATCGACACCGCCGAGATGGAGCTCGCCATCAGCCAGGATCCGGATCGGCGCCGGCTCATGAACAGCGGCCTCGACGCCGTGCCGGCGGCGGTCGAGCTGGGCGCCGACGTCAACCCCGCCAGCGAGAGCGGCC
>CAYGCV010000003.1:0-37867 GCA_964348425.1 uncultured Vicinamibacteraceae bacterium | reverse complement strand
ACGGGGCTGCGCCCCGGACCCCCGGCGTCCGCTTGCGGGGGCCCCTTCGCCCCGCGCCGCTCCCGCCAAGGCGCGCCGTGCGCGCCTTGCGGCCGGCGTGCGCGGGCTCAGTCGGCGGGCAGCGCGAAGGCGATCAGCCGCGGGCCGTTGCCGACCGTGAGCGCGATGGACTGCCGGCCGTCGGCCAGGTAGGTCAGCGGCGTCCCGATGGCGCCGGAGGGAAGATCCACCGACGCGAGCTCCGTGCCGTCCGTCTTGTCGTAGGCGACCAGCCGCGGGCCGCCGTTCGTCCCGCCGGTCGTCAGGCAGTAGACGAGCAGGGTCGAGGTCAGCAGCGGCCCGTTGATGGCGTTGTCCCCGCCGAGGGGCGGCAGGTCGAGATCGCGCAGCAGCGGGTGGTTGCGGTAGCGGTCGCCGCTGCCGGTCGGCACCCACCAGGCGTGCTCGCCGGTGTTGAGGTCGATGGCCGTCATGCGCGAGTAGGGCGGCTTGACGAGCGGCAGCCCCTGGGGCATCTGCGGCTCGCGACGGATGTTGCCGCCGCGCGCGAGGCGGTCCGCCTCCGGCGCCCCGTGGGTGTAGCTGACGGTCGCGCCCAGCGCCGGATCGGGCTGATAGAGGGAGACGACCGCCGTCTGGTTGCGTGACGGGACGTAGAGCATCCCGGTCTCGGGGTCGACGGCGGCCCCGGACCAGCCCGCCGTGCCGCCCGGCGGCGGGCGCATGAGGGTGCCGTTCGTGACGCCCTCGATCGGCCGGTCCAGCGGCGTGAACAACGGTCCCAGCCGGAAGCCCTCGACCGCGGCGAGCGCCATCTGGCGGATCTCCGGCGTGAAGTCGACCAGGTCGTCGACCGTCACGCCCTGGTAGTCGAACGGCGCCGGCTTCGTCGGGAACGGCTGGGTGGGCGACAGCACCTCGCCCGGCATGTTGGAGCCCTGCGGGACGGGCCGCTCCTCGATCGGCCAGACGGGCTCCCCCGTCACGCGGTCGAAGACGTAGACGAACCCCTGCTTGCTCACCTGCGCGAGCGCCCTGACGGGGCGGCCGTCCACCGTGATGTCCACCAGGTTGGGATGGGTCGCGAAGTCGTAGTCCCACAGCCCGTGGTGCACGGCCTGGAAGTGCCAGACCCGCTGCCCGGTCTCCACGTCGACCGCGATCAGCGTCTCCGAGAACAGGTTGTCCCCCGGCCGATCGATGCCGTAGTAGTCGTTGGTCGTCGTGCCGGTCGGCAGGTACACGTGGCCCAGCTCGTTGTCGCCGGCCAGCATCGACCAGACGTTGGCGTTGCCCGAATAGCGCCACGACTCGTTCAGCCAGGTGTCGACGCCGAACTCGTCCGTGCCGTTGGGCACGGTATGGAAGTCCCAGGCGTGCGCGCCGGTGCGCACGTCCCAGGCGCGGACCCAGCCGGGCACCGCCTCCTTCGTGATGCGGCGGTCGGCGACCTGCGAGCCGTGGATCACCCGGTCGCGGACGACGATCGGCGGCGAGTGGATCCCGAACAGCATGGCGTTGAGGTAGTCGCGCTCCGCGCGGTCAGCCCGCGGCAGGCCGGCCATCGCGTCGACCATGCCGCTGCCGTCCGGGCCGAAGTCGGGGCAGGGCTGTCCGGTCTCCGCCCGCACGCAGACGAGGTAGCCGTTGCCGGTGCCCCAGAAGATCCGCTCGTCCCCCGCCCCGTCGGTCCAGTAGGCGACGCCGCGCTGCGTCCACGGGTTGCTCATCGTCGGCGTGCCCTCTTCGTAGGCTTTGGGGTTGAACACCCAGAGCGTCTCGCCGGTGGTCGCGTCGACCGCGACGCCCTGCGACAGCGGCGTGTTGAAGTAGAGGGTGCCGTTCACCATCAGCGGCGTCGCCTGCAGGCGCGAGGACAGCGGCCGGTGGCCGGTGCGGTAGAGGTCCGGCGTGTCCGCGACCAGCGTGTCGACGACGGTGTCGAGCGGCGCCGACCACTCGCCGCCCCCCGGTGTCGAACGGCTGATGCGCCGGTCGACGGAGAGCCACTCCCACGCGATCTCGAGATCCGCGAAGTTGCTCGCGTCGATCTGATCCAGGGGCGAGTACTTCTGCCCGCCGATGCTCCCGGCGTAGCTGCGCCACTCGCCGCCGGAGGTGTCGTAGGTCTGCCACGGCCCTTCCTGCGCGCCGGCAGGCTGCGCGGCCGCTCCGCAGGCGAGCAGCGCGAATGTCACGGCCAGGAGCCTGCGCCGCGGGCCGAGTGCAGCCTCCGCAAGGCGCGCACAGCGCGCCTCGGCGGCAACGGCGCGGAGCGCAGGGGTCCCCGCAAGCGGACGCTGGGGGTTCGGGGCGCAGCCCCGTCTGCTTGAAGCTGGCGACTGACGCATGGCGCAACCTCCGTTCGTGCCGCGGAACCGGGTGCGGACCACCCGGACCGTCGGGACCCCGCCGGTGCCGGCAATCCTACACCGGTTCCCGCCGATCTTCCGTCTCCGGACGAGAGCCTCAGCCGAGAGTCGGACGGCGACCGACCTGGCGAGATTCTGGACTTCAGTTGAGCAGCAGGCGCAATCCCGCGAGGATGGCGCCGGCGACGGCGACCCCGGTTCCCACGATCCACTTGATCAGGCGCGGTTCGAGGGCGGTCAAATCGGCGCGCACGTCGGCGCGGTAGGCGGTCAGGTCGGCGTTGGTAACCAGTTCGCGACCGTGGTCGGCAGCCGCGCTTTGCGCGACGTCGACCACGGCGACGGCGAGCGCTTCATCGGCGCCGGCGGCGGTCAACGTCTTCACCGCCGAGTGGGTGTCCATGATCGAACCAGCGTAGCACCAAAGGCGGATCTCGCCGCGCGCCGGCTTCGTCCGCCGCGGATCGCCAGCGCCAAGACCGGCCGGCAATCGCCGCGCATTTGCGCCACCGAATTGGCGTTATTCGACGCCGGACCCCTCGCCGGGCTCCGTGGCCGGCGTCTCGCACGACGCCTCCTCGGTAGCTGGCTCGTGCGCATCGAGGCCGAGCTTCGCCTCCAGGACTAGTCTCCCAGGTTCTCGACCAGGTTCCTCCACCGCGAGCCGGCGACGCGATCCGCGAACGCGCGATCTGCGGTGACGACGGGTGACTGCTCCCGTTCCGCCAGCGCGAGGTACAGGCAGTCGTAGACCGGGTGACCGAGCTCGTGCGCCATCTCGAACGCCGGCTGGTGCAATTCGGACATCGGCGTCAGGGACTCGAACCAGAGCGGGAGCGAGCCCAGGAACGCCCGGGCGTGCGCCGGCGTGATCGCAGCGTCTCTCACACGCCGCCAGGCGGCGTTCGCGCACTCGGCCAGGATCATGTCCGGAGCGACGAAGGTGGCGTCGGACGCCGCGATCATGCGCGCCTCAGCCGCCAGCGGCTCGTTGAAGAACCACTTGCAGGCGACACTCGCGTCAATCACCATGGTCATCGGCTGTCGCGGTCCGCGCGCAGCAACGACACGCTGTCGGTGAGCTGACCGGGCGTCATGGCTCGGATGCGGTCGGCTGTCGCGAGCAGCTCGGGTCGGCTCGGCCGGACCGCGCGCGTCAGGAGCGTTCGCAACTCCTGTTCAAGGGAGACGCCGCTCCGCTTCGCTCGCTGCTTGAGTCCCTCCACCACGGCCGCATCCAGATTTCGCACGATCACCTGCGCGCGCCGCTCGCCTCCGCTCTGCCGGCTCCCGCGCGTCGTCCTGACGAACCCGACCTGCCCCTTGTCGATGTCGGGCCGTCCGTCCGAGCTCCAACCTGCCCGCATCCAGCTCCGTGCTTGCGGGTGGGTCTCATCGTTGGCCCACCATGCCCGATGACGCCTGGCGCTCGGCGGCAACGAGGCACCGATGATCTCTTCGATCCTGCCGAACGTCAGCGTGCAGCAGTCACCGGGCTGTTCGATCAGGTATTCGCCGAGGTGTTCGTACTTCCCCATCGCGACCACCCTGGGATTACGCGCTTTGGGATGATATCAGATGAGGTCTGCAAGGACCCGACGGGACCGCGGAGGTCCCCTCGGCGACACCCGCCGGGCTTCCACCCCGCGGTCAGCCGCGCGTGCGCTCGAACTCGGCCATGAACGCGGCGAGGGCGTCGACGGCCGCCTCGGGACAGGCGTTGTAGATCGACGCCCGCACGCCGCCGACCGAGCGGTGTCCCCGGAGCCCGACCAGCCCGGCCTGCCGCGCTTCGTCGACGAAGCGCGTCTCGAGCGCGGGCGTCGGGAGCCGGAAGGTGACGTTCATCGACGAGCGGCTGTCGGGGGCGGCCGTGCCCCGGTAGAACGGCGTGCGGTCGATTGCCTCGTACAGCTTGCGGGCCTTGCGCTCGTTGCGCCGCGCCATCTCCGCGAGTCCGCCGCTGGCCAGCAGCCACCTGACGACCAGGCCGAGCATGTAGATGGCGAACACCGGCGGGGTGTTGTGGCGCGACCCGGCGCCGGCGTGGGTGGCGTAGCGCAGCATCGTCGGCACGCCGGACCGCGCCGGCACCCGGCGCACGAGGTCGTCGCGGACGATCACGAGCGTGACCCCGGCCGGACCGAGGTTCTTCTGGGCGCCGGCATACAGCAGGCCCACGCGCTCGAGCTCGACGGGCCGGCTGAAGATGTCGGACGAGGCGTCCACCACGAGCGGCACCTCGCCGCTGTCCGGCAGCGCACGCCACTGGGTGCCGCAGATCGTGTTGTTCGAAGCGAGATGCAGGTAGGCCGCCGAGTCCGCAAGGTCGAGCTCGTCGGCGGCCGGAATGCGGGAGAAGCCTTCGCTCTCCGTCGAGCCGGCCACCCGCACCGTACCGAACTGCGCTGCCTCCTCGTACGCCTTCCGCGACCAGACGCCCGTCAGGACGTAGTCGGCGGATCCGGCGGGCGGCAGCAGATTCAGGGGCACCATCGCGAACTGCTGGGTGGCGCCCCCCTGCAGGAACAGGACGTGGAAGTGGTCCGGCAACCCGGCCACCCGGCGGATGTCGGCGACCGCGCGCTCGAGAATGGCATCCATCGTGGCCGACCGGTGGCTCACCTCCAGCACCGACATCCCGGCGTCCGGCAGGGCCAGGAGATCGCGCTGGACTTCCGCCAGCACCGTCTCGGGCAGGACGGCGGGACCGGCATTGAAGTTGAACACCCGCTCGGCAGCCATGATCGCAGCCATGATCAATGCTCAGCGGTCCGCGGCGCGTGCGCCCGGCATGTCAGATCGGATGCAGCAACAGGCCGTCACGGAGCTTGGGCTCGAACCAGGTCGACTTGGGCGGCATCATGCCGCCGGCGTCGGAAACGGCGAACAGCTCGGCCGTGGTGACCGGCGCCAGGGAGAACGCGACGGCGGCCTCGCCGCGGTCGACCAGCCGCTCGAGCGCTCCCGTCCCGCGCGCTCCGCCCACGAACGCGACGCGGGGATCGGTCCGCACGTCCCCCACCGCCAGCAGCGGCGCGAGCAGCGCGTCCTGCAGCACGGCCACGTCGAGCCCGGCGGCGGGATCGGCTCCCGGGCCCGCGGCCCGCGCGGACGGCAACTCGACATCGTGCCACGTGCCCCCACCCAGGTAGATCGCGACGCGACCGCGCGGCGGTTCGGCCGCGGCGTCGGTCCGGACCGTGAACCGCGCCCGCAGCGCGTCCAGGAACTGCCCGGGCGTCTGCCCCGCCAGGTCGGCCACGGTGCGGTTGTAGGCCTGAATCCGCGTGTCGGAATCGGGGAACGCGACGCCGAGGACGAAGCGCGCCCGACCGGCCCCGTCCTCCGTGGCGGCGAGCTGGTCGCGGGCGCGGGCAGCGCTCGCAATCCGATGGTGCCCGTCGGCGATGTAGAGCGCCGGCACGCGCGCGAAGCCCGCCTCGGCCGCCGCCTGATCCTCGGGACCCAGCCGCCAGACCGTGTGGCGCACGCCGTCCGCTGCCTGCAGGTCGAACAGCGGCGCATCCTGTGCCGCCCGCCGCAGCAGGGCGGTGAGCTCGGGCACGGCCCGGTAGGTGAGGAACACGATGCCGGTCTGCGCTCGCAACGCGAGCATGTGCCGGGTCCGATCGTCCTCCTTGTCGGGCCGGGTGTTCTCGTGCCGCTTGATGACGCCGCGGTCGTACTCGTCGAGCGAGTAGCACGCCGCGAGGCCGGTCTGCTCATGATCTTCCGTCCAGAGCCGATAGATGTACAGGGATGGCGCAGCCTCCTCCACGAGCGGCGCGTCGCGCCGGAGCCGCCCCAGGTTGCCGGCGGCGGCGCGGTAGACCGCGGCGTCGTGCGGGTCGGTGTCCGGCGGCAGGTCGATCTCCGCCCGGGAGACGTGCAGGAAGCTCAGCGGATTGCCCGCGGCCAACGCGCGCGCCTCGCGGGTCGTCACGACGTCGTACGGCACGGCCGCGACGGCGGCGGCGGCGCCCGGCTCGGGACGCAGGGCACGAAACGGATGAATGCGGGCCACGCGGTCGGGGGTGCTAGTCGGCGCGGGCGTTCCCCGCCCACAACTGTTCGAGCAAGCGGCCGCGAGTCTCGTGGAAGGCCGCCAGGTGCTGTTGCGGCACCGGGACGCCGGGCGGCAGATTCCGATGCTCGACTAGGGGATCCACGAACTTGCCGTTCTTCTTCATCCGGTAGTCGAGATGCGGGCCGGTCGCCAGGCCGGTCGCCCCGACGCGGCCGATCGTCTGTCCCTGGAGAATGCGCACACCGGGCCGCACGCCGCGGGCGAATGCCGACAGGTGGAGATAGTACGTCTCGTAGCCGTTGGTGTGGCGCAACCGGACCATGTTGCCCGATGCCCGGCTGCGGCCGGCCGACACCACCGTGCCGGTGGCCACGGCCACGACGGGCGTGCCGGTGGGCGCGCCGTAGTCCACGCCCAGGTGCGGGCGGTACGTGCCGAGAATCGGGTGCAGGCGGCGCCGGGAGAAGCGGGACGTGACGCGCGGCTCGAACTTGAACGGCGAGCGCAGGAACTGCCGCTTGAGCGACCTGCCCTGCTCGTCGTAGTAGAGCGCCTCGGTCTCACCCGGCACCGTGAAGCGGAATGCCTGCACGCGGCGCCCCGCGTTGAGGAACTCGACCGCCAGCACGCTGCCGTAGCTGTCGAACTCGCCTTCGCGGAAGTACTTCTCGACGAGCGCGGCAAACTCGTCGCCGGGCTGCAGCTCCGTGTTGAAATCGATCTCGCCGGCGAGCACGTCGGCCAGCTCGATCGCGAGCAGCTCCCGCTCGCCCGCGCCGTTGAGCGCCGCCGCGAGCGACGTGTGCTCGCGGTTGATGAACCCGCGCATCGCCTGCTCGAGACGCTCCTTCACGTAAGGTACGAGCCTGGCGCGGAAGCCCCCGGAGGAAGCCGCCGCCGCGCGAACCTGCAGGAACCGATCCCTGTCCACCTCGTACTCGAAGCCGCGCAGCCCTCCGTCGGGGCCCAGCTCCAGGCTGTAGGCGTTGCCGACGCGGAACCGACGCGGGTCGAACACCAGGCGCACCGCGTCGATCACGCGTGCGGCCTGGTTGCGATCGAGACCGTGGCCGTAGAGGATGCTGGCCAGGGTCGCCCGGTTCGGGACGACGGCCTCGATGCGGTGGCTCGCGGGCTCGGCCGGAGGCAGCGGCCGCAGGAAGATGTCGTCCGCGCGCACGGCCCCGTCGTCGACGGCGGTGCGGGCGGGTGCCTCCCGGGCGCACGCTGCCGCCGTGAGGATGATGGGGAACAGGAGCGCGATGGGCGGGAACGCCGGCCGATTCCGCATGCGAAGCGTGCAGTCTAGCACAACGGGGCGGAATGCCGCTCCTCAGATCCCGGGCGCCGCGGCGGCGCGTAGGGTGCGCAGCTTTTCCCGCACCTTCTCGGCGTGTCCCGCGGCCCGCACGGCGCGCCAGTGATGGGCGACGGCCCCCGCGCCGTCGATGAGGACCGTCGAGCGGATCACCCCCACCGTCGTCCTGCCGTACAGCTTCTTCTCGCCCCAGGCGCCGTACTGCTTCATCACGGTCCGTTCCGGGTCCGAGAGCAGGGTGAGCTGCAGCTCGTGCTTCCGGATGAAGGCGCGGTGACGCGCGGGGTCGTCCGGGCTGCAGCCGAGCACCACGGCGTCCAGCTCGCCGAAGCTGTCCAGGTCCGCCGAGAACTCGCAGGCCTCCTTCGTGCAGCCGGGCGTGTCGTCGCGGGGATAGAAGTAGAGCACCACCCATTGCCCGGCGAACTGTGACAGGCGAACCGTTCGATCGTCCTGATTCTTGAGCGCGAAGGCCGGCGCCTTCTCTCCGACTGTGATCATGCGTCCCTCTCCGTCTGACTGACCCGGCAGCCTACAGCTCGATCGTGATCCGCTCCTCCCGGGCGCCGCGCGGCTCCACGCTGCCGATGACCGCCGCGCGGCCGTAGCCCAGCCCCTGCAGCTCCTCCAGACACCGCTCCGCCCGCGGGGCGGGCAGGCTGGCCAGCAGCCCGCCGGCCGTCTGCGGGTCGAACAGGATAGGGTAGATCGACGCGGCGGCGGCATCGGCGTTGACGACGGCGCTGCCCAGGCGCGCGTTGTGCGGGTGCAGCGAGCTGAGCAGCCCCGCGGCGATCGTCTCGCGCGCGCCGGCGAGCAACGGCACGGCGGGCAGCGACAGGCGCACGTCCACGTCGGACGCCCGCGCCATCTCGACGAGATGGCCGAGCAGCCCGAAGCCCGTCACGTCGGTGCAGGCGGTCGCCCCGTGCGCGCGCAGGCACTCGGCCGCGGCCCGGCTCGATTGCAGCATCGAGCGCAGCGCGCCGTCAATCCAGCGCCCCCTGGCCTTGAGCCGCATGTGCGCGGCGAACAGCGTCCCCGTGCCGAGCGGTGCGGTCAGGATCAGACGGTTCCCGGGCCGCATCCCGCTCTTGCGCAGCACGTGCGCCGGATCGACGACTCCGCTCAGCGCCAGGCCCAGGGCCACGTCGTCGCCTTCCGTCGTGTGACCGCCGACGAGCGCCGTCTCCGCCTCGTTGAGCGCCTTCACCATGCCCCCGAGCAGGTCGCGCAGCAGCGCTTCCATCTTGTCCTCCGGACCCAGCGGCACCGTGACGATGGCCAGCGCCGTCCGCGGCTCGGCACCCATCGCGTAGATGTCGCCGAGGCAGTGGTTGGCGGTGATCCGGCCGCAGAGGTACGGGTCGTCTACGAGCGCCCGGAAGGCGTCCACCGTCCGTACGGCGACGAGGCCGGGCGGGACACGCTCGACCGAGGCGTCGTCGGGCGCGTCGAGGCCGGTCAGGACGTCGTCGCGCGGGAACGGCGTCAGCCGCGAGAGGACCCGGTCGAGCAGGGTGGCGCCCACCTTCGAGCCGCAGCCCGCGCACCGCATGGCGGCGCCCGACAGCTCGCGGACGGCGCCTGCCGGCGCCAGCCGCGCCAGGTTCGCATCGGGAGCGGGGCCGGCATCCATCGCCGGCAGGCGGCTGAAGCGGGCCATGAAGCGCCGGTCGATGCGGTCCTTCCACGACCAGATCCAGCGGCCGGCCAGGGCCCACGGTCCGCGCGAGGCGACCGCGTAACGGTCGCCGGTGCTGATCAGGCTCAGGAACCGCCGCTGCGGCCGGAAGGGCCGCAACGGTTCGCCGCGCACGGCGCGCCGCAGATTGGCGTCGAGCGGCGGGCCCTGCCGCACCGCGAACACGCCCGCCTTCTCCCGCGGATGATTCACGACGGCCGCGATGTCGCCGGCGGCGAAGACGCCGGGATGCGACGTCGACTCCAGGGTGTCGGCCACCTCGATGAAGCCCCGCCCGTCGACCGCGAGCCCGGCCTCGCCCGGCCACGCCTGCGCGCCGGCCTCCGTCGCCCACAGCACCTCGTCGACGGCGTGCTCCGAGCCATCCTCGACGACCACGGCGCCGGGGCGCACCGAGGCGATGCGGGCGCCCGCGTGGACCCGCACGCCGCGCGCCCGCAGCACGTCCTCGAACCTGGCGCGGGCGCGCCGGTTGTGCGTGGGCAGGATGCGGTCGGTGGCGCTGAACAGATGAAAGGCGGGCACCGCCGCCGGGCGGCCGGCGGCGACCTGCATGCGCCGCAGGGCGTGCTGCACGGCCAGGACGAGCTCCACGCCCGCCGCGCCCGCCCCGACCACCCCGACCTGCAACGGGCGCGACGCCGCGCGCACCCGGGCCCGCAGCCGCTCCCAGCGGTCGACCAGCGTGGCGATCGGCTTGATCGGCACCGCGTGAGCCGCCGCGCCGGCCGCGTTCAGGGCAGGCGACGCGCCGATGTCGATGGACAGCACGTCGTAGGGCACCGGCGGGCGGCCGCGGCACTGCACCGTCCGGCCGGCCAGGTCGAGACCGACCGCCTCGTCGTGGTAGAGACGGGCGCCCGCGAAGCGGGTCAGCGGCCCCAGATCGATGTGCACGTCGTCGAAGCCGTAGTGCCCGGCGATCAGTCCGGGCAGCATCCCCGAGTACGGCGTGTGGACCTCGCGCGCGATGACGGTCACGCGCAGGCCGGGCACCGGCTTCATGCCCAGGCGCTTGAGGACGATGACGTGACTGTGCCCGCCCCCGATGAGCACGAGGTCCTTCAGCACGGGGGCGGGGGCGGCGTTCATCGGCCGCGGCCGCCCGCAGCGCGGGCGAGCACCCGCGCGATGCCCGCCTCGAACGCCTCCGGCGCGGGAAGCAGGCTCACGACCAGGAATGCCTCGCGAGGAAAGTCGAAGAAGTAGCCGGGATGCACGAGGACGCGGTCGCGCTCGAGCAGCTCGAGCACGACCGTCTCCTCGGGTTCCGTGGCCGGGATCTGCAGCACAGCGTACCATCCCCCGTCGACGGGCGGCAGCCGGAGCGCCGGATGCCGCGCGACGCGCCGCCGCAGCGCCGCGTAGTTGGCGCGCACGCGCGCGGCAATCTGCGCGGTCACGGCCGCGCCCTCCGCGAGCAGGGTCCCGGCGGCCAGTTGGACCGGCGCGGCCACCGACAGGTACGTGTCGCCGATCAACTCCAGCCCGGCCAGCGCGCGCTCGACGACCGCCGCGGGTCCGTCGACCACCATCCATCCGAGCTTGAGCTGCGGCAGGCCGACCGCCTTGGAGAGCCCGCCGAGGCTGAAGGCGAGGACGTCCGGCCGGCGCCGGTCGAGCACGCTCGGGGCCGGCGCGGCGCCGTTCATGGAATAGGCGCCGAAGACCTCGTCCGAGACGAGCGCCAGGTCGCGCTCGCGGCAGATCCGCGCGACCGCCTCGACCTCGTCCGGCGACACGAACGAGCCGGTGGGGTTGTTGGGATTCACCAGCAGCACCGCCCGCGCGCGCGGCGTCAGGGCTGCCCTGAGGCCGCCCAGGTCCAGCTCCCAGCGGCCGTGGTGATCGAGCGCGTACGGCAGCGCGCGGACCCCCTCGAGCCGGGTCAGGTGCTCGAAGAGCGGGTAGCTGGGCCGCGGCACCAGGACCTCGTCGCCGGGGTCGCACAGGAGCTTGAACAGGAAGCCGTAGGCCTCGCTGGTGCTGGCGGTCAGCGCCACGCGCTCCGGCGCCACCAGCCGGCCGGGCCGGGCGAGATGCGCGGCGACCGCTGCACGGGCCGCGGGCAGGCCGAGGGGCGCGGGTCGATACACCCGGATCGCCTGCCCGGCCGTCCCGCACAACAGACCGGGCGGAAACCGGAACCCGACCCGGGTCGGGTTCGACTCGGTCAGGTCGATGATCTTCGCCCTCGCGGCCCGCAGGCGGCGTGCGGCGCGGCCGATGCGGTTGGGCGCGAGATCGGCGGGGATCCGGGAGGACAACATGGTCGGACCGGGGTGGAACGACCGCGTCGCGGACCGCCCCGGGCGTCGGCGCCGCACGCAGGCTCGGCGCGGTGGGCGCTGGAGTTCATGTTACATTCTTTAACTCTCAACAAGTCGGTCACGGGGGCATCGTCATGAAGCGGGGTACGCAGATCGTCCTGACAGCACCATTCACCGAGATGATCGACCACGCCGGCTACTTCATCCAGATGGGCATGGCGTCCATCCCGATCTGGATGGAATGGGTCATGGACAAGAAGTATCCGGAGTGGCGCAACGTGAAGCGGTTCGAAGACGGTTCCGCGCAGGCCGCGCCGGCCGGGCTGCGCGTGCTCGAGCGCGTCATGGCGACGGAGTTCGGCCGCGACAACGTCGTCGTCTGCTATCCGGACGACCTCGACCGGTTCGTCGGACCCGAGACGCGGATCGTGGCGCTCTCGACCCACAACCCGCTCGGCGTGACGTTCGCGGCCGGCGTCTACACGTCCATCTTCGGCAGCTCTCGCGAGCCGATCAACTCGCACTACGCGGCGAAGCTGTTCGACGCCCTCAAGCAGAGTCCGCACCGCGAATCGTTCCGGGTCATCCTGGGCGGCTCGGGCAGTTGGCAGATCACGCAGACGAAGTCCATGGAGCGGCTCGGCATCGACTGCATCATCGACGGCCGCAGCGAGTCGGCGGAGACCATCAAGCTGTTCCGGCGCGCGCTCGACGGCGGCGAGCTGCCGGACCAGGTGGAGGTCGAGCATCCGACCGACCCGCTGACGCTGCTGTTTCCGGACCGCCCCACGACGTTCGGCGTGGTCGAGATGACCACCGGCTGCGGCCGGCGCTGTCAGTTCTGCGTGCCCGACCTCAACCCGCAGATCGATCTGCCCAAGGCGGGGATTCTCGACGCCGTGCGCGCCAACGTGGCAGCCGGCAACAAGCAGATCTCGCTGGCGACCGAGGACATGTTCATCTGGGGCCAGGTCCGGACCAAGACGCCGTTCTTCTTCCCCAACCGGGAAGCGCTGGTCGACCTGTACCGCAGCATCGTGGAAACGCCGGGCGTGGAGCAGCACGTGCTCAGCCACTCGACGATGGCGCCCGCGGTGGTCGACCCGGTGCTGATCGAGCAGTTGACCGACACGCTGCTGCCGCACAGCCCGATCCACCTCAAGCGCCTGAGCTCCCATCCGGAGGGCAAGGCCCTGGTGCCGCTGATCGGGCTCGAGACCGGGTCGGTGCGCATGGCCAAGCAGGTCATGCCCAGCAAGGGCGTGCCGTTCAGCATCGAGGACTGGCAGAGCGTGGTCATCCGCGGCCTCGAGGTGCTGAATCGGAACAACTGGTTCCCGATGCTGACGTTGATGGTCGGCAACCCGGGCGAGACCGACGACGACGTGAAGGCGACGCTCGATCTGATCTACGAGATGGAGCGCCGCGGGCTGTTCGGTTTCCTGGTGCCGTCGGTGTTCACGCCGCTCGAGGGCACCCGGATGGAGCACGGCAAGGGCGTCACGGAGACGCGCAACCTCAGCCGGCTGCAGTGGCAGTTGATCCTCCGTTGCTGGAAGATGAACATGCGGCCGGGCCTCTACAGTTGGTGGGGCCCGACCTCGTTCAAGATCGGCGGCGTGGGCCTGTGGGCGCTGCGCCTGCGCAAGACGAACGGCCCGAACTTCACCTGGCCGATGATGATGTTCTGCAGCGCGCTGCCGGAGAACCTGCTGTATGCGACCGGCAAGCTGTACAAGGGCCGGCCGATCGAGGTGAAGACCCGCGCCGAGCTGCTGGCCTCGATCAAGCCGAACTACTGGCAGTACCTGCGCGCGGACACGGGCGACCTCCCGCCGGGCGCCCAGGCGCCCCCGGCCGCGCCGGTGCAGGTGCCGGAGCTGGCGACGGTCTAGCAGCCCGTGGCAGGAGGTGACCCGGGACTTCGCCGCCGGCTCCCGCCCGGCCGTCGCGACGGCCCCGACGGCGCGGTTCGCCGCACGCCCGGCATCCTGCTGTTGATCTGGGCGGTCGTCGCGCTGTCCGCGGCCGGCGCCGGCGCGCAGGACCGGCCCCCGGCGCCGGAGGCCCTCGTCGGCCCGGGGGGCGACGCGGTGGCGCTGGCCTACCCGGGCCGCCGGCCGGCGGCCGTGGACGAACGCCGGCTGCTGGAGCTTGGCGGACAGCGGATCAACACCCGCAACAACACGCCCCGGCCGGCGCCGGACATCGACCGCATCGTGCTCGTGCGCCTTGCCGACGCGGTCGTCCACGAGGTGCTCGCGCCGTTCGAGACCAGCCTCGGATGGGTGCGGTTCTCGCCCGACGGCTCGTATCTCTCCTACGTCGTAATCCGCGACACCGGCGTCGAGCAATGGATCCTCGACATCGCCTCCGGCATCCCCCGGCCGGTGACGTCCGCCTCGCTCAACGCGACGCGTGGCGAGCCGTGCGCCTGGCTGCGGGACGGAAGCCGCGTCCTGTGCCGCTTCGTGATGTCGGCCCGCGGAGCCCCGCCGGCCGGCGGGGACGCCCTCTTCGGGTACTACTTCACGAGCCAGCTCGGCACGGTGGAGCTCGCGACCGGCCGCCGGACGAACGTCGGTGCGCCGGAGTTGTTCGCCGCGGCGATCCCCTCGCCGGACGGCGAGTTCGTGCTCGTGGCGACGCTCGGCCCGCCCGCGGCCGGCGCGGCGCAACCGGCCGCGCGCACCCGCGCACTGGAGATCCGGAACGCGGACGGCAGCCTGGTGCGGCGTCTCGCCGACCTGCCGGCGGACGACGTAGCACCCGGACGGCAGCAGCCCGGCTGGCGCCCCACCGCGCCCGCCACGGCGGTGTGGAGCGAGCCCGACCTCGCGGAGGGAAGCCGGGTGCTGGGCCTCGCCGCGCCGTTCGACGACGCGCCCGAGACGCTGATCGAGACGGAGCTCGGGCTGGCCGGCATCGCCTGGACCGAGAGCGGCCTCGGCCTGGTGACCGAGGCGGACGAGCGGACCGGACGCTGGCGGACGCTGCTGCTGGACGGCTCCGGCCGCACGCCCCGGACACTGCTCGACTGGAGCCGGGTGGACGGCCCCGCGGCGGCCGGGACCCCCGTCCGGCGCGCGGGCGGACCCGCCGGCGGCACCGTGGTCATGCAGGACGGAAACCGCATCCTGCTGGCCGGCGGCGGCGGGCGGTTCCTCGACCGCCTCGACGTCAACACGCTGCGCGCCGAGCGGCTGTTCGAGAGCGACGAGGCGGACGGCGAGTCGGTGGTGGCCCCGCTGACCGCCGACGGCCGCACGCTGCTGACAAGGCGCCTTGACGACGGCGGAGAGGCCGGCTATTTCATCCGTGACACGACGGACGGCACGTCGACGCCGCTGCCCGGCATGGCAAGCCGGTAGCTGCGGTACGTCACGCGCATCTACCGCTCCGACTGCGGCTGGCATGAGGCGTACTACCTGGGCACCACGATCGACCTTCGCGACGCGCCGGACGACCGGCTCGTCCTGCCGGTCGACGACGACGCCGCCTACGACCGCGAGGCGGCTCGAGAGCTGCAACGCCGGATCGAGGGCAGCCTGGCCGAGACCGCCGAATCCGCGCGGAGCAGGACCGAATCGAACATCTGGAGTCCACGCACCGATGCTGCCTGAGTCATCCCGTGGCACGAGGGCCGAGGCTCGTCGACCGGCGGTCGGACCAGGCACCCGAGCGGCCCTTCATGTCGATGCGGATGCGCGTTGTGAAGCAGCCGGTCACACACGACAGGCGATCGTCAAGGTCGAACGAGGACGCCGGGGTGCAGGTCAATCGCGCTGACTCAGCGGCACTACGCGGAAAGGATCCTGATGCCATCGATGTTACGAAAATCCGCTGGATTGTGGGTGATCAACGTAAGGCCGTGCGCCTTTGCAGTGGCAGCGATCCATGCGTCGTCGACGGCGATGGGCTGCTCGCGACGTGCGCAACGGATGGCTCCCCATTGCCGGCAGACCTCGAGGTTGACCGGAAGCACCAGGTAGGCATTTACGCTTGCCCTCAGCCGGTTCAATCTCTCTCGTCCCCACCCGGCGCGACAGGCACCTTCGTACAGCTCGCCGACGGTCATGAAGGAAATGGCCAGCCTGCGTCCTTCGATGTACGGCCGATAGCTGTCGGCCAACCCGTGTCCTTTCATCAGGAAGGAAACGACATTGGTATCGAGAACGACGGTGCTCATTCGTCATCCTCGACGTGCTTCCCGGTCGGGTGCCGGTGTTCGCTGCCCCGGTTCACGAAGCGCTCGAATTCTTCTTCGCCGTCCCACAGGTCCGCGGCCGCGCCGATCATTCTATCGAGCTGCTGCGGAGCAACGATACCTTGCTCTTCGGCGAGTTCATCGATCGAACGCCATTCCTGGAAGTCAGCCGGGACGGCCGGGAGCTCGTCGAGTCCGTCGCCGCCAACCAACCGCCTCAGCGCTTTCATGCCGTCAATCAGCTTCATGACGTGATCTTTCTTCGGCGGCCGATTCAAGTGTATCGCCTTGTTCCGGGTCCTGACTGCATTCCGCCAGAACTCGACGCGGAGGTCCGGAATCTGACGAATCGAACGCAGAAATCTTGGATCTCCAACAAGATCGGCCAGCTTCTCATCCGATTTCGCGCCGGTCAGTCTCCGTACGTCCTGCTCGAATTGGATGCCAGCGAGTTGGCCTGCAAACTCCACGTTCGTCGCCAGCAAGGCTTCCGAAAGTTCTACGCGTGACATTGCCGAAAAGAGCTGCCGGGTGAGATTTCCGACCCGGATTTCACGCAATCTTGAGTCGTTCCTGTATCCACTGCACAGCGACTCGTATTCCTGGTCGGACAGGTCCCGTTTCAGTAGGCCATCATCCAGAACTCCGACTTGAAGCACCCAAAGAGCCATGTCGACTTCCGCCGCGCTCCTGAAGCTTCTCGCGTCCCTGATCTCTCGCAGGTTGTTCAGGTACGCCAGGTATTTTCGCGAGTGCTTTCGGAATGGGCCGATTCCGAGCACTTGCTCCACCGGCGGGCTCAGGATTCCATAATGCTGCGGCGCGACGAATCTCAGGATCACCGACACCAGCTCGATCTGGTGGAAAATCTTCAGCAGGTCCGCTATGACTTGCTCCTCCTTCTCGGGCAGTGTCCGAAAGCTCCACTCCGTCGATTCCAGGATCGACTCGACTTCGGATCGAGACGGCCAGTAGCCGAACGCGTCGGCGCTCCAGATCCTGCTGTTCCGAATCTTTTCGATGTCTTCGTACGCGAGCTGACAGCTCGATCGAACCCCGTCTGTTTCGTCTTCGATGCGGAAGAGATCCTGCATATGGCCATAGCGGATTTCCGTCACCTGGCCATGCAGGGCGAGGCAGTCATGCAGATAGTCCTGCGGTCCCGCCTGCGTTCTCGGTGGCGACGTTCCCGATCGCGTTCCCGGCATGCTGGAACGTTACCACGGTCGGGACAGGTGGCCGATCCGACCGCGGGTCGCGCCATGGACGACCTCGACGACGGTGCGGAAAAGGCGCCGCGCAGGTCGGCGGCCCGTCGCCCGACACCGCTGCGCCGTGTACGTAGCCGCGGCGCAGGTCGGGAAGGGACCGTCAGCGTGCCCTGGCCGCCGGGATGCGCCACGTGTGCGGAGGGTCGGTGGGCGCCGAGCGGAGCCGCGAGGCGACGATTGGCGAGCGTCCGGCCCCCGCGGCGCGGCAAGTCAAGTACAATTGGATCAGGGCCAATCAACCGCCCGAGCTCACAGAAGGATGCCGATGGGAGAACACACGCAGACCCTGAGTGACAACAACTTCGACGAGTCCGTGATCAAATCGAAGGTGCCCGTGCTCGTGGACTTCTGGGCCGAGTGGTGCGGGCCGTGCCGCATGATCGCTCCCACGGTGGAGGCGCTGGCCGAGGACTATGCCGGTCGGGTGACCGTCGGCAAGCTGAACGTCGACGACAATCCGAACACCGCGATGAAGTTCGGCATCCGGTCGATCCCGACGCTGCTGCTGTTCAAGGACGGCGAGGTCGTCGACTCGATCGTCGGACTCGCCGACAAGACCCGGCTGCAGACGGCGATCGACAAGACGCTCCCGGCGGTCGAGTCGGCCTAGTTCAGTCCGCCTGCTGGCGCTGCAGGTGCGCCAGCAGGGCGTCGATGCCGGCTTGGGCCACGATCTCGTCCTGGTCCGGATGCCCCGAGCTGCAGCCGACCCCGCCGACGATCTGGTCGTCGACGAAGAGGGGCAGGCCGCCGGCGACCACCATGAAGCGGCCCTGATTGCTGACGTGGATCCCGAACGCCGGCCCGCCCGGCTGGCTGATGTCGCCGTACGCGCGCGTGGAGCGCCGGGCCGCGGCCGCCGTGAACGCCTTGCTGATCGCCACGTCGATGCTGGTGATGCGGGCGTTGTCCATGCGGTGGAACATCAGCAGGCTGCCGCTGTCGTCGGTGATCGCGATGTCCATGTCCACACCGATCTCGCGTGACTTCTCCTCGGCCGCGGCCATGATGATGCGGGCGTCGTCGAGCGTAAGCTTCGGAACTGTTCTCACGTAGCGTCTCTCCGGTCTCCGGCCCGGTCAGGGCTGAATCGCCTCGAACAGGAACTGCTCCAGCATGGCGGCGCGGTCGGGGAGGTCCCGCTCGCCGGCCGGAAACTCGTTCACGAGCAGCATGAAGGCCAGGATGTCGGCCTTCTCCGACCGGGTGACGGCGGCCGGGTCCTCCTGCGGCATCGAGATCCGCAGCCGCTCGAATAGCTGACCCACCGTCAGGCCGCTCCAATTCCACACGAACTCGCCGCCGACCAGCCCGGGAGCCACGTCGCCGCCCGACAGGTCCGACGCGTGGCAGCTCGCGCACCACTCCTCGTACAGGCCGGCGCCGCGCTCGGCCTGCTCCTGCGTGTAGATGCCGTCCCAGACGGTCCGCTCCTGGCGCTCGGCGAGCGGACCGCGCGCGCCGGGCGCGGCGCTCAGGAGGGCAACGGCAACCCCGATACCGACGACGATCCGCGCGCGCGTCTCCCGCATGGCCCAACCCCCATATCGTCTACGGCGCCGACGCCTGGAGCTCCTCGTCGAACACCGCGAGATCTATCGACCCGCCCATCGCCGCGTACCCGAACACGTTGGGGTGGATGCCGTCGCAGTCGTAGACCGGATTGATGAGATTGGGGTCGCCGGCATCCTTCATGACCGCGTCGAAGTCGAGCACGGCGTGCAGATCGTCGTTGTTGCGGATCCATTCGTTGACGGCGTGCCGCCGCCGGTTCTGCTCGGGCCCGAAGCCCAGCTCCGGCGGCAGGCCGCGCGGCGTCGGATTGCGCGCGATGATCGTGGCCGCCACGACCTTCAGTCCGCGCGCCCGGGCCCGCCCGACCACCTCGTCGAGACCGGCAATCACCTGCTCCGCGGTCGCCTGCCGGCGCAGGTCGTTGGTGCCCAGGTACACGACGACGTGCGTGACGCCGGCCAGCGCCAGCACGTCCCGGTCCATGCGCTCCACGCCGGGCGTGCTCGTGACCGGGGGCACCCGAATCACCGTGTTGCCGCCGATGCCGGCATTGACCACCCCGAGGCGCGCCGTGCCGGCGGCGTGCCGGAGCCGCGTGTGCAGGATGTCCGGCCACGTGTCGTGGCCGTCCGGGGTGGCGCAGGAGCCGTCCGTGATGGAGTCGCCGAAGGCGACGATCGCGCCGCGCGCCGAGGACGAGAACACCTCGATGGCCGACAGCCAGTGCATCCAGGGGGTCGTCTCCGTGTACGGCTCGCCGTCGACGTTGCCGGTCCGGTCCCCGGCGCCCGCCGCCGTCAGGTACGACGTGGCGAGCGCGGTGCGGTGCATGCTGCTGCGCACGTTGGCGCCGGGCACGTGCAGGCTGACGGCCAGCCCCTGCCCGGCCTCGACCACCAGGTCGACCGGGTCGCTGACCACGTACTCGCCGGCCGGTATCGTGACCGCTCCCGAACCGTCGAAGCGCAGGGTGCGGCTCGAGCCCGCGACCAGCGAGGGCCCGTTGTTCTGCAGGCCGACGGCGGCCGCGCCGATGGCCAGCGCATCGCTCCCGTACGTGTTCTCCAGCCGCACCCGCACGCCGTCTCCCGCGACGGTGGACCGCGCCATGAGCCGGACGGTGGCGTTCGTGACCGTCGCCTCCTCCGGCGACAGCCCCTGCAGGGACGAGCCCCACGCGGCCACCCACTGCTGCGCGCCGGCGTTCGGCGCCAGGCCGACCGCGAGCGCCACCTGGACGATCATGCCAACCAGCAGGTACGCCCTGCCGCGCGTCTCGCTGCTCTCCATGCCCGCGCTGCCTCCGTTCAGGGAACCGTGATCGACAACGGCACGATGGTCGTGCCCCAGTGCAGCCGCAGCTCGGCGTCCTTCCTCTCGACGACGGAGAAGTAGAACGCCAGCGTCTCCATGTGGTCGCCGCTGGCCGGCGCGACGTTCAGGCGCAGCGCGTCGTGCTCCTCGCCGGGATACGGCTGGTGGTACACGTCCGCGGCGCGACTGAAGATCAGCGTCCACTCGTCCGGGTCCGGGATGGCCCAGATGCTGTACTTCCCGGCCTCGAGCGGCTGGCCGTTGACGGTGACCGGGCGGCTGAACGCGATGGCCGTCGCGTCGTTGGCCCCCGGATTCCAGATCTGGCCATAGGCCACGATGCCGCCGTACAGCTCCCGGCCGCGCGCCACGGGGCGATCGTACGTGACCGTGATCTCCGTGTTCGCGACGGTCTGGGACACCGACCCGCTCTGGCTCGCCTGCACCTGGTCGAGCGGCAGGATGGGGAGCTCGGCCGCCGCGGCCGGGGTTTCCTCGGCCGCCGGTGCGACCTCCGCTTCCGGCACCGGGTCCTCCACGCAGGCGACCAGGGGCACCAGCACCGCCACCGACAGCAACGCGAGCATCTTGCGCATCTGATACCTCCTCCGCAGCCCCTCGACGGTAGCGCGAAGACCGGCTTCGCGCAAGGACCGGCGGCCGGCTACCGGCGCCACGCCGGCGGGTCCTTGCGCGGCAGCGGGTCGTCGAGCATCGCCGTGTTGTAGGCGAAGACCGCGGCCACCACGGCCATCTGCACCAGGTCGTCCCGCTGCAGCCGGTCGAAGAAGTCCATGTTCGAGTGGTGCGTCCGCGAGTTGTACTCGAGCCGGTCCTGCATGAACTGAAAGCCCGGCAGGCCCACCTCGTCGAACGCCACGTGGTCCGTGCCGCGCGTGGCGCGCGGGCCGAGCGCCGCGACGCCCAGGTCCGCCAGCGGCGCCAGCCAGGGCTCGAAGATCGCGCCGACCGCGGGGTTGTCCTGCAGCCATACGCCCCGAATGCATCCTGCCCCGTTGTCGAGGTTGTAGTAGGCCGACAGCTTGTCGTAGCCGGGCCTGCGCTCCAGCGTGCCTGCGCACGTACTCCCGCGAGCCGAGCAGGCCCTGCTCCTCGGCGCCCCACAGCGCGATCCGGATGGTGCGGCGGGGCGCGGCGCCGACGGCCCGCAGGATGCGCAGCGCCTCCATCATGGCGGCCGTCCCGCTGGCGTTGTCGGTGGCCCCGGTTGCGGCGTGCGTCGAATCGAAGTGGGCTCCCAGCATGACCACCTCGTCCCGCAGGTCCGTGCCGGGGATCTCGCCGAGGATGTTGAAGCCGTTGAGACGCTCGCCCTCCGGGTGGAAGCGCGTGCGGATGTTGATCTGTACCCGCACGGGGAGACCCCGCTCCAGAATCCGGACCATGCGGTTGTAGTGCTCGACCGCGATGGTGGCGGCCGGCACGACGCGGCCGGCGTCGTCGTCCCACGGCCCGCCGCTGCCGACGAACACCGTGCCGCCGTCGACCCGCTGCGTCGGCCAGCGGAGGCGGCTGCCGCTGGGTGCGCCGCCCACCATGAAGTAGTCGCTGCCGCGATCCAGCACCGCGACCACGCCCTCGTCGAGGTAGAACTGCTCGACGACATGGGTCGGCAGCCGCGGGGCTCGCGGGCTGCCCCTCGTCCGCGCCAGCGGCAGCGGCCGGCGCGCCTCGGCCAGCAGCGTCCGGTCCATCCGCAGCACCAGGTCGCCCTCGAGCATGCGCACCTCGCGTACGGGTTGCGGGAGGACGATCGCGCCGCGGAGCGTGCCGCGGTACCTGTCGAGGTCCGCGCGCGACCGGATGTCGACACGGACGTCCGTGCTGCTGGTCCACGACTTGGGATAGCCGATGATCGGCATGACCTGCGGCGCGACCATCTGCGCGTGGAACTGCTCGAGCGACCATCCCTGGCCGAACGCGAACCGCTCCGCGTGCACGTCGGCGACGCCCCATGCGCGCAGTTGCCGCATGGCCCACTCCCCGGCGGCCTCGATGGCCGGGGAACCCGTCACGCGCGGGCCGTACACGTCGCTGAGCCAGCCGGCCAGCTCCATGACCTGCGACCGCTGCAGGCCCTCCTCGCGGATGGCCGCCACCATCGCGTGGTCCGGCGCCTGCGCCGCGGCGGGGAGCGCCGGGGCGACGGCCAGGCTCACGAGCGCGAGGAGCAGGCCCTTCATGTTCCGTTCACTCGGTGATCGTCCCGTCCGACGCAACGGCGAGCACGAACGCGCTGTTGCCGACCACGGTCGTCAGCGGCGTGCCGTTGGCGAACACGCCCGTGGTCACGCGCCCGTCGGCGAGCAGGCCCTGGACGCCGGACGAGCCGGGGACCACGGGCATCCGTTCGCACTGGTTCACGTCGTGGACGGTCAGCGTGTGCTGCGTGTTGGCCGGGACGTCCCGGAACAGCACGGCGAACGTGTCGGGAGACGTCGAGACGAGCGGCACGCGCTCGGGATCGAAGTTGCCCGTGAAGGGATTGTCCCGCCAGCTCGGACGGACGTGGGTGCCGACGGCCCCCAGGCGCGCCAGGCAATTCGCTACCTCCCGCCGGTTGGGATGCGGCGTGGCAGGCCTGCTCTGAAGCACGATCTCGACGGTCGCGATGCCCGTGGGCACGGCGCCCCGCGGCGTCTCCTGGCAGTCCGTGGCCAGCGAGGCCAGGACCGGGAACACGAACCAGCAGCGCCGCAGCGCGTTGCGTATGCCTCGCATCGTCCGCTGACGACTAGCTTATCAGTCCTCAAGATGGGGCTGCGCCCCAAGCCCCCGGCGTCCGCTTGCGGGGGCCCCATTGCCCCGCGCCGCTCCCGTCGAGGCGCGCCGTGCGCGCCTTGCACTCCTCAGCGAGCCGGGGCTATGGCGTGGATCATCTTCACGACGTCGAGATACACGGGCTCCACCGCCCGGACCTCGAATCCGGCGCTGGCCACGTTGGCGACGGTGTCGCGGTTCAGTTCCGGGCCGAACCGGCGCGAGAGCGGGGTCATCAGGTGCAGCATCAGGCTGAAGGGCAAGTAGCGGCTGCCGGTGTGCTCGAACATGTGGAGCTGTCCGCCCGGCTTCAGGACCCGCCGGAGCTCGCGGAGCCCGGCGATTGGCTGCGGCACCGAGCAGAAGGTGCACGAGGTGAAGGCCTGGTCGAAGGTGCCGTCCGGATAGTCGAGGTGGCGCACGTCGAGCTGCCGCAGCGCGAGGGTGCCCGGGTACGCCGCGGCGCGCGGCCGGGCGGCCTCCAGCATGCGGCCGCTGATGTCGATGCCCGTTATCCGCCGCGCGGGCGGGAAGAACTGGATGTCCTGACCGGTCCCGACGGCCGCGAAGATCACGTTGCCCCGCATCAGCGCGAACAGGCGCCGCTTGAACGGCGCCCAGCGGCGCTCCGGCCCGTACCCGTTCACCAGGTCGTAGGCGCGGGCGGCGCGGTCCCACTTCCGCCGGGTCAGGACGTCCACCGGGTCCCCCTGGCCCGCAGGCGCGCGTTCAGGACGTAGGTGGCCGCCAGCACCGCGACGCCGGCCGCCGCGCCCGCCGCCGCGGGCGCCGGGGCGGAGCCGGCCGCGGCGCGCATGCCGACCAGCATCCCGGCCGCCATGCCGGTGGTCATGACCGGCAGCATGATCTCGAGCGCACCGAACAGCAGCGACGCCGCCGACGACAGGATGGTCGCGAGGAGCCCCCCGATCACCATGCCCGCGACCATGCCCGCCGGCAGGGGCCAGCCGTCACCCACCAACTGCGCGACCGCCGCGCCGACGACGGCACCGGCGCCCGCGTTCGACAGCAGATCGCCGATGACGAAATAGGGACGTTTCTCGAACATGCTCGCCTGGTCGGGGGCCGCGCGCGCGCACTGCGGATCGTTGATCGGCCGCGGCGGCCAGTCAATCGGCGCGCAAACCCAACTGTGGTATGCTGCAGCCTGTCACTCGCTACGACTCGCTCGCTTCACCCGCGTTCGAGAGCGACAAGCAGAGCCTCGCCCTCCTTCCCCAGGTGATTACGCAGCGACGGAAGTGTTCGGCTGCTCGCCCGGCGAGTCCAGGACAAGGAGTCATCTCATGGGTCGGAGGTTGTACGTCGGGAATATTCCGTATTCGGCGGGCGAGGACGACCTGCGCGCCCTCTTCGGCAAGATGGGCGCGGTCGAGTCGATCAGCATCCCCACGGACATGGCGACAGGCCGGCCGCGGGGGTTCGCGTTCGTGGAGATGTCGGCGGAAGACGACGCGGCCCGGGCCATCACGGAACTCAACCAGACCGACTTCCAGGGACGTCGTCTGACCGTCAACGAGGCCCGCCCGAAGACAGCCCGCCCCGCCTCCGACCCCGGCTTCGATGGCGGACGCCGCGAGCCGCGCTGGTAGCATCTGCGGGGCGCGCGGTTTGTTACCATGAACGCGGGCGCGCGTACCGTCCGCGGCGCCCGGCGGGCCGTCCGGACACTGGCAGTGGAGGTGCGCGAAGTTGGCAAATCGGGGACGACCGACACAGACCAAACGGCAGCGGGAACGTGCACGGCTGGAGCGCTCGAAGATGAAGGACATGCGACGCGCCGAGGCCAGACTCCGGCGGGCCGCGGCCCCGCCGCGGCCTACCGACCACGATCCGGACATCGCCGGGATGGTGCCCGGACCGCAGGAGCCGCCCGATTGGCAGCGCGAGTTCTTCGAGGAAGAGCAGAAGGCCAAGGAGGCCGCCGAGCTCGAGCAGCAGAAGAACCAGTAGCGGTTCCGCCGCTGCTCGCCGGCGGCGCGGCGCTCTCCCGGCTCACTCCCTGTCGGCCGGCGGGCCCGGGTCGAGCTGCACCTGCATCGACCGCAGCACGTCCACGAGCGCGGCGCGCGCTTCGCGAGTCACGATGGGCGTGAGCATCCAGCGCATCAGGAGCGGAATGGACCGGCTCAGCGTGACGACCTCGCATTCCATCAGCACGCCGCCGGCGACCTCCTCGTAGCGCCAGTACACGTTCAGCCGCCACAGGAAGCCGCGGTCGTTGCCGACGGGCTTCTCGCGCTCGTCCGGCGATCCGAAATCCTCCAGCTCGGCAATCCGCGTCGCCTCGCTCCGGCTCCAGGCCCGCCCGCCGCCCGGGCGCACGTACTCCGCCAAGTGCTCGGTGTTGTAGTGCATCGTGACGACGGCCTTCCGGCTCAGCTTGAGGAACGTCCCCAGCCTGTCGCCGTCGCGCCAGAGGACGCGCGACTCGAGGACGTCGTTCTGCAGCTCGTGCGCCGGAATCGCGTACTGCAGACCGTCGACCACGTGGTCCACGTCGGCGTTCGGAATCAGGATGGCGCCGAGCCAGTGGTGGATCCTGCCCTTCGGCACCTCGATCGATTCGCCGTCGTCAGTGCGCGTCTCCGTCCGCCAGATGACCGGTTGGCCGGCCAGTGCCTCGCGGCGCATCGGCTCCGCATCGTCGTGGAAGTCCAGCACGAGGAACCGGTCGCCGTCGCCGATCTCGCGGGCCATGCGCCGCTCGGTGGCCTCGACATACCGCTGCCAGGCCGCGACCGTCTCCTCCTTCAGCTCCGCCGCGTGGAGGACTGCGGCACCAGCGACTGCGAGGCCGAGAACCAGCGCCGGGAGCAGCACCGGCCGCTCGGCGGCGGAGCCGTGCGGGCGAGCCTTCATCGTCCGGTTCTCCTTCCAGCCTGCGCACCCGCGAGCGCCGAGGCGGGACCATCGCTCCGTGCACGAACCGCGAGGCGGTCGTTCGCGAGGAAGTTCGCCAGTCGGCACGACGTGATCGCCATCATATTCGCGAACGGGCCATGGATGCCAAACATCGTCGCCCGCTGGCCGCTGAACACGACATTCGCCGTGACCGACACCGCGCCGTGGCGCCGGCGGGTCGCGGTATCCTACGAAAGCCCGATGGCGCTCGACGTGACGCTGCGGCTGCTCGGCTCCCGCGACGACTACGCCGCCTGCGTGCGGCTGCAGCGCGAGATCTGGGGCCGGGACTTCGCGGACGTCGTGCCGGCGACCATTCTCATGGTGAGCCAGCGCGTGGGCGGCGTCGCTGCGGGCGCGTTCGGCGCCGACGGGCGGCTGCTCGGCTTCGTGTTCGGCATCAGCGGCGTCCGCGACGGGGCGCCCGCCCACTGGTCGGACATGCTGGCGGTGCATCCGGACGCCCGGCGGCAGGGACTGGGCGTCCGCCTGAAGCGGTATCAACGCCAGCAGTTGCTGGCCAACGGCATCGACATCGCAAGCTGGAGCTTCGATCCGCTCGTGGCCGCCAACGCCAACCTCAACGTGAACGGGCTCGGCGCACTGCCGGTGGAGTACGTCGTCGACATGTACGGCGACACCGGCAGCACGCTGCACCGGGGTCTCGCCACGGACCGTTTCGTCGTCGAGTGGAATCTGACCGGGGCGCGCGTCGAGCGCCTGCTGGCCGGCCGCCGCGACCCGCTGCCCGCCGCGGCGGACGCGGCAGCGGCGGTCGGCCTCGAGAGCCGTGCCCCCGGCGCGGAGCTCCCCCTCGACCCCTGGGTCCGGGTTGCCGTGCCCGCCCGCATCGACGTGCTCAAGGCGACCGAGCCGGCACTCGCCGACGCGTGGCAGCAACTGCACCGCCGCGTCCTGCCCTGGTACCTTGCCCGCGGCTACCGCGTGGCCGGCTTCCGCCGTCTGCCGCCGCCGGACGACTCCTGGTACGAGCTCACGAACGAGCCGGCCGGCACGCGAACCGCCAATCGATGAGCCTCCGCCTGGCACGGGTCACGTTGCGGGAGATCAGGATGGCGCTGCGCGAGCCGTTCGAGATCTCGTCGGGCCGCACGACCGACCGGCGCATCCTGCTGCTCGAGCTCGAGGACGCGGACGGGACGACGGCCTGGAGCGAGTGCGTGGCCGGCGAGCAGCCGAGCTATTCGGCCGAAACCGTCGACACAGCCTGGCTGGCCCTCACCGAATGGATCGTCCCGCGCCTGCTCGGCCGGGGCGTCGCCCATCCACGCGCGCTCGACGGCCTGCTCCGGCGCGCGATTCGCGGCCACCCGATGGCCAGGGCCGCCGTCGAGATGGGCGCCTGGACGCTGCTGGCCGAGCGGGACGGCGTCAGCCTGTCGCGCCTGCTCGGCGGCACGCGCGACGCGATCGCGACCGGCATCTCCATCGGCATCCAGGCCAGCCCCGACGCGCTCGCCGACAAGGCCCGCGCCGCCCTCGCGGCGGGCTACCAGCGCATCAAGATCAAGATCCGGCCCGGCGCGGACATCGAGCACATCCACGCCGCGCGCGAGGCGCTCGGCCCGCGCGCGGGACTGATGGCCGACGCCAACAGCGCCTACGCCCCCAGCGACGCCGATCACCTGGCCGACCTGGACGTCTACCGGCTGCTGATGCTCGAGCAGCCGCTGGCGCAGGACGACCTGCTCCGCCACGCCCGGCTCCAGGACAGGCTGGCCACGCCCATCTGCCTCGACGAGTCGATTCGCCACGTCGAGGCCGCCGAGGACATGCTGGCGCTCGGCGCCGGGCGCATCGTGAACATCAAGCCGGGCCGGGTCGGGGGGTTCACCCAAGCCAGGGCGATCCACGACCTCTGCCGCCGGCACGCCCTGCCGGTCTGGTGCGGCGGCATGCTCGAAAGCGGCATCGGCCGCGCCTGCAACGTGGCGCTGGCCTCGCTTCCCAACTTCACCCTGCCGGGCGACGTCAGCCCCAGCGCCCGCTACTGGGTGCGCGACGTCGTGACGCCGGAGTGGACGATGGACGCGAACGGGATGGTCGCCGTGCCGGCGGACCGGCCCGGGCTGGGCGTGGCGGTGGACGTCGACCGCGTCGACGACCTCACGGTGCGCACCCGGACGCTGGCGATGTCCTGACGCTGCCCGGGGAGCCGCCGGTGGGCGGCGTATAATCGCGCGACGCTCTATCGACACTGGAGGACAACCGCATGCGTCACCCCCGATTCCGCACCCCGGCCGCGGCCACGCTCGCGGCGACGCTGTTCACGCTGCTCACGGCAACGACGCTCGTCGCGGCCGAGTCCGAGAACTGGCCCGCCTTCCGCGGCGCGGACGCCGCGTCGGTGGCCGCCGACGACCCCCGGCTGCCCAGCACCTGGAGCACGACGGAGAACGTCGTCTGGAAGACGCCGGTCGACGGCCTGGGCTGGTCGTCGCCGGTGGTCTGGGACGACCGCATCTTCCTCACCAGCGCCGTCAGCGAGGGCGAGGAGGAAGAACCACGCATGGGGCTGTACTTTCCGTACGGCTCGCCGGAGCCGATGCCCTCCGGCGGCCGCTTCCGCGACCCCGAGCCGGGCGACCTCATGGAGCGCTCCGAGGCGGTCCATCACTGGCTGGTCACCGCCATCGATTTCGAGACCGGCGCCGTGCTCTGGACGACGGAGGTGCACGCCGGCGTGCCGGACTTCGATCGGCACCTCAAGAACACGTACGCCTCCGCCACCACGGTGACCGACGGCGAGCACGTCTACGCCTACTTCGGCAACATCGGCGTCTATGCCCTCGACATGGACGGCAACCTGATCTGGGAGAAGCGTTTCGCGCCGACCCTCACGCGTCTGGGATGGGGTCCCGCGGCCTCGCCGGCGCTGCACGAGGACACGCTCTTCGTCGTCAACGACAACGACGAAGACTCCTTCCTGGTAGCGCTCGACACGGCCACCGGGGCGGAGCGCTGGCGCGTCGACCGCGACGAGGGGACTAACTGGTCGACCCCGTTCGTGTGGCAGAACGGGCAGCGGACCGAGCTCGTGACGGCCGGCAGCGACCGGGTGCGCTCCTACGACCTCGAGGGCAACGAGCTGTGGCACTTCAGCGGCCTGAACTCGATCTCGATCCCGCAGCCGTTCAGCGCGCACGGGCTGCTCTACGTCACGTCGGGCTACGTCGGCGACCAGGTCAAGCCCGTGTACGCCATCCGGCCCGGCGCAGCCGGCGACATCACCCTGGCGGACGGGGCGCGCAGCAGCGAGCACGTGGTGTGGTACGCCGACGACGCCGGACCGTACCATCCGACGCCGCTGGTCTACGGCGACTACTACTTCACGCTGCACGACCGCGGCTTCTTCACCGTCCACGACGCGCACACCGGCGAGGAGCTGTACCTCACCGAGGAGCAGATCCAGAGCCAGGAGGTCCGCCGCCGCGTGGCGCGCGGGGCCACCGGCTTCACGGCGTCCCCCTGGGCGTACAACGGCAAGGTGTTCGTGCTCAGCGAGGACGGCGACACCTACGTGCTGGATGCCGAGAACCGGTTCCGGGTGATCGCCACCAACTCGCTCGACGAGGTCGCCATGTCGAGCCCCGCGATCGCCCGCGGCAACCTGTTCATCCGGACCCGCTCGCACCTGTGGCGGATCACGGACACGTCGGCGTTGAGGTAGGGCCGCCGGAGGGTTGAATCAGGCCCGGCCTGCGGCCGGGCTCCGGGGCTCGCCACGGAACACTTCGCGGCGGTGCCAAGCGACGTACTCGCCGGCCGGCTGCAGTTCTTTCTCTTGGGGCCGACGCAGCGGCTTGCCGCGGGATTCGAGCAGTTCGGCGAACGCCGAGCTGTGTCCGCTGAGAACATGAATCGAATGCCGGTGTTCGGATCCAGCAGCCTCGGCTGGAGGCCCGCGTGGAGGAGGCGACCATGGCCGGATATCCAGCTGGCCTCGTGCTTGACAGCGTAATCAACGACGACTCCGACGACGTCGAGCTCCGTGTTGCGTTCGATTTCGACGGGGTCCTGGCTGACGATACCGCCGAGCAGATATTTCAGGCCGAGGGGCTCGAGGCGTTTCATCAATCTGAGACCGAACAGGCGTACAAACCCCATGAAGCAGGACCACTGCAGGAGCTGCTCGTCAAGATCGCGCGCCTCCAGAAGCTGGAAAGGGCTCGGGCTGAATCGTCTGCCGCCTACGAATCGAGGCTCAAGGTAGCCATCATCACCAGTCGGAACGCCCCCGCGCACAGGCGCGTCGTTACGTCGCTCCGCGCATGGGGCATCACCATCGATCAGACCTTTTTCCTGGGAGGCATGGACAAGTCGCGCATACTCGACATATTCCGCCCGCACATCTTCTTCGACGACGAGAAGTTGCACCTGGACGGTGCAACGGCGGTAGCGCCGTGCGTTCACATTCCGGTTGGGCGCTGAAGCGGTACCCGCCCCATGACCACGCTGCTCGACGCCATCGTCGCAGCCCACGTCGCCACCGGGCTCATCGGGCTCGCGGCGTTCTGGGTGCCGGTCGTCGCGCGGAAGGGAGGCGCGGCCCACGTGTGGGCGGGCCGGGTCTACGCGTACTGCGCCTACGTCGTGACGCTGTCGGCGGTCACCGCGTCCCTGGGGCGGATCGTCTCGTATCAGGCCCGCGGCATCGGCTTCGCGGAACGGCCGGACCTGTACGGCCTCGCGCTGTTCCTCGGCTACCTCGGGGTCACGACGTTCGCCCTGGTGCGCCACGCGCTACGCGCCGTCGCGACGCGGAAGGCGCCGGAGACGTTCCGGACCTCGTTCCACGCGCTGCTCGCCTGGACGTCGATCGCCGGCAGCGTCGTGGTCGTGGCGGTCGCCCTCGGCGCCTGGTCCGGCGTCTCGCCGGTCCTGCTCGGGTTGAGCCCCGTCGGCGCGCTCACGGGCCTGGGCATGCTGCGGGAGATGCGTGCGCCGGCGCCCCGCATGGGGTGGTTCTACAGCCACATGGGATCGATGCTCGGGGGCGGTGTCGCGTTCCATACCGCGTTCGCCGTGTTCGGCTCGCAGCGCCTGTGGGCCCACGACATTGACGGGCCGCTCGCCGTCCTGCCCTGGATCCTGCCGACCCTCATCGGCGCGCCGGCGATCGCCCTCTGGACTCGGCACTATCGCCGGAGGTTCGCGCTCGCTGCGACCAGTGCCGGGTAGGCGGGCGCGGCGGCAGCGTCTCGACTCGCCGCGAGCCATGCGGTGTGCTGCCCGACCCAACCGCGACGGCATCGCGCCCGCGGGCCAAATTCCCGGTAGTATTCGCATGCGTGGCCGGCGCGGCCGGAGCACGGCTCCTGCCCCGCAGCCGGCCCGACACCGAGGAGGCTCATGCATGGCGCTGAATACATACCTGACGTTCGACGGGAACTGCCGTGAGGCGTTCGAGTTCTACCGCTCCGTCTTCGGGGGCGAGTTCTCCGTGCTGCAGACGTTCGCCGACGGCCCGCCGGACATGCCGCTGCAGGAGGGCGACCGGGACCGCGTGATGCACGTGTCGCTGCCGGTCGGCTCGAGCGTCCTGATGGGGAGCGACAAGACCACTTCGTCCGAGCCGCCGCTGGTTGCCGGCAACAACTTCTCGATCGCCATCGAGGGGCGGAGCCGGGAGCACTGCGACGAGGTGTTCGCCAGGCTGTCGGAGGGCGGCTCGGTGCGGATGCCGCTGCAGGAGACGTTCTGGGGCGCGTACTACGGCCTGTGGACCGACCGGTTCGGCATAAGCTGGATGGTGAACTACACGCTGCCGCAGGACTGAGCGTGCCGCGCTTCGTCGACCTGTCGCATACCGTCGAGCACGGCATGGTGACCTATCCGGGCCTGCCCGGGCCGGTCATCGGCGACCATCTCCCGCGGGCGGACTCCGCGGCCCGCTACGCCGCCGGCACGACCTTTCAGATCGGCCGCGTCGAGCTGGTTTCGAACACCGGCACCTACGTCGACGCCCCGTTCCACCGCTACGAGGACGGCAGCGACCTCGCCGATCTGGATCTCGCGTCGCTCGCGCACCTGCCGGCCATCGTCCGCCGCGTGCCCGCCGGCATGCGGGCGGTCGGCCCCAACCGGTTCGCCGGGCTCGAGGTGACGGGGCGGGCTGTCCTCGTGCACACCGGCTGGGACCGCCATTGGCGTACGCCTGCCTACCAGGAGGGCCATCCCTTCCTCACGCGGGCCGCAGCGGAGCTGCTGTGCGACCAGAGGGCAGCGCTGGTCGGCATCGATTCGCTGAACATCGACGACACGGCGGACGGCGCGCGGCCGGTGCACACCATCCTGCTGGGCGCCGGGATACCGGTCGTGGAGCACCTCCGCGGTCTGGACGCGGTGCCGGACGAGGGCTTCCGGTTCTACGCGGTCCCCGTGAAGCTGCGCGGCGTCGGGTCGTTCCCCGTGCGGGCGTTCGGTCTGCTGGACCGGCAGTACCCCAGGCAGGAAGGCGGGCGGCAGCCATGACGCCCGTCGTCGGCGCCGACCACGATTTCCACGATCCGGCGTACGCTGCGCACTGGGGGGTGCGCTTCGAACGGACGCCCGGCCGTCTCGCCCTGTTCGACCTGATGCTTGCGGAGCTGCGGAGCCGGATTCCGCGCGCCGGGCGCATCCTCGAGCTGGGCATCGGGCCGGGCCATCTCGCGGCCTACCTGCTCGACGCCCTCCCCGCGGTGCGCTACCAGGGCGTCGATTTCTCGCGGCCGATGCTCGACATCGCCGCCCGACGGCTGCGTTCCCACGCGGGCCGCGTCGCCTTCTCGCAGACCGATCTCGTGGCCGACCCCTGGTGGCAGGACCTCGCCGGGCCGGTGGACGCCGTCGTCTCGACGTGGGCGCTCCACGACCTCGGTGCCCCGGCCCACGTCGAGCGCGTCTACGCGGGGTGCGCGAAGGTCCTTGGACGACGGGGGCTGCTGCTGAACGGCGACTTCATCAAGCCGGCCGGCACCGTGCACGAGTACGAACCCGGCCGGTTCGAGATCACGACCCATCTGGCCCTGCTGCGCCGCGCCGGATTCGCCGCCGCCGACTGCCTGCGGGTGTTTGAGGAGGAGCTGCAGGCGCCGACCGCCGCCGACAACTACGCCTGCTTCCGTGCGAGCCGCGGCTCCCGCGCTGCAGGGTGACGGTCGCTCGTCGTGCCGCGCGCGGGCGCCGCGGCGCCGGGAGACGGCCGCCCGACCGTCAGCCGCAGCCGTTGCCCGGACGCCGCTCGACCTCCGATTCGCAACGCACCCAGTCGTAGACCCGCCCGGCGAGCAGCGCGCCCGCGATCGGCCCCAGCCAGTACACCCAGTGGGCCGCGAAGTAGCCGCCGACCAGGGCGGGGCCGAACGAGCGGGCCGGATTCATCGACGCACCCGAGATGGGACCGGCGAACAGCGCCTCCAGCATCACGGTGCCGCCGACGGCGATGGCGGCGAGCTGGCCGTTGGCGCGGGCATCGGTCGCCACCGCCATGACCACGAACATCAGAAAGAAGGTGAGCAGGACCTCCAGGCCCAGCGATTGCCCGGCGGACCCCGCCGGCAGCGTCGCCCCGAGACGGCCGTGGTCGCCGATCAGGACCAGGATGACCAGGCTGGCGGCGCCGGCGCCCAGGAGCTGCGCGGCCACGTACCACGGCACCTCCCGGGCCGGAAAGCGCCCCGTGCTCCAGAACCCCAGGGTCACGGCGGGGTTGATGTGTGCGCCGGAGATGTGGCCCGCGGCCAGGATCATGGCCGCGACCACCAGGCCGAAGGTCAGGCCGATCCCCACGTGCGTCACCGTGCCGCCGCTGACCTCGTTCACCACGATGGCCCCCGTTCCCGCGAAGACCAGCCCGAACGTCGCGATCAGCTCCGCGGTGGCCCGTTTCAGTAGCGACTGTCGCATCGCGATCCTCCTTGCCGCCGCGCAACCCCGGCAGCTCACCCGGGGGAAGTGGTTTCTGCGGCGCCCTTGCCGGGGGCGGCTTTAGCTTTAGCCGAGCCGCTCCGTAGCGAATCCTGGAAACCGATCGAAGTCCCGGTCCTCGGTGAGCAACGACCGCACGCCCGCTTCGCGGCAGAGCGCCACGATCTGCGCGTCGAATACGAGATTGCCAATCGCTCCAGCCTCGCGGATCGCCTCGAGCAGCAGCTTCGGGAAAGCCCGGCCCGGCAGGAGAAGCTCCACGCTCGGGGAAGCCAGCAGGCGCTGCAGGGCGGCGCCTGCCCGGTCCGCCCTGTGCGGATCGAGGAGCCTGGGATGGGTGACGACCCGCAGGAACTCACCGAGGCAGAACACCGGGATGCCCCAGCGCCGCGTGCCCTCGGCCAGCGCGACGACGCGACGCCGAGCCGCCGCATGCTTGGGCGAACCGCTCCGGTGCGCGTGCACCAGGACGTTGGTATCGACGGCGATCACCCGCGTCCCTCCATCCATTCATGGAGGGCATCGCGGTCGTCGAAGTTGACGCCCGGGGTCGGACGTCCCTCGGTGGTCAGCAACTCGAGCCGATAGGGCGCGCGCGGCTGGCGGCGGTCCTGGAGATAGCGGCGCAACGCCCGCTCGATCAGCCGGGTCAGCGTCTCCCCTTCACGCGCGGCGCACTCTTTCGCCTCGCGGAACAGATGGTCATCGAAGTTCAAGGTGGTGCGCATGCATACATCTGATCACCAAGGTCAGATATCTGTCAAGCCTGCGCTCTGGGGGGCGTCGATCGCTCAGCGGCCCCCCGCGGCCTGCTCGGCGCGCGTGCCGCTCAGACCGTTGGTCATGGCGTAGTTGCCCTCGTGGCACGCGTACTCGAACAACGGAGATTCGGTCCGGGTCATCGGGATCGCCGCAGTCCAGGGCCGCGTGTCCACCGTCGGATCGATCACGGTGAAGCGGTAGTCGATGGTGTCGGGGCCGACGCGGGTGAACCGTTCGACGAAGCGCAGGTGCCCTCCGGTGGAGAACACGGGAAAGTAGATGCCGAAGAAGTTCGGGCGCTGCTCGGTCCGGGGCGAGAAGTTGGTCGACTCGACCACCAGCGTGTCGCCCTCCCACCGGCCGCGCGGGTCGCCCAGCCACTGGCGAATGCGGTCCGGCAGGTGCGCCCGGCCGTCCAGCGGGATGATGCGCGCGTCGTGGACCATCTCGATCTGCACCACGACGTGGTCGGGCGTCTGCAGAATCAGGTAGTTGTGGTTGTAGAAGCCGGGGATCATGGCGCCGGGCAAGCCGCGCGTGATGCAGCGGTCCAGAATGTTGAGGTCCTCCCAGGTGGTGGGCGAGGCGGTCCAGCGGGCCATGAACGCGTCGTGCCGGCGCTGCGCCGCCTGCGTCATGACGGGCAGCTTCCCGTCCGGCGGGTCGACGATGAGCGATGTCTGGGCCAGGAGGCGGCCGCGCTCGACCCAGAATTCGTTGTAGCCGCCGCGGCCGCGCCCGTCGGGCCCGTCGAAGCTGACGGCCGCGGCCACCTGGGGATCGCGCAGCGCCAGCTCCTCGGCGGTCAGCGCCGTCTGCCCGGCGAGATCGTCGGGTCGTTGCAGCGGGGTCGTGGTGGTGTTCGTCCAGAGCCCCTGCAGGTCCGGGTCGCCCCACGGCGTGCGCGGCGCATCGGCGGCGGATTGCGCGAGGCCGATGACCGGCACGATCACCAGCGCACCGACGGCGATTGCATGCTTGCTGGACACGGGCTCCTCTCCTTTCGCGCTGCCGCGGCCGTTGACAGCGTCCGGAACCGTTACATACCATGCCGGAGCGGTTCGAGGCGAGCATTCCCATGCTCCCGACGCCCGTCCTGATCGCGTGCTGGCTCGCGGCATCGGCCGCCTTCGGCCCCGTGCAGGCGGCCGGTTCGCTGCAGGCACCGGAAGCAGCCGCGGCCGTCCCCGCCGCGCCGGCCACCCTCCTCGACCGCTACTGCGTCACCTGCCACAACGACGCCGGGCACCGGCGCGGCAGCGTGCCGGTCTCGCTGCAGGCGATCGACATCGCGGACGTGGGCGCCGACGCGGCGCTCTGGGAGCGCGTGCTGCGCAAGCTGCGCGCAGGCATGATGCCGCCCGCGGGCCGGCCGCGTCCGGATCGGGCGGCGCACGACGGCCTGGTTGCCTGGCTCGAGGGCGAGCTCGATCGGGCCGCCGCCGCGCGGCCCAACCCGGGTCGTACGGAGACGTTTCACCGTCTGAACCGCACGGAGTACGCGAACGTCATCCGCGACCTGCTGGCGCTCGACATCGACGACGCCGCGCTGCTCCCGGCCGACGATGCCAGCTACGGCTTCGACAACATCGCCGGGGTGCTCAGGCTGAACCAATCGCTCATGGAGCGCTACCTGGCGGCGGCCGCGAAGATCAGCCGGGCGGCCGTGGGGCGGCCGCTCGCCGCGCCCACGGCGCACGAGTTCCGCATTCCGGAGGAGATGCGGCAGTACGAGCGGGTCGCCGGACTGCCGTTCGGCACCCGCGGCGGCACGCTGGTCCGTCATGCGTTCCCCCAGGACGGCGACTACGTCATCGAGGTCGTTCTGCTGTGCCGCATCGCCGGCGAGTGCGACGGGTCGGCCGGGTTCGCCGATCGCCACGAGCTGGAGGTGACGGTCGACGGCGAGCGCGTCGGGCTGTTCGCTCTCGATCCGCACGACGGGGTCGGCGTCGGGCCGCGGGACCTGCGGCTCCGGATTGCGGTCGAAGCCGGGCCGCGGGAGATCGGCGTCGCCTTCCTCAAGCTGCCGTCGGCCGTCGAGGTCGAGTCGCTGCGGCAGCGGTTCTTCCGGCCGTACTACCTCAACGGCAACTCGATGCAGCAGCGCTGGGCAATCTACCAGCCCTTCGTCGACCGCGTCACGATCACGGGTCCGTTCACGCCCGGCACACCGGGCGAGACGCCCAGCCGCGCCCGCATCTTCACCTGCCGGCCCGCCGCCGGCGCGGACGAGGCCCCGTGCGCGCGGGCGATCCTCGCCGCGCTGGCGCGCCGCGCGTACCGCCGGCCGGTCGCCGACGACGATGTCGACCGCCTGCTGGCGTTCTTCGAGGCCGGGCGGGCCGACGGGAGCGCCGACGGGAGCTTCGACGCCGGCATCGAGCTCGCGCTCAGCCGGCTGCTGACCGGCCCGGAGTTCCTGTTCCGCATCGAGCGGGATCCGCCCGGCGCCGCGCCCGGGACGAGTTACGCCGTCAGCGACCTGGAGCTGGCCTCCCGCCTGTCGTTCTTCCTGTGGAGCAGCATCCCGGACGACGAGCTGCTGGCGGTCGCCGAGCGCGGCGAGCTGCGCGACCCGCAGGAGCTGGCGCGGCAGGTGCGCCGCCTGCTCGCGGACCCGCGCTCGCGGGCGCTGGTGGACAACTTCGCCGGGCAGTGGCTGCAGCTTCGCAACCTCGACGCCGCGCATCCCGCGGTTCCGCTCTTCCCCGACTTCGACGACAGCCTGCGGCAGGCGTTCCGCCGCGAGACGGAGCTGTTCGTCGCGAGCATCCTGCACGAGGACCGCAGCGTGCTGGAGCTGCTGACGGCCGACTACACGTTCGTCAACGAGCGGCTGGCGCTGCACTACGGCCTCCCCGGCGTGCGGGGCAGCCACTTCCGGCGCGTCACCCTGCGCGGCACCGCCCGGCGCGGGCTCCTGGGCCACGGCAGCATCCTGACCGTCACGTCGCGCCCCAACCGGACGTCGCCCGTCCTGCGCGGGAAGTGGATCCTCGAGAACATCCTGGGCGCGCCGCCGCCGGCCCCGCCGCCGAACGGCGTCCAGATGGAGAATTTCCGGCCGCGCAAGGCGGGCGCCGAATACGAGATGACGCCTATCCTGCGGCCCCTCGAGCCGTACCGCGAGCAGACGATCGTCTTCGGCGGCCTGGCCAACGCGCAGGCCAACCCGCTCGACGTGGGCAGCGGCACGCATGCGCGCGCCAGCGCGGTCTGGCTGAACGGCATGCGGCCGAAGCGGACCGAGGGCGCCGACATCCGCGCCGGGACCACCATCGACCAGTTCGCGGCCCGGGCGCTCGGCGCGGACACGCCGCTGCGGTCGCTCGAGCTCGCGCTCGAGCCCAACTTCACGGTCGGCAACTGCGAGGGCGGCTACAGTTGCGTCTACGTGAACACGTTCTCCTGGCGCACCCCCACCATGCCGCTCCCGATGGAGACCAACCCGCACGCCGTCTT
>CAYGCV010000002.1:0-40942 GCA_964348425.1 uncultured Vicinamibacteraceae bacterium | reverse complement strand
GCCCCATCTGGAGGAGGCCGCGCACGGCGCGCCTCGGCGGTAGCGGCGCGGGGCTGTGGGGCCCCCGCAAGCGAACGCCGGGGGTTTGGGGCGCAGCCCCATCTGATGAAAGCTCGAGCATGCTCGCGCGGGTTCGCACCTACGCGTCCCTGATTCGTTTCAGCCACACCGTGTTCGCGCTGCCGTTCGCGCTGACCGGCATGCTGCTGGCGGCCCGCACGTCGCCGCTGACGGCGAGCCGCGTGCTGTGGATCGTCCTGGCGATGGTGACGGCGCGCACCGCGGCGATGGGCTTCAACCGGCTGGTCGACGCGCGCTACGATGCGTCCAATCCGCGGACGGCGGGCCGGGAGCTGCCGCGCGGCAGCGTATCCAGCCGCGAGGTCGCGGCGCTGGTGGTGGTCTCGTCGCTGGCGTTCGTCGGCGTCACGTCGCAGCTCGGCACGCTCTGCTTCGCGCTGTCCCCGGTCGCGCTGGCCATCGTGTTCTGGTATTCGCTGGCCAAGCGGTTCACCAGCTACACGCAACTGTACCTCGGACTCGCGCTGGCGGTGGCGCCCGTCGGGGGCTGGCTGGCGGCGGGCGGCCGCGCGGGCTGGGCCCCGTGGCTGCTCGCGCTCGGCACCGCGCTGTGGGTCGCCGGATTCGACATTCTGTACGCCTGCGAAGACATCGAGCACGACCGGCGGCAGGGCCTGCGCTCGATCCCGACGCGCTTCGGCGTCGAGCGGTCGCTGTGGATCTCCAGGGGGTTCCATGTGGTTGCCGTGACGAGCCTCGCGGCGGTGGCGCTCGTCGTGCCGCTGGGTCCGCTGTACGTCGCCGGCGTCGCCGGTGTCGCGGTGCTGCTCGTCTACGAGCAGTCGCTCGTGCGGGCCGACGATCTGTCGCGCGTCAAGCAGGCCTTCGATCTGAACGGCTACGTCGGGTTGCTGTATCTGGCCACCACGGCCGCGGCGTTGTATGTCTGAGCGGTCGCGGGTCGTGTCCGTCGGCATCACCGGCGCGTCCGGGGCGGTCTACGCCGTCCGCACCGTGTCGGCCCTGCTCGCCCGGGGCTGCCGCGTCGAGCTGGTCGCGTCCGACTTCGGCCGCCGGCTGCTGCGCGACGAGCTCGGGCCCGACGCTGCGATCGAGCGGCTGGGCGACTACGTCGCGGCGCGCTACGGGGAGTCCGTCCGCCGCGGCGCGCTGGCGATCCACAGCAACCGGGACGCGGGCGCGGTCATTGCCAGCGGCAGCTACGCCTGCGACGGCATGGTCATCGTGCCGTGCTCGATGAAGACGCTGGCGGGGGTTGCGCACGGGGCGTCGAGGAACCTGATCGAGCGCGCCGCCGACGTCATGCTGAAGGAGCGCCGGCGCCTGGTCGTCGTGCCGCGCGAGACGCCCATGAGCCTGCCGCAGCTCAAGAACCTCGTCCTGTGCGCGGAGGCCGGCGCCATCGTGCTGCCGGCGATGCCGGCGTTCTATCAGCGCCCCGCGTCGCTCGACGATCTCGCCGACTTCATGGCCGGCAAGATCCTGTCGGCGCTGGGCTTCGAGCACGAGCTGTATCCCGCGTGGACCGGGTAGCGGGCATGCTCGATCCAGGCACGAAGCGAAGCGGGGCCGGGGCCGAGCGGGACGGCGCGCCGGGCGATCGCGGCGCGGCGGCGAACGCCGCCGGCCCGCTGCCGCTCGACCGGCCGCCGGGCGAGATCGCCGGCATGTTCGACGCGATCGCGCGCCGCTACGACCTGCTGAACCGCCTGCTGAGCGCGGGGCGCGATCGCGCCTGGCGCGCCCGGGCGGTGGACGCGCTCGGGTTGCAGGGGGGCGAGCGCGTGCTCGACCTGTGTACCGGCACGGCGGATCTGGCGCTGGCGCTGGCGTCGCCGCGCGGCGGGGCCGGCTCGGTCGTCGGCGTCGACTTCTCGGCCGAGATGCTGCGTCTGGGCCGCGTCAAGACCGCCCGCCGCCGGCCGCCCGGCGCGGTGCGCCTGCTGCGGGCCGACGCCGAACGCATACCGCTGTGCGCGGCGGCGGTCGACGGCGCGACGATCGGTTTCGGCATCCGCAACGTACGCGACCGGTTCGGGGCGCTGGCGGAGGTGCGGCGCGTGCTGCGCCCCGGGGGCAGGCTGGCCATCCTCGAGTTCGGCGAGCCCGGGCCGGCGCCGGTGCGGGTCGCGTACCGCTGGTACTTCCGGCACGTGCTGCCGCTCGTCGGGAGGCTCGGCTCCCGCCATCGCAGCGCCTACGCCTACCTGCCGGCGTCCGTCGGCGCGTTCCCCGCTCCGCCCGCGTTCTGCGAGCTGCTGGGGCGGGCCGGCTTCACGGACGTGCGCGTCGACCCGCTGACGTTCGGCATCGTCTACCTCTACAGCGCCCGCGCGGCGTGACCACCGGATGCCCGGTCGCGTTCCGCCGGGCGGTTGCTATAATCAGGCTGGCTCCTGATGTACTTCAACTTCGAGGACCGGAGCTTCGAGACGCCGACCATCGAGTCGGCGATGTCCTGGCGCGAGCAGGTCCTGCTCTCGCTCTTCTTCCATCTCGCCGCCGCCGCGCTGCTGCTGATCGTGCCGCGCCTGTCGTTCGTCCAGGAGCTGGCCGAGCGCCGCGCGGAACGCCTGCAGGAGATGGCGGCGGCCGCGGAGCTGCAGGCGCGGCTGCAGCAACCGCTGGTGCAGCCGGACGACAACCGGACGTTCGTCTTCATCCAGCCGCGCGTCGAGCTCGAGCCGCCGGAGGCGCCGCCGCCCGACGCGGTCCCGTCGGATCGGGACCGGGTCGCCCAGTCGCCCGTCCGCACGTTCGACCCCGAGAACCGGCTGCCGGTGGCGGAAGGCAACTCGCCGGAGTTCATCATCGCTCCCGAGGCGCCCGAGGACGAGGGACTGGACGCCGCCGATGTCGTGGGCTTCGCGGACGGCGCCGACGATGCCGACGAAGCGGAGGTCGACGAGGGCGCCGCCGAAGCCGACGAGCCGCGGCTCGCTGACGCGTCGGCCGGGCAGGGCGAGGAGCTCGAGACGGAGGGCGAGGTCGCCGACGATCCCGGTTCCGCGCCCGAGCCGGACGATGCCGACGGGCCGGCGCTCCCCGATTCCCTGCCCGCCGAAATGGGCGCCGGTCCGGGCGACCCGGATGCCGCGGACGAACGCCGGATCGACCTGACGCCCGACGGCCTGTTCGGGCGCCAGGTGGAGAACCTCCGGCAGCGCGTCCGGCGCGAGACGTTTCGCAACTACAGCGGCGACACCGGGCGCTACGGGCCCGAGATTCAGTTCGATTCCAAGGGCGTGGAGTTCGGTCCCTGGCTGCGCCGGTTCGTGGCGCAGATTCGGCGCAACTGGTTCGTGCCGTACGCTATCTGGTCGATGCACGGGCACGTGGTGCTGACCTTCAACGTGCAGGAGGACGGCGCCCTGACCGACCTGACCATCTTCAAGCCCTCGCACGTGGAGGCGTTCAACAACTCGGCGTACAACGCGCTGCGGTCCTCCAATCCGACGCAGCCGCTGCCGCCCGAGTATCCGGACGACCACGCCTTCTTCACGGTGATCTTCTACTTCAACGAGGTGCCGCCGGCGTGACGGTGCATCCGGCCCGCACGCAACGGCTGGGCTGGTTCGTGCTGCTGACCGCGGTGTCGGCGCTGGCGTGGCTCCGCGCCGCCGCCGGCTCCTGGTAGGAGTCCGCGCCATAGAACGGCGTGGGCGTGCAGGGCGGCCCCGGCTGCTGGCCATCGTCGGTCCGACGGCGGCGGGCAAGAGCGCGCTGGGCATCGCCGTTGCCGAGCGGCTCGGCGGCGAGATCGTGAGCTGCGACTCGACCGCCGTCTACCGCGGCTTCGACATCGGCACCGACAAGGTGCCGCCCGCGCGCCGGCGCGGCATCCCGCACCACCTCGTCGATATCGTCGATCCGGACGAATCGTACACCGCGGCCCGCTACGCACGCGACGCGGCCGCCGCCGTGCGAGGCATCACGGCCGCCGGCAACCTGCCCATCGTCGTCGGCGGGTCGGGTCTGTACTACCGGGCGCTCACGCGCGGGCTGTTCGACGGGCCCGCCCGGGACGACGTGTTGCGGGGCCGGCTGACGCGGATCGCCAGGCGGCGCGGCGTCGAGCAGTTGCACCGCATGCTCGCGCGGGTCGACGCCCCGTCGGCCGACCGCATCCATCCGCGGGACGCGAAGCGCCTGGTCCGCGCGCTGGAGGTCTACCGGCTGACGCGCCGCCCGCTGAGCGCGCACTTCCAAGAGACGCGGCCGCCCCTCGCAGAGTACGACGTGACGGCCTTCGCCATCCGGCTGGAGGCCGCGGTCACCGCGGCCCGGGTCGCGCGGCGTGTCGAGCAACAGTTCGAGGCCGGTCTGCTGGCGGAGGTGCGGGGCCTGCTCGCGGCCGGCGTGCCGGCGTCGGCGCACCCGTTCAGCGGGCTGGTCTACCGCCAGGTGCTCGAGCACCTGCACGGCGTGCGCGACGAGGCGGCCACGCGCGAGCTGATCATCAGGGCCAACCGGCAGTACGCCCGGCGGCAGTTGATCTGGTTTCGCAAAGAGCCTAACCTACATTGGATTGACCTCCCGGGTGAACACGCCGACGCCGCGCAACGGGTGCTATGCCGAATGACGTAGCGGGGGCGCCGGCGCCGCGCGACATCCAGTCCGTGTTCCTCAACGGCGCCCGGCGCGAGCGCCTCGAGGTGACGGTTCACCTGACGAACGGCACGCGGCTGGACGGCCGCATCAAGAGCTTCGACCGTTACTCCGTCGTCGTGGACCGCGACGGGTCCGACGAGCTGATCTTCAAGCACGCCATCGCGCTGATCCGGCCCGCCCGGGCGGATCGCCCGCCCTCTTCCGCGCCGTGAACGCTGGCGTGGAGGCTGCCGACGTGATCCGCGCCGAGCTCGAGGAGCGCGAGCGGCAGGCCCTGTCGGCCTGGGCTGCGAAGAGCGCGGACAGCCGGGGCCGGCTGCGCCCGGAGCCGCCCGATCCGATCCGTCCGGCGTTCCAGCGCGACCGGGACCGGATCGTGCATTCGAAGGCGTTTCGCCGGCTCAAGCACAAGACCCAGGTGTTCCTGGCGCCGACCGGCGACCACTACCGCACGCGCCTCACCCACACGCTCGAGGTCTCCCAGATTGCGCGGACCATCGCGAAGGTGCTGCGGCTCAACGAGGAGCTGACGGAGGCCATCGCGCTGGGCCACGACCTGGGGCACACCCCTTTCGGCCACGCCGGCGAGCGCGTGCTCCGCGCGCTGCTGCCGGGCGGCTTCAACCACTACGAGCAGAGCCTGCGGGTCGTCGACATCCTGGAGCAGGACGGGCAGGGGCTCAATCTGAGCTGGGAGGTCCGCGACGGCATCGCGAAGCATTCGAAGGGGAAGGACGGGTCGCCGGTCGGGGCCGATCCGGCGCGCCGCGCCGCGACGCTGGAGGGCCAGATCGCGCGGGTCGCGGACATCATCGCGTACGTCAATCACGACATCGACGACGCCGTCCGCGCGGGTGTCCTCCACGCGGAGGCCTTGCCCCGTCCCGCCGTCGCGGTGCTCGGGAGCACCTCGTCCGAACGCATCGGACGCATGGTGGCCGACGTCGTGAACCGGACCCTGGCCGCGGGCAGGCCCGAGATCCGGATGAGCGACGAGGTGCTGCGCGCGACGCTCGATCTGCGGGCGTTCCTCTACGAGGCCGTGTACGAGAACGATGCCGCCACCGCGGAGCTCAAGAAGGCCGGGGGGATCCTCCGCGGGTTGTGGGAGAAGGTGCGGGAGCGCCCCGAGGCGTTCCTGGATCGCCGCACCGTGGAGCGCGACGGCGTCGACGTCGCGGCCCGCGACTTCCTGGCCGGCATGACCGACCGCTACGCGATCCGCCTCTTCGAGGAGCTCTTCATCCCCCGCCCCTGGGGACCCCAAGGCGCGCACGGCTGAAGTGTTATACTTCCCAGGTCGATTCGACCAGCGAGACGAGCACGTTGACGCTGCTGCTGGATTTGCGCGAGATGCGCGGGTCGGAGGAGCGGGTCGACCGCAGCTATCCGGCGGCGACGTTCCGCCCCGACCCGCACGATGACTATTCGGTCGCGGACCGCGTATCGCTGGCGTTGCGGGTGCGCAAGGATGGCGACAAGTGCCATGTGTCGGGGCGCGTGTGCACCACGCTGAACCTCTCCTGCAGCCGGTGCCTGGAGCAGTTCGGGATACCTTGCGACCTGGCGGTCGACCTGCTCTATCTCCCGCACAGCGCGAATCGCGGGGACGGCGAAACCGAGATCGCGGAGGACGATCTGTCGACGGCCTTCTACCGCGACGGTCAGATCGACCTCATGCAGATGGTTCGCGAGCAGTTTCAGCTCGCGCTGCCGATGAAGCCGTTGTGTCGCGGCGACTGTCGCGGGTTGTGCCCGGTCTGCGGGTCGAACCAGAACGAGCGGCGCTGCCGGTGCGACACGCGGTGGCGCGATCCACGCCTGGCGGCGCTCGAGACCCTGCTGGCGGGTCGCCAGCGGCGCTAGGGACGCTTCCCCGACCGGCTGCTTGCAGCCGGCGCGCCGCCGCCCGCGGTGGGCGTTGCCGCGCAAACGAGCTTCCAGAGGACGAGACGAGATGGCGAACCCCAAGCGACGTCATTCCAAGGCCCGCACTGCCAAGCGGCGGGCGCACGATGCACTGGCGCCGACGCATCTGGGCGAGTGCCCGCAGTGCCACGAGCCGACGCTGCCGCACCACGTCTGCCCGCACTGCGGCTACTACCGCGGGCGCCAGGTCAAGGCCGTCGAGGACGAATAGCGCCGCCCGGCTCCGGGGCGCGTCCGTTGGCAGGATGCACATCGCCATAGATGCGGCGGGCGGGGACTTTGCGCCGCGCAACATCATCGACGGCGCGCTGGTGGCCGCCCGCCACGGCGGCTTCGGGCTGACCCTGGTCGGCCACCGGCCGGCGATCGAGGCCGAGCTGGCGCGCCACGGTGACGCGGGGCCGGTCGATGTCCGGTTCGTCGACGCCGCCGACGTGGTGGGCGTGGCCGAGCCCCCGGCCGCGGCGATCCGCCGCAAGCCGAGGTCGTCGGTCCGGCAGGCTGCCGAGGTGGTGGCCAGGGGCGACGCTGCCGCCTTCTTCAGCGCCGGCAACACGGGCGCGGCCCTGCTGGCGGCGCATGCCGCGTTCGGGTTGCTGTCCGGCGTCGAGCGTCCGGCGCTCGCGACCGCCATTCCCACGCGCCGCGGCAGCGCGGTGCTGCTGGACGCCGGCGCCAACGTCGAGTGCTGGCCCAGGCACCTTGTACAATTCGCCGCGATGGGGTGCGTGTACGCGCGCCTGTCGCTGGGCGTCTCCCGGCCCCGGGTCGGGTTGCTCTCGATCGGGGAAGAGGCCACGAAGGGCAACGAGCTCACACGGGATGCGCACCGCCGGCTGCGGGACAGCGGGCTGGATTTCATCGGCAACATCGAGGCGCGAGACATCTTCACCGGCCAGGCCGACGTCATCGTCTGCGACGGGTTCACCGGCAACGTCGCCCTGAAGGTCAGCGAGGGGCTCGTGGAGATGGTCGAGGCGCTGTTGCGGGACGAGCTGAACCGGACCTTCACGACGCGGTTCGGGTTCCTGCTCTCCAGCCGGGCGTTTCGCAGGTTCAGGCGGCGCGTCGACTACTCCGAGGTCGGCGGGGCGCCGTTGCTCGGTGTGGCCGGGCTGTGCGTCGTCGGCCACGGGTGCTCGTCCGTCAAGGCCGTGCGCAACGCCGTCGTGCTCGCGTATCGCTTCGCCAACCAGGGCTTCGTCGAGCGCGTGGCCGTGGAGATCGCCGCGCTGTCCGGGGCGGCCGGAGCGGGCAGCGTGAAAGGGTCCGGCGGTTGATTGCGTATGTGTTTCCCGGCCAGGGATCGCAGTACGTCGGCATGGGGAAGGCCCTGGCCGAGACCTTCCCGATCTGCCGGGACACGTTCGAGCAGGCCGACGAGGCGCTCGGGGAGCCGTTGAGCCGGCTGTGCTTCGAGGGACCCTCGGCCGAGCTGACCCTGACGGCGAACACGCAGCCGGCCGTGCTGGCGGTGAGCGTCGCGGTGCAGCGGCTGCTCGCCTCGCACGGGCTGCAGGCCGGGCTGATGGCGGGGCACAGCCTGGGCGAGTACTCCGCCCACGTCGCGGCCGGGACGCTGTCCTTCGCGGACGCGCTGCGCACGGTGCGCCGCCGCGGGCGCTACATGCAGGAGGCCGTGCCGGTGGGCGCCGGCGCCATGGTTGCCGTGCTCGGCCTCGACGCGGCGCTCGTGACGCAGGCGTGCGAGGAGGCGGCCCAGGGCGAGGTGGTGAGCCCGGCGAACCTGAACGCGCCGGGGCAGGTGGTCATCGCCGGCGCGCAGGACGCGGTGGCGAGAGCCGGCGCCCGCGCCCGGGAGCTGGGCGCCCGCCGCGTGCTGCCGCTGCCGGTGAGCGCACCGTTCCATTGCGGCCTGATGAGACCCGCCCAGGCGCGCCTCGAGCCGGAGCTGCGCTCGCTGGTGGTGTCGAATCCCGCGGTGCCGGTGATTGCGAACGTGGATGCCGAGCCGAAGCGCGACGCCGCAGCGGCCGTCGATGCCCTGGTCGAGCAGGTGAGCGCACCCGTGCAGTGGGAGGCGGTCGTGAGGCGGCTGGCCGCCTGCGGCGCGCAGACGTATGTCGAGGTCGGTCCGGGCACGGTGCTGGCCGGGTTGATCAGGAAGATCGACCGGCGCGCCTCCGTGGTCGGCGTCGACAGTCCCGACGGCGTTGCCGCGGTGGAGACCCTGGTGGGCCATGGCTGATCTGAGCGGCCGCGTCGCGTTCGTGACCGGGGCTTCGCGAGGCATCGGCAGGGCGATCGCCCTGCGGCTCGCGGCCGAGGGGGCAGCGGTGGCGGCCTGCGCCCGCGCGGATCACGCGCGGCCGGTGGCGGACGAGATCGTCGCGGCGGGCGGCGCCGCACAGGCGTTGGGCGTCGACGTGACCGATGCCGGCTCGCTGAAGGAGGCCGTGCGCGCCACGCTCGAGCGCTTCGAGCGCATCGACATCCTGGTCAACAACGCCGGGATCGTTCGCGATCAGTTGCTGATGCGCATGAAGCCCGAGGAGTGGGATGCGGTCATTGCAACCAACCTGACGGCCGCGTTCACGTGCACGCAGGCGGTCCTCCGGCCCATGCTGAAGCAGCGGCGGGGACGCGTCATCAGCGTCGGCTCGGTGGTCGGCCAGTCCGGCAACCCCGGTCAGGCCAACTACGCCGCTTCCAAGGCGGGCCTGATCGGTTTCAGCAAGGCGCTCGCGCGCGAGGTGGCGGCGCGCGGCATCACGGTCAACGTGGTCGCACCGGGCTTCATCGAGACCGACATGACCGCGCGGCTGGACGCCCCGGCCCGTGACGCCCTGGCCGGGCAGATTCCGGCGGGCCGGCTCGGCCGGCCGGAGGATGTCGCCGCCGCGGTCGCCTTTCTCGCGTCCGACGAAGCGTCGTATATTACTGGCCAGATTGTGGGTGTGAACGGTGGGATGTACATGTAGGAGGCTTGCGAATGGCCGTACCGGATAAAGTGAAGAGCATCATCGTCGAGCAGTTGGGCGTGGATGAGGAGGAGGTCACGCCCGACGCCTCGTTCGTCGACGATCTGGGCGCCGATTCCCTCGATACGGTGGAGCTGCTCATGTTGTTCGAGGAGGAGTTCGGGCTCGAGATTCCCGACGAGGACGCGGAGAAGATCACGAGGGTCAAGGAAGCGATCGACTATATCGAGTCCCACGCCAAGAGCAAGAAGTAGGCCCCCCGGGTGCACCAGGCGAGGGCGATGTCGCGCAGACGGGTTGTTGTCACTGGTGTCGGTCTCGTGTCGCCGCTGGGGGTCGGCACCCAGGCGACATGGGAGGGCCTGTGCGCGGGACGGAGCGGAATCGGCGCGATCACGCATTTCGACGCGAGCGCCTTCGCCGCCCGCATCGCGGGTGAGGTGAGGGACTTCGACCCGCTCGAGTTCATCGGCAGGAAAGACGTCAAGAAGATGGACGTCTTCATCCAGTACGCCATCGCCGCCTCCGAGTTCGCGCTGTGCGACGCGGGGTTGCAGACGGACCAGCCGCTCGGACCCCGGGCGGGGGTCTTCATCGCGTCCGGAATCGGCGGATTCAGCACGATCGAGCGCGAGCACCGCGCGCTCCTCGCGGGCGGGCCCCGCAAGATCTCGCCGTTCTTCATTCCGTCGGCGATCATCAACCTGGCAGCCGGTCAGGTGTCCATCCGGTTCGGGGCGCAGGGTCCGAACTCGGCGACGTGCACGGCCTGCTCCGCCTCGGCCCACGCGGTCGGCGACGCTTTCGAGATCGTGCGCCGCGGCACCGCCGACGTGATGATTGCCGGCGGCTCGGAGGCGGCCATCACACCCATGGGAGTCGGCGGCTTCGCCTCGATGCGCGCGCTGTCGACGCGGAACGACGAGCCGGAGCGGGCCAGCCGCCCGTTCGACCAGGAGCGCGACGGGTTCATCATCGGCGAGGGCGCCGGCGTGATCGTCCTCGAGGAGCGGGACCGCGCCCGGCGGCGCGGCGTTCCCATCTATGCGGAGATCGTGGGCTACGGCATGTCGGCCGATGCCTACCACGTGACGGCGCCGGCGGAGGATGCGGGCGGCGCCGTCCGCGTCATGCAGGCGGCGCTCGACGATGCGGGCGTCGAGCCGTCGGCCGTCGACTACATCAACGCCCACGGGACGTCGACACGGTACAATGACAAGCTGGAAACGCTGGCGATCAGGAAGTGCTTCGGAGACCACGCGCGCTCGCTGGCGATCTCGTCGACCAAGTCGATGACGGGCCATCTGCTGGGCGCCGCCGGGGGGCTGGAAGCCGGAATCGCCGCGCTGGCGGTCCGTGATCAGGTGCTCCCGCCGACCGTCAATCTGGAGTATCCGGATCCGGATTGCGACCTCGACTACGTGCCGAACCGGAAGCGGAACGCCACGCTGACGTATGCCCTGTCCAACTCGTTCGGCTTCGGCGGCACGAACGCGAGCCTCCTCTTCAAGCGCCACGAGGACTAGCCGCCTGTCCCTGCAAGCGGACGCCGGGGCTTGGGGCGCAGCCCCATCTGATTGAAGTCCAGCCATGCTGAAAATCGCCGTTTGCGTCAAGCAGGTCGTCACCCGGGACTGGCCGCTCCGTGTCGACGACGCGGGCACGTGGGTTCGTGACGGGGACGCGAGCTTCGAGCTGAACGAGCCGGATGCGTACGCCCTCGAGGAGGCGCTGCGGTTGAAGGAGAGCCACGGGGGCGAGGTCATCATCTGCGCCGCGGGTCCCGCCCGCGTGGGTCAGGTAATCCGCGAGGGACTGGCGCGGGGCGCCGATCGCGCCATCCACGTCGAGTCCGACGAGCTGGCGGTCGCCGAGGCGTACACGGTGGCCGGCGCGCTCGCGGATGCGCTGCGGCCCGAGTCGTGCGATCTGGTGCTGACCGGACTGCAGTCGGACGACCAGGGCTTCGGCCAGACCGGGGTCGTCCTGGCCGAGCGGTTGGGCGTACCGCACGCGACCATCATCATGGAGGTGACCGTGGCCGACGGGCGGCTGCGCGTGAAGCGGGAGCTCGAAGGCGGCTGGTTCCAGTGGGTGTCGATGCCGCTGCCGGCGCTCCTGACGATTCAGAGCGGCATCAACCAACTGCGCTACGCGACGCTGCGGGGCATCATGGCGGCGAAGAAGAAGGAGGTGCGCAAGGTGGCTCCCGGCCCGGGCTCGGCGCCGCAGCAGCGGATTGCGCGACTGTACGTTCCCGAGAAGGACAAGCGCACGCAGCTCATCGAGGGGTCTCCGGGGGAGGCGGCCGCCGAGCTGGTGCGCGTGCTGCGCGAGGACGCGCGCGTATTCTGAACGAGGAGCCCGCATCGCATGAACCTGGTCATAGCGGAGCAGCGTGGCGGCGCGCTCAACCCGGCGACCTGGGAGGTGATTGCGGCCGCGCAGCAGATCGGCGGCCCGGTGACCGTGGGCGTAGCCGGCGCCGCGGTCGGGGCGGTCGCCGCCGAGCTGTCGCACGCCGACGTCGGGGCGGTGCTCGTCGTGGAGGATCCCGCGCTCGAACCGTACACGCCGGACGGCTTCGTCCAGGCCTGGGCCCAGGTGGTCGAGGCGGAGCGTCCGGCCGCCGTGCTGCTGCCGCACACGTATCAGGCTCGCGACTTCGCGCCGCAGCTCGCGGCGCGGCTCGGTTGCGGCCTCATCACGGACTGCATCGCCGCGAAGCCGCACGCAGGCGCCGTGGCCTTCGTCAGGCCCATGTTCCAGGGCAAGTTCGTGGCCGACGTCGTGCCCGAGGGGCCGGGACCGCACTTCGCCAGCTTCCAGATCGGCGCCTACCGGGCGGATGCAGCCCGCCGGGGCGAGCGTCCGGCCCCGACCCGGGCGGCCGCGGTGACGGTCGACCCCGCTGCGATCCGCCAGCGGCCGGAGCCGCCGTTCCAGGAGTCGAAGCAGGCGATCGATCTCGGACAGGCGGAGCGGATCGTGTCGGTGGGGCGGGGCATCAAGGCCCAGGAGCACCTGCCGCTGGCGCAGGAGCTGGCGCAGGCCCTCGGCGCCGAGCTGGCTGCCTCGCGACCCATCTGCGATGCCGGCTGGCTGCCGATGGATCGGCAGATCGGCAGCTCGGGACAGACCGTGGCGCCCCGCCTGTACCTGGCGCTCGGCATCTCCGGAGCCATCCAGCACCTGGTCGGGATGAAGGGCGCGCGCACCATCGTCGCCATCAACAAGGACGCGGACGCCCCCATCTTCGAAGTCGCCGATTACGGGATCGTCGGGGACCTCTTCGAGGTCGTGCCGGCGCTCATCGCGGCGTTGGGAGAGTGAGCTGGAACGCGACACGCTCGATGTCGACGTCCTGATCGTGGGCGGCGGCCCCGCAGGGCTGTCGGCTGCCTACCGGCTGGCCACGCTGCAGCGCGAACGCGGGGGCGACCCGCTCGCGGTCGCCGTGCTGGAGAAGGCGCGCTCCAGCGGGGCCCACATGCTCTCGGGAGCCGTGCTGGACCCGGCGGCCCTCGACGAGCTCGTGCCGGACTGGCGGGCGCGCAAGGCCCCGCTCGAGACCCCGGTGCGCGACGACCGCGTCTACTTCCTCACGCGGACTCGCGCGCTGCGGTTCCCCGTGACGCCGCCGCCCCTGCGCAACCACGGCCACTACGTCATCTCGCTGAACCGCTTCGTGAAGTGGCTGGCCGGGCTCGTGGAGGAGGCCGGCGTCGACGTCTTCACGGGCTTCTCCGGCTCGGAGGTGCTGCTCGAGGGCGACCGCGTGGTGGGCGTGCGCACCGGCGACCGGGGCATCGATCGGCACGGCGCCCGCAAGCCGACCTTCGAGCCGGGCGTCGACATCCGGGCCGCGGTCACGATCTTCGCGGACGGCGTGCGCGGCAATCTGACCAAGACGCTGATCCGCCGCTTCGCCCTCGACGAGGGACGCCTGCCGCAGGTCTACGCGCTCGGCATCAAGGAGCTGTGGGAGGTGCCGGCCGGCCGCCTGCAGCCCGGCGCGGTCATGCACACCCTGGGCTATCCGGCGCGCTTCGAGGAGTTCGGCGGCGGCTTCGTCTACGCGCTGCCGGGCGGACGCGTCGCGGTGGGGTTCGTCGCCGGCCTGGACTACCGGGATCCGCTCTTCGACCCGCACGTCGCGTTCCAGCGCTTCAAGCGGCACCGGCTCGTCGCCGGCCTGCTCGCCGACGGCCAGATGGTGCGCTACGGCGCCAAGGCCCTGCCCGAGGGCGGCTGGCACGCGGTCCCGCGCTGCCACCTGCCCGGCGGGCTGCTGGCCGGAGACGCGGCCGGCTTTCTCAACTCCATGCGGCTCAAGGGCATTCACCTCGCCATGCGCAGCGGCATGTGCGCGGCCGAGGCGGCCTTCGAGGCGGTGCGCGCGGGCGATCCGTCGGCTGCCCGGCTGGCGCGCTACGGGGAGCTGATCGAGCAGGGCCGCATCCGCGCGGAGCTGTACCCCGTGCGCAACGTGCACCAGAGCTTCGGCCACGGGCTGCTCGCGGGGCTCGCGTACTCCGCCCTGGCCCTGGTGTCCGGCGGCTGGTGGCTGCGCGATCCGATGCCGGCCGAGCCCGGCCACCAGCGGCTGGCGCGGGTCGCGCCGGCAGGCGCCGGGACGACCCCGGCCGCCGCCGATGCGGGGGTCCCGATCGACCGCACGCTGACGTTCGACAAGCTGACCAACGTGCACTTCTCCGGCACCCGCCACGACGAGGACCAGCCGTCGCACCTGCTGGTGCACGACACGGACCTGTGCCGCACGCGCTGCCTCGAGGAGTACCGCAATCCCTGCACGCGCTTCTGTCCCGCGAACGTCTACGAGATCATCGACGCGACCGACGGCTCGGCCGGCAAGCAGTTGCAGATCAACGCGTCGAACTGCGTTCACTGCAAGACGTGTGACATCATGGACCCCTATCAGATCATCGACTGGGTGCCGCCGGAAGGGGGCGGTGGTCCGCAGTACGAAGGGATGTGACGGCGGGCAGCCTGTCGAGGGTGGATCGCGTCCGGGCTGCGGCCATCGCCGGGCTGGCGTACCCGTTGATAGCCCTGCTGGGGAGAACCTGCCGCTGGCAGGTGGACGGCTGCGCGCACTACGAAGCGCTGCGGTCCGCGCGACGGGCGCCGATATTCGCCTTCTGGCACGGTCGCATCCTGGCCGCGACGTACTTCTGGCGGGGGCGCGGCATCGTCGTTATGACGAGCGAGAACTTCGACGGCGAGTGGATTGCCCGCATCATCCGCCGCTTCGGCTACGGTACGGCCCGGGGCTCGACGTCGCGCGGGGGAGCCCGCGCGCTGGCCCAGTTGCGGCGCGACGTGCGCAGCGGCCGGCCGGCGGGGTTCGCGGTGGACGGCCCGCGCGGCCCGCTGCGCTCCGTGCAGCCGGGGGCCGTGTGGCTGGCCAGCCTGACCGGCAGCCCCGTCCTGCCGTTTCACATGGAGGCGCAGCGCTACTGGTCGGCGCGGAGCTGGGACCGGACGCAGGTGCCGCGGCCCTTCAGCCGCATCGCCGTGGCGATCGGCCGCCCCATCGACGTGCCGCCGCGGGCCTCCGAGGCGACGCTCGAGGCGTCCCGGGCCGAGCTCGAGCAGGCCCTCCGGGGTCTCGCCGCCCGCACCCTGACCATGCTGGGCGAGGACAATGAGGATGCAGCCTGATCGCGACCGTGAACCGCGCGACGTGCTCGTGCTGTCGTCGGAGCGGTTCGGCGACCACGCGACGCCGCCGGGCCACCCGGAACGGCCGGAGCGGGCCGCGGTGATGGCCGCGGTCGCTCGGCGGTGGGCCGACGCGGGCGGCGCGCTGGCGGAGCCGCGGCCGGCGACCACCGCCGCCCTGCTCGGCGTCCACGATCGACAGCATGTCGACGCGATGGGCGCCACCGCCGGCCGCCGCGTGCGTCTGGACCCCGACACCTACGCGTCGCCGGACTCGGAGACCATCGCGCGCCTCGCCGCGGGCGCCACGATCGACGCCGCCGACCAGGCCCTGGCCGGCGGCCGGGCGGTCGCGCTGGTGCGCCCGCCGGGGCATCACGCGGAACGGGATCGCGCGATGGGCTTCTGTCTCTACAACAACGTCGCCGTGGCCGCCGCCCATGCTCTGGGCCGCGGGCTCGAGAGGGTGGCCGTCGTCGACTACGACGTGCATCACGGCAACGGCACGCAGTGGATGTTCTACGACGAGCCCCGCGTGCTCTACCTGTCGCTGCATCAGTACCCGTTCTATCCGGGCACGGGCGCCGCCGGCGACCTCGGCAGCGGGCGGGGCGCCGGCCTGACCGTGAACGTGCCGCTGGCGGCCGGCGCCGGCGACGCCGACTACGGTCTGGTCTTCGAGCAGGCGGTGGTTCCGATCCTCGAGCAGTTCGATCCCGAGCTGCTGCTGCTCTCGGCGGGGTACGACGCCCACGATCGCGATCCGCTGGGCGGCATGCACGTGTCGACCGCCGGGTACGCCTGGATGACGAGTGCGCTGCGCGCCGTGGCCGAGCGCTGCTGCGGCGGACGCATGGCGCTGGTCACGGAGGGCGGCTACGACCTCGAGGCGCTCGAGGCGTGCCTGGTCTCCACGCTGGCGGTCATGCAGGAGGACGGCCCGCCCGGACCGCGTCCGGGCGGCGGCTCGACGGAGCGGGCCGACGCCGCGCTGAGCCTGGTCCGCCGCGCGCAGGCGCCGTTCTGGCGTGGGCTATAATCGCAGCACCGCAGTGGACTCGTCCGTGCGCGACTACGATCCCCAAGCTGTCGAGAGGAAGTGGCAGGAGCGGTGGCGCGCCACCCGTGCGTTCGAGGTGGCCGAGGATGCCGACCGCCCCAAGTTCTACTGCCTCGTGATGTTCGCCTACCCGTCCGGCCACGCCCACGTCGGTCACGTCCGCAACTACATGATCGGCGACGTGGTCGCCCGCACCCGGCGGATGCAGGGGTACAACGTGCTGCATCCGTTCGGCTGGGACGCGTTCGGCCTGCCGGCCGAGAACGCGGCCATCAAGCACGGCACCCACCCCGAGCGCTGGACGCTCGACAACATCGCCCACATGAAGGGCCAGCTCCAGCGGCTCGGGATCAGCTATGCCTGGGAGCGCGAGCTCGCCACGTGCGAGCGCGACTACTACCGCTGGAACCAGTGGCTGTTCCTGCGCATGTTCGAGCGCGATCTCGCCTACCGCCAGCGGTCGACCGTTAACTGGTGCTCGTCCTGCGAGACGGTGCTGGCCAACGAGCAGGTGGTGGACGGCGCCTGCTGGCGCTGTGCGACCGAGGTGGGCACCCGCGATCTGAACCAGTGGTTCTTCCGGATCACCCGCTACGCGGACGCGCTGCTCGAGGGCGCGGACCAGCTCGATCAGTGGCCGGAGCGGGTCCTGACGATGCAGCGCAACTGGATCGGCCGCTCAACGGGCGCGCTGGTGCAGTTTCCGCTCGTCGACGGAGAGCCCGATCGCCGCGGCGAGGCGGACGCCATCGAGGTGTTCACCACGCGCATCGACACGATCTACGGCGCCACCGCCGTGCTGCTGGCGCCCGAGCATCCGCTCGCCGATCGTCTCGCGGCCGCGAGCGCCGACCCGGCGGCGTTCGCGGCGCGGCTGGAAGGCTTCCGGGGACTGGACCGCACGGCGCGCACCACCGGCCAGATCGAGAAGGAGGGCTTCGACACGGGACGCCGCGCCCGCAATCCGTTCACGGGCGCGCCGGTCCCGATCTGGATTGCGAACTTCGTGCTGGCCGAGTACGGCACCGGCGCCATCATGGCCGTGCCCGCGCACGATCAGCGGGACTTCGAGTTCTGCCGCAAGTACGACCTGCCCGTCCGCGTGGTCGTGCAGCCGCCCGGCGAGCCCCCGCTGTCCGGCTCGGAGCTGGAAGCGGCCGCGGCGGCGTACGGCGTGCTGGTCGACTCGGGCCCCTTCAGCGGGCTGCCGAGCGCGGAGGCCATCCGCAAGATGACCGAGGCGGCCGAGCGGGACGGCATCGGCCGCGGGGCCGTCCAGTTCCGCCTGAAGGACTGGGGCATCTCGCGGCAGCGCTACTGGGGGACGCCGATCCCGATCGTCTACTGCGACGCGTGCGGCACCCGGCCGGTGCCCGACGCGGATCTGCCGGTGGAGCTCCCGCGGGTGGAGCGGTTCAGCGGGCGCGGCGATTCGCCGCTCGCCGAGGTGGCCGAGTTCGTGGAGACGACCTGTCCCGCGTGCGGCGGCCCCGCCCGGCGCGAGACCGACACGATGGACACGTTCGTCGACTCGTCGTGGTACTACTACCGGTACTGCGACCCGCGCAACGAGGAGCGGCCGTTCGATCCGCGCAAGGTCGCCTACTGGGGGCCGGTCGACTTCTACAGCGGCGGGATCGAGCATGCGATCCTGCACCTCATCTACTCGCGGTTCTTCTGCCGCGTGCTGAACGACATCGGGCTCGTCGAGCACGACGAGCCGTTCACGCGGCTGCTCACGCAGGGCATGGTGCTGCGCAACGGCGCGGTCATGTCGAAGTCCAGGGGCAACGTCGTCGACCCGGACGACATGCTGGCCACGTACGGCGCCGACGCGCTGCGGCTCTACGAGATGTTCGTCGCGCCGCCCGAGCGGGAGATCGAGTGGACGGACGCCGGGCTGGAGGGCAGCTACCGCTTCCTGGGCCGGGTCTGGCGGCTGGTCGTCGCCTTCTGCGACGCGGCGCCGGCGGCGCCCCCGATCGACGGGGTGGCGCTCGAGGCGGCAGACCGCGCCCTGCGGCGGCGGACGCATGACACCATCCGGCGGGTCTCCAACGACATCGATGTCCGCATCCACCTGAACACGGCGGTCTCGGCCTTGATGGAGCTGGTCAACGAGCTGTACGGATTCTGCGCCCGGGAACGGATCGGCGCCGACGCGGCGGCATACACCGCTGGTGGGCCGCCCCGTCCCGCCGCCGTGGCCGCGGTCCGGGAAGCCATCGAGGCGCTCGTGCTGATGCTCTCGCCGTTCGTGCCGCATCTGTCCGAGGAGCTGTGGGAGGCGCTGGGGCACGCGGACGGCGTCGTGGCCGCCGGCTGGCCGGTGTGCGACGAGGCGGCGGTCCGCGCGGAGGAGGTGGTGGTCCCGGTCCAGGTGAACGGCCGCCTGCGCGCGCGGCTCACCGTGGCGGTCGACACGCCGCAGGAGGTGCTCGAGGCGCTGGCCCTCGAGCACCCGCACGTGGGCGCCCACACCTCCGGCAAGCAGATCACGAAGGTTATAGTCGTGCCCCGCAAGCTCGTGAACGTCGTCGCCCGGTGACCCGCGGCAGACCTGGAACCGCTGGAATCGCGCTGGAATCGCGCCGGAATCGATTGATGACCCGGACCTGCGCCGCGCTCGCGGTGCTGCTCGCCTGCGCAGCGCACGCCGCGTGCGGGTACACGCTCGCCGGCCGCGGGTCGTTTCTGCCGGACTACATCGAGACGATCGGGATCCCGCTGTTCGACAACGACACGTCGGCGTTCGAGGTCGAGCAGATCGTGACCCAGGAGGTGCGGCAGGAGTTCATCGGCCGCGGCCGGTACCGGGTGCTGCCGGACACCACCGGCGTCGATGCCGTGCTCGAAGGGGCCATTCGCAACATCCGGATCGCGCCGGCCAGCTTCACCGACGACCAGCAGGCCTCCCGCTACGTGTTCACGCTGACCGCCCGCATCGCGTTCACGGACCTGACGACCAACGAGGTGCTCTGGCAGAATCCCAGCCTGCAGTTCAGCGACGAGTACGAGGTGGCTTCGGGCGGCGGCGACGTCCAGAGCGTGTCGGCCTTCTTCGGGCAGCGGTCGAACGCCGTCGAGCGCATCGCGCAGGACTTCGCGGAAACCGTGGTCAGCTCGATTCTGGAAGCCTTCTAGGGTCCGGCCGATGGGCGCCTCCACGCCGCACGCGGTGCGCAGCCGGATCGCGGCCGGGCAGCTCGATGCCGTCTACCTCGTGCTCGGTGACGACGAGCAGGAGAAGAGCGAGATCGCGGACGCGTTCGAGCAGACCGTGGACGAGGGCCTGCGCGCTTTCAACGTCGACCGCTTCCACGGCGGGGAGACCCCGCTGGGCGCCATGCTCGACGCCGCGTGCACGCTGCCGATGATGGCGCCGCGGCGCCTCGTCATCGTGCGCCACGCCGAGCGGGCGCTGCAGCCGAAGCGGGAGCAGGCGGGGGCCGCGCGCGACGCGGAGGCGCTCGCCGCGTTCCTCGAGCAGGCGCCCGACCATGCCTCCCTCGTGCTCGTCAGCGGTCCGCTCGACGAGCGCCGGGCCGCGACCCGCCGGCTGCTGGCCCGCGCGACCGTGGTGCGCTGCGGCGGCCTCGAATCGGTCGCCGACGCCGGGCGCTGGATCCGGGCGAAGGTGACCGCCGCGGACAAGCGCATGGAATCCGCCGCCATCCGGCTCCTGGCCGAGCGCATCGGTCCCGACGCGAACCGGTTGCGCGACGAGGTCGACCGGCTGCTGCTGTACGTCGGCGACGCACCGGCAATCACCGCCGCCGACGTCCGCAGCGTGGCCGGACCCGCGGCGGCGTACGACGACTGGGCCGTGACGCGGGCGATCGAGCGGGGGCAAACGGCCGTCGCGCTGCGCGAGCTCGGCCGCGCGCTCGAGCAGGGCGCCGTGCCCTACGTGGTGCTGGGCCAACTGGCCTGGGTCGCGAGGAGCCGGCTGCCCGCGGCCCGCGTGCCGCAGGGCATCGATGCGATCTTCAGGACCGATATCGCCCTGAAGCAGTCCGCCGGCACGCCGCGGCTGCTGCTCGAGCGCCTGGTCGTGCGGCTGTGCGAAGCGGCCGGGAGAGGGGCGGGCCGGCCGTCAGGCCGCGGCGGAGGCGCTCGCCGCGCGCCGTGACAGTCTGGACTTGTAGCGCGCCGCCGCGTTCGCGTGGATGATCCCCTTGCCGGCCAGCTTGTCGATCAGCGACACGGTGCCGCGGAGCTTCTCGGCGATCGCGGCATCGCCGCCGTCGGCGGCGACGCGCGCCGCCTTGAGCGCCCGCCGCAGTCGGCGGCGAAGCTCGCGGTTGTGCGCGCGCGTCTTCACGTTCCGGCGATGCGCCTTGAGCGCTGACTTGTGGTTCGCCACTTGCTCGGTATCCTTCCCTGGTTCCAACCGCCCATTATAGGTGGTCTCGTGCGCCGCGTCTAACCTTCCCCTTCCGAAGCCCTGGAGCAGAAGGAGGTGGTCCCTGATCGTGTGGACCGCTCCTTCAGCTCCGAGGCCCGCCACTTGCAGATGAACTCGTGCGGAGTCACGCGGCCGCGCTCGGTCCAGGCGGTCAGTAGCACCTACGCGGCGGTGTGCCGGGGCTGCACACACTCGACAATCCGCTGCCCCACTGCGATTTCGGCCCGACGCAGCTCGTAGCTCTGTTGCAGGTTCAACCAGACCTGTGGGCTCGTCCCGAAATAGCGCGCCAGCCGGAGCGCCGTGTCGGCGGTCACCCCGCGCTGGCCGTTCAGGATCGCCCTGATGCGGTTGACCGGCACACCGAGCGCCTTCGACAGCGCGCTGGCCGACAAGCCGATCGCCTCGAGTTCGTCGCGCAGAATTTCGCCCGGATGAACCGGCCGCATGCCGTTCTTGGGGATCACAGCCTTTTTCTCACGGGCGGTGGAATCCTGTCTCGATACGCTCACCACGGCTTCCCATGGCGCCGGCGCTGCCGGCGGTCGGCTGCGCCCTGCCGGCTGCCGGGAGCCGGTCCGGCCAGCCGCAGCAGCTCGCGCAATTCGACCTCTTCCGGCGTCGGCGGGGGCGTGACGTCCTCGTAGAGCGCCCGCGCTTCCGGCTTCGCCACGTGGCGCGGGGCGACGGCCCTGACGACCAGCTCCCGCCGCCGTCCGCCCGCGGTCGTGACCTCGATGCGGTCGCCCGGGCCGATCTCGCGGTGCGGCTTCGCGCGCGTGCCGTTCACGGTGATCTTCCCGCCCAGGCAGGCCTGCCTGGCGGCCGAACGCGTCTTGCAGACGCAGGCGACGTCGAGCCACACGTCCAGGCGGATCCGCTGGGGGGCGCCGGGGTCTGCTGCGGCCAGCTCGCGGGGCACGGCGGTCTATCCTGTGCCGGCCGGGCTCCCGGCGAGCAGGTCGGCCACCAGCGTGCGGCACTCCGCGAAGAGCGCGCCCACCTTGTCGGGCTGCCGCCCGCCGGCCTGGGCGAAGTCCGGTCGGCCGCCGCCGCGCCCGCCGATGATGGGCGCCAGCGTCTTGATCACGTTGCCGGCGTGGACGCGATCGGTCAGGTCGCGGGTGACGGAGACGACCAGAGCGGCCTTGCCGTCGTTGTCCGCGGCCAGGACGACGATCCCGCTGCCCAGGCGCTCGCGCAGCGAGTCGGCCAGCGTGCGCAGGGCGTGCGGCTCGAGCGATTTCACGTGGCGGGTCAACAGCTTCGCGCCGGCGATCTCGACGGCGTCGTCCGCAGCCGGATCCGCCGGCCCGCCCATCGCGGCCTCGACCTTCAGCCGCTCGACCTCGCGCGCCAGGCGCCGGGCGTCGGCCTGCAGCTTCCTGACGGCCGACCCGGCCTGCCCGGCGCTCGTGCCGAGCAGATGCAGGAGGTCGCCGAGCGCGTCGCCCCGCTCCTGGAGCAGGCGCACCGCCGCCGCCCCGGTGACCGCCTCGATGCGCCGGACCCCGGCCGCCACGCCGCCCTCGTGCGTGATGACGAACGGTCCGATGTCGCCGGTCGCCCGGCAATGGGTGCCGCCGCACAGCTCGACCGAGAAATCCGGTGCGTCCGCGGACAGGCCGGGTACGGTGACGACGCGCACCCGATCGCCGTACTTCTCCCCGAACAGCGCCATGGCGCCGGCGGCAATCGCCTCCTCGGTCGACCGCTCCTCGGTCTCGACCGCCACGTTGCCGAAGACATGGCTGCTGACGAGGCGCTCGATCTCGCGCAGTTGCTCTGGCGCGACCGGCTCGTGGTGCGTGATGTCGAAGCGCAGGCGATCGGGCGCGACGAGCGACCCGGCCTGCCGCACGTGGTGTCCGACGACGGCGCGCAGGGCGGCGTGCAGCAGGTGCGTCGCCGTGTGGTTGCGGCGGATGTCGCCGCGGCGCACGGCGTCCACCTCGGCCGTGACCTCGTCGCCCGCGCGCAACGCGCCCTCGCGCACCGCGGTCACGTGCATCCGCGGCCAGTCCGGCTGCAGCCGGACGACGTCGTCGACCGCGGCGTCGACGCCGTCCGCAAGCAGCCGGCCGGTGTCCGAGACCTGCCCGCCGGCCGCGAGGTAGAAGGGCGTCTGCTCGAGGACCACGTACCCCGCCTCGCCGGCCTCGAGCGCCTCGACCCCCGTGAGAGCCTGCCCCCCGCCGTCGCGCCGGAACAGATGCGTGACGCCGCTGCGGGTCGACGTGCCGTCGTAGCCAGTGAACGCCTGCGGTCCGAACCGCGGCTCGCCGGCCGCGGTCAGCACGTAGGGACCCGCGTCGATCGTGACCTGCGCCTGCTGTCCGCCGCCGAACGCGGCGCCGGCGCGGGCGCGGGCGCGCTGCGCTTCCAGCTCGCGCTCGAATCCTTCGGGATCGACCTGCAACTGCCTGGACGCGGCGAGGTCCTCGATGAAGTCGAGCGGCACGCCGAACGTGTCGTACAGTCGGAACGCGGTCTCGCCGTCGACGGTGCGCGACCCGGCCTCCGCCTCGGCGAGCGCCGTCTCGAGACGCGGCAGGCCGTCGCGCAGCACCCGGTCGAACTGCTCTTCCTCGCGGCGCACGACCGACGCGACGACTTCGCGATTCGTCTCCAGCTCCGGGTACGCCGATCCCATCTCCGCAATCACCACGCCGGTGAGATCGTGCAGGAACGGCTCGGTCAAGCCGAGCTTCTTGCCGTGGCGCATGGCGCGCCGCATGATCTTGCGCAGGACGTATCCCCGCCACTCGTTCGAGGGGACCACGCCGTCGGCGATCAGGAACGTGATGGCGCGCAGGTGGTCGGCGATGACGCGCAGCGACACGTCGCCGGCGCCGTTGTCTGGTCGCCCCGCGAGCGGACCGTACGCCGTCCCCGCCCGTTCGCCGATGGCCGACAGCAGCGGCGTGAACAAATCCGTGTCGTAGTTCGAGAGCTTGTCCTGCAGCACCGCCACGATGCGCTCGAGCCCCATGCCGGTGTCGATCGACGGGGCCGGCAGCGGGGCCAGCGAGCCGTCCGCGCGGCGCTCGAACTCCATGAAGACGTTGTTCCAGATCTCGACGTACCGGTCGCAGTCGCAGTCGATGCCGCGGCACGTCGGCGCGCCGCAGGGCAGGTGGTCGCCCCGGTGGTAGTGGACCTCGGAGCAGCGGCCGCACGGTCCCGTGTCGCCCATCGCCCAGAAGTTCTCGGCCGCGCCCATCTCGGCGATGCGCTCCGCCGGGACGAGCCGGCGCCAGATGGCATGTGCCTCGTCGTCGCGCGGGATGCCGTCCTCACCCTCGAAGACCGTGGCGTAGAGACGCTCGGGCGGCAGCTTCCAGGCCCCGGTCAGCAGCTCCCAGGCGAACGGGATGGCCTCGGCCTTGAAGTAGTCGCCGAACGAGAAGTTGCCGAGCATCTCGAAGAACGTGTGGTGGCGCAGCGAGGGGCCGACGTTTTCCAGGTCGTTGTGCTTGCCGCTGACGCGCATGCACTTCTGGGAGGTGGTGGCCCGCCGGTAGCTGCGCGTCTCCTGGCCGAGGAAGAGCTGCTTGAACTGATTCATGCCGGCGTTCGTGAACAGCAGCGTCGGATCGTCGGCCGGCACGAGCGGGGAACTGGGCACCACGCGGTGCCCGCGCTGCTCGAAGAACGTCAGGAAGCTCTGGCGGATCTCCCCCGAGGTCATCGTCGTCCTATTCTTTCACAGCCCCTTCAGTCGGCGCCGTCGCCCGCTGCCCGCGGCGCGGCGTGCGGCGCCAGCGCCGCCCTGGCCGCCGCGCCGTCGAAGCCCTGACGGACGAGATAGTGGTACAGGCGGCGCAGCGCCGCCGGCGTCTCGATGGGTCCGCGCAGGCGCCGGGCGAGGGCGCGCGCGATCAGCTCGCCCTCGTCGACCTCGCGATAGGCGGCGTCGACGGCGCGCAGCGCCAGGCCGCGGTCGATGCCCCGCCCCTCCAGCTCCCGCACCGCCCGCAGGCGGCCGTGCATCCGGACGTGCGAGCGGTGCGCCAGCGCCTGCGCCGTGCGCGCATCGTCGAGCGCACGCACCGCGCGCAGTCGCGCGAGGGCGCCCTCGACCGCGTCCGGGTCGAACCCCTTGCGCGCGAGGCGCTCCCTGACCTGCGCCGTGGACAGCTCCCGGCGCGACAGCATCGCGAGTCCGGCCTGGTACGGGTCGGGCATCGGCCGCGCGGACGCCGGTGGGCGGTGGCGCCTACGGGGTGCCCGCGGCCGCCTCGGCGGCGGCGGGCCGTTCGGCCTCGGGGTAGACGTACGTCAGCCAGCCGTGGGCGTCCGGCGCGCGGCCGTTGATGATGTCGAAGAAGCGCCGCTGAATCGCCTCGGTGACCGGCCCGCGCCGGCCGCTGCCGATGGTGATCTTGTCCACGGAGCGGATCGGGGTGATCTCGGCGGCCGTCCCCGTGAAGAACACCTCATCGGCGATGTACAGCGCCTCGCGTGGCAGCAGATCCTCGCGCACCGTGAAGCCGAGGTCGCGGGCGATGGTGATGACGACGTCGCGCGTGATCCCGGCCAGCGTCGAGGTGCCGATGGGCGGCGTCGCGATCACGCCGTCGCGCACCAGGAAGAGGTTCTGGCCGCTGCCTTCGCTGAGGAAGCCCATCGGGTCGAGGGCGATCCCTTCGGCGTAGCCGTGGAGCACCGACTCCATCTTGATGAGCTGCGAGTTCGCGTAGTTTGCGGTGGCCTTCGAGAGCGAGGGGAAGCGGTTCGGCGCCCCGCGCCCCCACGAGCTCACCTGGACGTCGACCCCGTCCTCGAGGGCGTCCTCACCGAGGTACGCACCCCACTCCCAGACGAGGATCGCCACGTCGACCGGGCAGGAGAAGGGATTGACGCCGAGCGTGTGGTAGCCGCGGTACATGAGCGGCCGTATGTAGCACGCCTGGTAGCCGTTGTGCCGAATCGTGTCGAGCACCGCCGCGTGGAGCGCGGTCGGGCCGACGTCGCACTCCATGCGGTATATCTTCGCCGAGTCGTAGAGCCGCCGGATGTGGGCGTCGAGGCGGAAGCACGCGGCGCCCTTCGGCGTGTCGTAGCAGCGCGCCCCTTCGAACACGCCGCTGCCGTAGTGGACGACATGCGCGGCGACGTGGATCCTGGCGTCGGCCCAGTCGACGAACGTGCCGTTCATCCAGATCCTGCCGGAACCGAAGCTCATCGTTGTCCTGCCGAAGTGTTGTCTGGTGAATATCTTACGACGATGTTCAGTGTAGCATCACTGGTTTTCCCCGCAAAACGGACAGCGGGCGGCGCGCGCGTGCAGCGGCTTGCGGCACTGCCAGCAGAACGTCGCGCCCGCCGTGTCCGGCGCCGCGGCCTGGCTCGCCGCCGGCGCATGGCCCGCGGCCCGCCGATCGCGGCGCGCGCGGACTGTCTCGAGCGCGTCGAGCAGCTCCTCCGCGCTGCGGTACCGCTGCGACAGGTCGGGCGCCATCGCCTTCATCACGAGGTCGTTGACCGAGGCCGGAATCGACGGCGCGTGGACGCGCGGCGGCCGCACGAGGTCGCCGCGCAGCAGCCGGTCCAGGTTGGTCGGAGACGGCGTCTCGTAGGGCATCACGCCGGTGAGCATCTGGTACATCGTGACCCCGAGCGAGTAGATGTCCGACGCGAAGACGGCCTTGCCCTCGAACTGCTCCGGCGCCATGTAGGCGGGGCTGCCGATGACGGTCGTGCCGCGGGCGGCAATCTCCAGGAAGCGCGACGTGCCGAAGTCGGCCACCTTGAGCACGCCCGCCTTCGACACCAGCATGTTCGGGGGCCGCAGGTCGCGGTGGATGACGCCCTGCCCGTGCGCGTGCCTGACGGCCTCGCCCGCCTGCCTGGCGAAATCGAGCGCCTTGCGCACGTCCATCGCCCCGCCGCCGATGAGCTCCTCGAGCGTGTCTCCCTGCACGTACTCCATGACGATGAAGAAGACGTTCTCCTGCTTCTCGGCGGTCGTGATCGAGACGATGTTGGGATGATCGAGCGTCGCCAGCAGGCGCGGCTCGCGCAGCAGCTCGGCGAAGTTGATGTTCTGTCGATGCGGGACCTTGATCGCCACGTCCTTGTCGATCCAGGTATCCCGGGCGAGGTACACGACGGCGAACCCGCCGCTGCCGAGGGGGGCGACAATCTTGTACTTGCCGAGCGTCTGACCTCGGTACAGCATGCGGAGTCGCGCCAGTATAGAGCAATGCGCGGGCCGGCCGGCGCGTCGCCTCCCGGCTAGAGATCGCCCCACACGTACTGCAGGATCGCCAGCGCGGCGGCGGGCGCCGCATCGGCCCGCAGCGTGCGCGAGCCCAGCGTGAGCAGCCTGAAGCCCGCCCCGGCGGCCGCTTCGACCTCGCTGTCCGTCCAGCCCCCCTCGGGCCCGACCGCGATCGTCGCCCGGGCCGGGGGCGGCTGGTCGGCCACGGTCCGGATGCTGGCGTGCGGGGCGGCGATGGCCGGCTCGACCAGCATGATGCCCAGGCCGCGGGGTCCTCGCGCGACGAGCTCCGCGAAGGGGAGCGGCGGTCCGACCGCGGGCACCACGGCGCGGCGACACTGCTTGGCGGACGCGATGGCGATGGCCTGCCAGCGGCCGACCGCCCGGTCGAGACCGGCCGCCGCCGGGCCGGCGGGGCCGCGGGTGGTGGTGAGCGGCTGGATGGTCCGCGCGCCCAGCATCGTGGCATCGCGAACCACCGCGCCGGTCGTCCGGCCCTTCAGGACTGCCAGCGCCAGCGCCAGGTCCACGGCCGGCTCGCGCGCCGGCTCCACGGTCTCCACGGTGCGAATCGAGACGCCGCCGCGATCGATCGCCAGGACGCGCGCCACGAACTCGCGGCCGCGGCCGTCGAAGGCCTGCACCGTCGCGTCGCGGCCGAGCCGCAACACGTGCAGGAGCTGGTGGGCCTCGCCGGGCGGCAGCGCCACCGTCTGGCCGACCCGGGACGCCTGCGGCGCGTAGAAGCGATGCGGCGCCATCAGCTCCCGGCGGGCCGCGGGGCGCCGCCGCGAACGGCCAGGGTGAGGGCCACCCAGTCTGCCTCGGCGTGCCTCGCGACGATCGTCGCGGCGCGTCCGAGCGCACCGCGAACCGCGGCCTCCTCCGGCGCCGCGATCCCGCCCAGCACGAGGAAGCCGTCGGTCACGAGCCCAGCCAGCGCCGCGCCGTGGCGGGCCGCCAGCGTCGCGTTGAGGTTGGCCACCACGATCGCCGCCGGCTGCAGGGCGGCCCGGCGGAAGTCGCCGCACCGCACCCGCACGCGGCCGGACACCCCGTTCAACTCGACGTTGTCCAGCGCCGTCGCCACCGCATCGCGGTCGGTGTCGATCGCGACGACGGACGTGGCGCCGCGCCTGGCCGCGGCAATCGCCAGCACGCCGGACCCGGTCCCGACATCGAGGACGCTTCGGTTCGCCAGCGGCACCGCCTGCAGCGCGCGCAGGCACAGGCGCGTCGAGGCGTGGTGTCCGGTGCCGAAGCCCATCGAGGGCCGGATGACGACCAGCGTGCCGTCGCCCGGCTCGGCGGGAACGTCCCACGGCGGGGCGACCACGATGTCGCCGATGCGAACGGCGGTCAGGCGGGCCTGGCTGCGCGCCGCCCAGTCGTCGTCGGGCACCTCGACGGCCGCCGCCGTCACCCCGGCGGCGCCGAAATGCCGCTGGAGCGCCCGCGACGCGTCGTCCCGATCGACGGGCGAGAAGAAGTGGATGCGCCGCCTCACCGCGTCGAGCGGCTCGACGGCGAACGGGTGGAAGTCGTCGAGCAGGGCGTCGAGGCGCGGGATCAGGTCCGGTCGCCGGGCGGGGGTCCGCACGTCGAGCGCCGGGCGCGCATCACCCAAACATGTCCCTCACGCGGTCGAAGAACGGACGCTCGTCGCGGTCTTCCCGGCTCGGCCGCGTGCTCGGCTCGCCAGCCCGCTGAGGCATCGTCACGTGCAGCCGCTCGACCAGCTCCCGCTGCTCCCTCGAGAGGTCCGTCGGCACCTCGACCTTCACGTTGACGTAGAGATCCCCCCGGCCGCGTCCCGAGACGTGCGGCATGCCCTTCCCGCGCAGACGGAAGCGGCTGTCCGGCTGGGTGCCCGCCGGGATCACGAGGGTATCGTCGCCGTTCAGCGTCGGCACCGTGATCTTGCCGCCCAGCACCAGCGTCGGATAGGTGACCGGCACGGCGCACCACAGATCGTCGTCCTCGCGGTGGTAGAACGCGTGCTCCGCGACGTGCACGACGACGAAGAGATCGCCGGGCGGCCCGCCGGCCTCGCCGTGCTCGCCCTCCCCGTGCAGGCGCAGGCGCTGGCCGGTCGCGATGCCGGCCGGGATCTTCACGGTCAGCTTGCGTTCGTGCTCGACCCGCCCCTGCCCGTGGCATTCGCGGCACGGATCCGTGATGACCTGGCCCTGGCCGCCGCAGTGCCCGCACGTGCGGGCGACCGTCAGGAACCCCTGCTGGTAGCGTACCTGGCCCCTGCCCCGGCACTGCGGACAGATCTGAGGGGCGCCGCCGCTGGAGCCCGAGCCGCCGCAGCGGGTGCACGCCTCGAGGCGCGGTATCTTGAGCACCGTCTCGGTGCCGGCGGCGGCGTCGGCGAACTCGATCTGCAGGTCGTAGCGGAGGTCGGCTCCCCGGCCGGGACCCCCGGGCCGCCGGCCCGGGCCGAAGCCGCCGAATCCGAAGATGTCGCCGAGGTTGCCCAGGATGTCGCCGAAGTCGGCGAAGATCGTGGGGTCGAAGCCCTGCGGCCCACCCGCGCGGTCGACGCCGGCATGGCCGAACTGGTCGTAGCGGCTGCGCTTCCCGGCGTCGGCCAGCACCGCGTAGGCCTCGGCCGCCTCCTTGAAGCGTTCCTCGGCCCGGGCGTCACCCGGGTTCCGGTCGGGGTGATACTTGAGCGCCAGCTTCCGGTAGGCGCTCTTGATCTGCTGCTCGTCCGCGGAGCGCGGGACGCCCAGAACCTCGTAATAGTCTCGCTTGCTCACGCCTTCGCCACCCTCACCATGGCGGGCCGCAGCAGGCGTCCGGCCAGCAGGTAGCCGCGCCGGAGCTCGCCGATGATCTGTCCGTCGGCGTGCTCGCCGCTCGCCTCGTGTGCCACGGCCTGATGGAAGTGCGGGTCGAAGTCCTGGCCCGCGGTGTCGATCGGCACCACCCGCCGCTTGGCGAGCAGGTCGAGCAACTGCTTGTGAATCAACTCCACCCCCGTGCGATAGGCGGCTGCCGCGGCGGTGTCCGCGCCGGTCTCGAGCGCGCGCTCCAGGTTGTCGAGAATGGGCAGGAGCTCGCTGATGAGATCGGCCGCCGCCGCCTCGTCGGCCGCCGCGCGCTCCCGCTCGACCCGCTTGCGGTAGTTGTCGAGCTCGGCGGTCTTGCGCAGCAGCAGGTCGCGGTACTCGTCGCGTTCGCGCGCCGCCTCGTCGGCCCCCGCGGCCGGCGGCGCCGGTTCGTCGGCGGCGGGCGGCGGCGGGTCGACTGCCGCTGGCGCGGCTGCTGAATCAGGCGTTTCCGGTCTCGTGTCGTCTGTCATTGGCGGGCGGCGGCGTCCCCTGCGTGAAGAGCACCCGGCTGACGGCCCGGGACACGCTGTCGACGGCCGAGATCGCCCGCGAGTAACGCATCCGGCGCGGACCGATCACGCCGACGCTGCCGGTCCGCTGGCCGTCGGAGTAGGGCGACAGCACCAGGCTGAAGCCCCGCATCTCCGGCGAGACGTGCTCGGTCCCGATCACCACCGTGAGGCCGGAGCCGTCGAGGTACTCGTTGAGCAGCCGGACTAGCTGGTCCTTCTTCTCGATCATCGAGAGCAGGGCCTGCAGCATCGCGAAGGGCACGCGGGCCTCGTCCTCGGAATCGGAAACCTGCTCCACCAGGAAGCCGGCGCCCTCCAGGAACAGCGTGTTCTGCGGCACCACGTCCTCCAGCGTCGAGCTGGCGAGACGCAGCGCGCGCGACAGGAGCTGGTCGTACAGCATGCGCTCCTGGCGCAGTTGCTCCGCCACGGTGGCGCGGACATCCCAGAGGAGCATGCCGGCAAACTCGCGGTTCAGATAGGTCGCGCCCTGGCGCAGCTCGCTGGCCGGTATCCGCTCTCCCAGATCGACGACCTTGTGCACCACCTCGTTCCCGTCGGCGCTCACCACGACGAGAATGCGCGAACCGTCGAGGGGGACGAACTCGATGTGCCGGAAGGCGCCGCCCGACGCCGGCAACAGCGCGAAGCCGAGCTGGTGGGAGGCGAGCGACAGCTCGTGCGACACGTTCGACAGCACGCCGCTCACCGTACCCGCCTGCCGCAGGCGGGCCTCGACGTCCGGCCTGGGTTGCGGAGCCGGCCGCGACTCGAGCAGCAGGTCCACGTAGGCGCGGTAGCCGCGGTCCGTGGGCACGCGGCCGGACGACGCGTGCGGCTGGTGCACGTAGCCCAGCGCCTCCAGGGTCGCGAGCACGCTGCGGACGGTTGCGGACGACCAGCCGAAGCCGCCGTGCCGCGTCAGCCAGAGCGAGGAGACCGGGTCGCCCTCGTCGATGTACTGCCTGACCAGGCCCGCGAGAATGCTCCGCGACCGGCCGGACAACTCGCCGCCGCACGGAGCTTCGCGAACTGGATGAGGAGCCATGGCCCGGATGGAGCTGCCGTCATTATACCAGCCCGACCCGGATGCCAGTCGGCCGGGGCGCGCCGTCACTCCCCGGCCAGGACCGTCTCCGGCCGGCGCCCGGGCGGGCTCCAGCGCAGCGCCTCGACGTTGTCGGGGCCCTGCGTCCCGGCCGCGAGCTTGCCGTACTTGACGGCGATCAGCTCGGCCAGAATGCTGACGGCGATCTCCTGCGGCGTCACGGCGCCGATGGCCAGTCCGACCGGCGCGTGCACGTGCGCCAGGCGCTCGGGGGCGACGCCTTCCGCGTGCAACGCGTCATACAGCCGCGCGACCTTCGCCCGGCTGCCGATCAGGCCCAGGTAGCGGAGCTGGTGGGGGATCAGCGCGCGCAGGGCGTCGAGGTCGTAGCGGTGGCCGCGGGTGAGGATGACGACGTAGGCGTTCGCCGTGAAGCTCGCCTGCGCGAGCCAGTCCGGAATGGCGTCCACCGCAATCTCGACCGCATCGGGGAAGCGCTCGCGGTTGGCGAACTTCTCCCTGTCGTCGAGCACGTGCACGTGGAAGCCGACGTCGCCGGCGGCCCGCGCCAGATGGTACGCGACGTGCCCGGCGCCCACGAGATACAGGTGCGGCGCCGCCTCGAGCGGCTCGATGTAGACCTCCATCTGACCGCCGCAGATCAGCCCGGATTCCTCCGCGATGTCGTCCGACAGCTCGTAGCGCACGACCTCGGACTTGCGCGTCTCGAGGGCCTGACGCGCCTTCCAGAACGCGTCGTTCTCGTAGCATCCGCCGCCGATGGTGCCGACGGTCCTGCCGTCGGCGAACACCACCATCTTCGCCCCGACACGCTGGGGCGTGGAGCCCTCGGTGCGGATGATGGTCACGAGCGACGCGGGCTCGCCCCGTCGCAGCGCCTCGCCAACGGCGTGAAAGACCTCTTCGTTCATTGCGGTTCGTCGGAAGTCCTTTGGCTGGTTGATTATACAGTGAGCAGCCAGTGCTGGCCGACGCCGAGCGGCAGGTTGTCGAGCAGGCGGTCGACGACGTGCGGGCCGAAGCGGTTGAGGAAATAGACGAAGGCGACCGCGCGCTCCTGGGGCGCCCCGCCCGGAAACGCCTGGGCGCGCGCCCGGTGGAACTGCCGCCGCAACGTGGTGTCCCGCCGCTTCGCCGCCTGGACGATCTTGCCGCGCAGGTTGCCCAGGTCGCGTTCCATGCGCTGCCGGGTGGTGCGCACGGCGCCGACCAGCGTCGGGTCGATGGCCGGCACGCCGTCCGCGATCGCCGCCAGCTCGGCGCCGATGCTGCGCTCGGCGGCGGCGACCGCCGCCTCGACCGCGGGCGGCAGTTGCGCGCCGACGAGCCGGTTCAGCGCGGCGTCGTCCCGGGCCTGCAGGGTGTCGAGGTCGATGTCGTAGCGGGTGAGAAACCGCACCGCGCCACGGTCCAGTATCGTCGCGCTGAGGCGCGGATACACCAGCGGCATCGACAGCTCGAACAGCCGGTACACCTCCCGGAGTTGCCCGAGGTAGGCCAGCTCGTGCGGTCCGGTCACGTAGGCGATCGTCGGAAACAGGGTGTCCTGCACGATCGGCCGCAGCAGGACGTTGGGGCTGAACGTGGCCGGCTGCTCGCGCACGAGATCGCGGAGCGCGTCCGGCGCCAGCAGGGCGTCGCCGAGGGCAAAGGCGCCGTCGCGCAGGCGAATGGGCCGGCGCGCCCCGTCGAGGTGGAACAGGGCGACCGCGTCGTCGGCCGGTTGCACCTGGGCGTGGTAGCCGCGCGCCGACAGTTGCGCCCCGGCCGCCGCCGCCAGCCGCGACGCCTCGCCGCGCAGTCGCAGCTCCCGGTCGAACACCGGCCGGGCGAGCGGCTTGGCCGCGGGATCGGAGGCATCGAACACGACCAGGCCGCGGTCGCCGAGCACGCAGTCGAGCCAGCGGCTGAACGCCTCGACCAGCCCGGTCCCGGGTGCATATGACGCGGCCAGGCGCTTGAGAACCGCCGCGGAGAACTCCGTCGACGGCAGGGTCTCCCGGAGCTGATCGAGCAGCGCGCCGACGGTCTCCGGCAGACGGACGGCCGAGCTCGGCCGCCCGGTCTCCGAGGCGAGGTCCAGCGCGATCCGGTGCGGCTCGAGGTCGTCGTCGAGGACCTGGCAGGCGCGGACCTCGTCGAGGTCGTGGTCCTCGGCGTCCACCCAGAAGACCGGCACCGCGGCCACCCCGTGCTCGGACTCCACACGCCGCGCGAGGGCGATGGCGGTGAGCGCCTTGAGCAGCGTGTAGAGCGGTCCGCCGAACAGTCCGGCCTGCTGGCCGGTGAGGATCGCGACCGTACCCGCCGCCCCGAGGCGCTGCGCGGCGGCCAGCGCGGCCGGGGGCGCCCCGCGTCCCCGCAACTGGGTGGTCAGGACGCCGGCGATAGCCGTCGCGCGACCGCCTGCCGCCAGCCGCGCCTCGATGGCCTCGCGCCAGCTCCCGGGCGCAGCGGGCGGGCCCGGATAGAATTCCTCCAGGCGGTCGAAGGCGTGGCAGTAGTCGCGCGTGAACGGCGTGGCCCACGACAACTGCCGAAGATCGATGGCGGAATTGAACGGTGTCGCCGCGGGAGACGGCGGTTCGGCAGGCACGTCCCGCGTACTCTTTCAGACGGGTTCGGGGCTGTCAAGACGCCGGGCCGGGCGCTTTGAGCGCCCGCGGTTCCGTGGTAGCATCCTATGGCCTGCAGTTCGTGGCGAGACCGCCCGCTGCACTCGACCGGTGATGCATCCCGCACGATCACGGACCGCTGGCCCGTAGGAGCTCCGCCGCTGACAACCGACGACGCGGACGCACGAAGCACTCCCGGTGCATTCGGCCCCTTCCGTGTGATGCACCAGATCGGGGCCGGCGTCCTGGGACCGGTGTTTCGGGCCTACAATCCGCCTCACGATCGCCCGTTTGCCGTCAAGGCGTTCCACATCGACATTACGCCCGAGCAGGCCGAGACGCTGACCGAACGCTTCGGTGCGCTGGTCGCCGCGGGCGCGTTCCACCCGGCGGCGGTGCCCGCGACCGCCGTCGGCGTCGACGACGGCGTGCTGTATCTCGCGCAGGAGTACGTCGCCGGCGAGTCGCTCGATGCCGTCATGCGCGACTACGCGCCGGCCGCCCTGGAGAGGGCGCTGCCCCTGATCGACCGGCTCGCCGGCGCGATCGACGCCGCGCACGCGCTCGGCGTGCGGCACGGCGGGCTGCATCTTCGCGACATCATCGTCACGCCCAGCGGCGGCCGCGTGACCGGCTTCGGCGTCCTGGCGGCGCTCGAGGAGGTCGGCGTCAGCGGCCCCATCCGCCGGCCCTATACCGCACCCGAAATGATCGCGCGCCGCGCCTGGGGCCCGGCGGCCGATCGGTTCGCGCTCGGCGCCGTCGCCTACGAGCTGCTGACGGGCAAGCGGGCTGCCGGCACGGGGGCGCAGGTCGCCGCGCGGCTCGCCGAGCTCGACGAGATCGAGGACGTCGAGTCGCTGCAGGCCGTGTTCGAAACGGCCCTGGCCGACGGTCCGGACAGCCGCTACGCGAGCGCGGCGCGCTTCGCGGCGGATCTGCACGCCGCCGCGGGCGTGCCCTTCGACGAGGAGGCCCTCGAGCTGGCGCCGCCGCCGGAGGGTGGAGCCGACCCGGCGCCGGCCGGCCCGGCCAAGCGGCCGGCGGATCGGGAAGCGGTCGGGGAGGCCGCCGCGCCGGCCGCGGAGATCCTCGTCGACCCGTTGCCCGACGCGACGGAGCCGGCCGTCGAGGACGACGGGCCGGCCCTCGACACGGAGCCCGCCGCGGGCCTCGCGGGCGCGGAGGCCGGTGGGGCGGCGTGGGAGGCCGAGCCGGATGCGGAGTCCGAGCCGGCGCTCCAGTTCGAGCCGGAAGCCCGGGTCGCGCCGGAGGTCCAGGTCGAGTCCGGGCCGCAGCCCGACCTGCAACCCGGGCCGGCACCCGAGCCGGCGCTGGCGTTCGAGCCGGTACCGGATCCCGACCTCGCACCGGAACCCCGGAGCCCGGCGCCCTCCGTGCTGGCCGAGGCCGCGCTCGAGCGGGAGATCGCGCCCGCGCCCGATCCGGAGCCCGCGCCCGAGCTCGATCTGGAGGCGGTGCGCGAAGAGGGCGCGGCGCCGGCGCCGCCCGCGGCAGGTCTCCTCGACGAGCGGGACCTGCTCGACCGTCTGGATGATCCGGACGCGGCGCACGATCGGGATTGGGCGGGCGAAGCGGAGCCGGCCGCCGGCGACGATGTGCCGTACCGGCCCTGGGCCTCCGGATCGGTGCTGGCCATCGCCGCGGTGCTGACCGTCGGCGCGGTCGCCGCGTACCTGGTCGGCTTGCAGATGGCTGGCGACCAGGGGCTGGAGGACCGTCGCGCCGCCGGCCCGGCGCCGCCGGCAACCGGCGCCGCCGGCGATCCGGAACGCGACGCGGCGAACGTCGCGCCGCCGCCGCGTGCGGCCGGCCCGACCGGCTCCGCGCCGGTGGAGCGGGCGCCCGCGCCCGAGCCGGTCCGCGCGCCGCCGCCGGCGCCCGCGCCCCCGGCCGGGACGGCGGCCCCTCCGCCGCTGGCCGAGGCGTCCGAGCCGCCGCGGCTCGAGGCCGGCGGTCCGCCGCCCGCCGCGGCGCCCGCGCCGCCCGCCGCGCCCGCGCCTGCGGCGGGGTGGCTGCTGGTCCGCAGCGAGCCGCCTGGAGCGACGGTGACCGTCGACGGCGTCGACCGCGGCCGTACGCCGCTGGCGCTCGGCGACATGCCGTTCGATACCTACCGCGTCGAGGTGAGTCGCGAGGGGTTCCGGTCCGAGGCGGCGCAGCTCGCGCTGACTCCGGCGGCCACCGTCGGGTCGATCCAGATCGAGCTGCAGCCGGGGGACGATCCCCCGCCGGCTCCGGTGGTGGGCGCGCTCCTGGTCGAGTCGCGCCCGCCCGGCGCCCGGGTCGTCATCGACGGACGCGAGGTGGGAACCACCCCGACCGTCGTCTCCGGCGTGGCCGCCGGCACCCGCGGCCTGCGCATCGAGCTGGACGGCTATCAACCGTGGGAGACTTCCGTCGACGTCCCGGCGTCGGACCAGGTACGGGTCGGCGCATCCCTGGATCCTCTTTCCCGACGATGAACGCGATTCTGGCGCTCGAGAACGGTACCTGGTACCGCGGCACGGCGGCCGGGGCCGAAGGCTCCAGCCGCGGCGAGGTGGTGTTCAACACCAACATGACCGGGTATCAGGAGGTGCTGACCGACCCGTCGTACTCGGGCCAGATCGTGACGATGACCTGCCCGCAGATCGGCAACTACGGCGTGGCCGCGGCCGACACGGAGTCCGATCGGCCGCAGGTGGCCGGATTCGTCGTGCGCGAGGCCTCGCCCGTCGCTAGCAACTGGCGTGCCGAGACGACCCTCCAGAGCTACCTCGCCGAGCACGGCATCGTCGCGATCACCGGCGTCGACACGCGCGCGCTGACGCGGCTGCTGCGCACCGCCGGCGTCATGCGCGGCGTCATCGCCACCGGCGCGGTCGACCCGGAGGCGCTGGTTGCCGAGGCGCGCAGCGCGCCCACGATCGAGGGCACCGATCTCGTCCGCCGCGTGACGTGCGCCGAGCCGGTCGACTGGGAGCCGCCGCCGGACGAGTCGCCCGCGGAGTTCCGCCTGGCGCCGGCCCGCGGCGGCGGCCGCCCGTTCCGGATCGCGGCCTACGACCTGGGGATGAAGCGGAACATCCTGCGGCGCTTCGCGGCCTACGGCTGCCGCGTGACGGTGTTCCCGGCGCACACCCCGGCCGCGACGCTGCTGGCGTCCGACCCCGACGGGGTCTTCCTGAGCAACGGGCCGGGCGATCCCGCGCCGCTCGACTACGCGATCGCGAATGCCCGCAAGCTGATCGACGCCGACCTCCCGGTGTTCGGGATCTGCCTGGGTCACCAGGTGCTCGGACTGGCGCTCGGCGCCCGGACCTACAAGCTGAAGTTCGGCCACCGGGGCGGCAACCACCCGGTCAAGAACCTGGCCACGAGCCGGGTCGAGATCACGTCGCAGAACCACGGCTTCGCGGTGGACGGCGAGTCGGTGCCCGACGACGTGGAGGTGACCCACGTCAACCTCTACGACCGGACGATCGAGGGGTTGCGCCACCGGCGTCTGCCGGTCTTCTGCGTGCAGTACCACCCGGAGGCGTCGCCGGGACCGCACGACGCCGACTATCTCTTCTCGGAGTTCATGGAGGCCATGGACCGCCGGAGCGCCCGCTGACCCATCATGCCTCGAACCGACATCAAGCGCGTGCTCGTCATCGGGTCCGGCCCGATCGTGATCGGGCAGGCCTGCGAATTCGACTACTCGGGCTCGCAGGCCTGCAAGGCGCTGCGGAGCGAGGGGCTCGAGGTCGTCCTGATCAACAGCAACCCCGCGACGATCATGACCGACCCCGAGGTGGCGGACAGGACCTACGTCGAGCCGCTGACCTGGGAGATGGCGCGCGCCGTCATCGAGCGCGAGCGCCCCGACGCGCTGCTGCCGACGGTGGGGGGGCAGACCGCGCTCAACCTCGCCGTCGAGCTCGCGGAGCGCGGCACGCTCGACGAGCTCGGCGTGCGGCTCATCGGGGCCTCGATCGAGGCCATCAAGGTCGCCGAGGACCGGCTGCAGTTTCGACAGGCGATGACGTCGATCGGCATCGAGGTCCCCGCCAGCGAGTACGCGCGCTCGATCGACGAGGCGCTGGCCTGCGGCGAGCGGTTCGGCTTTCCGGTGATCATTCGGCCCTCGTTCACGCTGGGCGGCGTGGGCGGCGGCATCGCCTACAACATCGAGGAGTTCCGCGAGCTGGCGGGCCGCGGCATCGAGCTGAGTCCGGTCCACGAGATTCTCGTCGAGGAGTCCGTGATCGGCTGGAAGGAGTTCGAGCTCGAGGTGATGCGCGACGCCGCGGACAACTTCGTGGTCGTCTGCTCGATCGAGAACATCGACCCGATGGGCGTCCACACCGGCGACAGCGTCACCGTCGCGCCGGCGCTGACGCTGACCGACAAGGAATACCAGCGCATGCGGGACGCGGCGCGCCGGATCATCCAGCGCGTCGGCGTCGAGACCGGCGGGTCGAACATCCAGTTCGCCGTCAATCCCGACGACGGCCGGATGGTCGCCATCGAGATGAATCCCCGCGTGTCGCGGTCGTCGGCGCTGGCGTCGAAGGCCACCGGCTTTCCGATCGCCAAGATCGCCGCGAAGCTGGCCCTCGGCTACCGTCTCGAGGAGATTCCGAACGACATCACCCGTCTGACGCCGGCCTCGTTCGAGCCGACAATCGACTACGTGGTCGTGAAGATCCCCCGCTGGGCGTTCGAGAAGTTCCCGCAGGCGGACCGCACGCTGACGACGCAGATGAAGTCGGTGGGCGAGGCCATGGCCATCGGGCGCACGTTCAAGGAGGCGTTCCTCAAGGGGATCCGTTCGCTCGAGCTGGGACGCGCGGGCCTCGTGTTCGGCCGCGGCCGCGCCGCCGCGGAGGACGACGACGCCCGCCGGCTCCAGCAGCAGCTCGTGTCGCCCAACGACCGGCGCATGTGGGCCATCTTCGAGGCCCTCGAGCGCGGCTGGACGATCGAGCGGCTCCATGCGGCCACCCGCATCGACCGCTGGTTCCTGACCCAGTTCGTGGAGCTGGTGGAGCTGCGCCGCTCGGCCGGCGTGGTCGACTGGCGCGAGATGTCCGTCGACCTGCTGCAGGCGCTGAAGCGCAGCGGCGTCGGCGACGAGGAGCTGGGGCGCCTGGCCGGCGTCGAGCCCCAGGCGGTCGCGGCGCGCCGGGACGAGGCGGACCTGCGCGCCGTCTACAAGCGGATCGACACGTGCGCCGCCGAGTTCGAGTCGTTCACGCCGTACCTGTACGGCACGTACGAAGCCGAGTGCGAGGCCGAGCCGAACGCGCGGCCGAAGGTCGTCATCCTGGGCAGCGGGCCCAACCGCATCGGGCAGGGCATCGAGTTCGACTACTGCTGCTGCCACGCGGCGTTCGCGCTGCGCGACGAGGGTTTCGAGACCGTCATGGTCAACTGCAACCCCGAGACGGTCTCGACCGACTACGACACGGTCGACCGGCTGTACTTCGAGCCGCTGACGCTCGAGGACGTCGAGGCGGTGATCGCCCGCGAGCGTTCCGGCGGCGGCAGCGTCGCGTGCATCGTGCAGTTCGGCGGCCAGACGCCGCTCAAGCTCGCGCTGGGTCTGCAGGCCGCGGGCGTCGACATCATCGGCACCTCGCCGGACTCGATCGATCTGGCGGAGGACCGCAAGCGTTTCGCCCGGCTGTTGTGGGAGCTGGGCATTCCCCAGGCGCGCAGCGGCATCGCCACGTCCCGCGCGGAGGCGCGCGAGGTGGCCGAGTCGATCGGGTATCCGCTGGTCGTGAGGCCGTCCTACGTGCTGGGCGGGCGGGCGATGGCCATCGTCTACGACGCTGCCGCCCTCGACCGCTACATGACCGAGGCGGTGGACGCGTCGCCGGAGCACCCGATTCTGGTCGACAAGTTCCTCGAGGACGCGTTCGAGCTCGACGTCGATGCGGTGGCCGACGCCACCGGCGCGGTCGTCATCGGCGGCATCATGGAGCACATCGAGGAGGCCGGCATCCATTCGGGCGACAGCTCCTGCGTCGTGCCCCCGTACCTCGTGCCCGAACGGCACCTGTCCGTGATCCGCGACTACACGCGGCGGGTGGCGCGGGCGCTGAAGGTGGTCGGGCTGCTCAACATCCAGTTCGCGATCAAGGACGACACCGTCTACATCCTGGAGGTCAACCCGCGCGCCTCGCGGACCGTCCCGTACCTGTCGAAGGCCACCGGCGTGCCGCTCGCCAAGGTGGCGGCGCGCGTCATGGCGGGCAAGAGCCTGGCCGATCTCGATCTGGTGTGCGACCTCGACGTCGCCGGGGTCTTCGTCAAGACCCCCGTCTTCCCGTTCGTGCGATTCCCCGGGGTCGACTCGATTCTCGGTCCCGAGATGAAATCGACCGGCGAGGTGATGGGCGGCGCGGCGAGCTTCGGCGCCGCGTTCGCCAAGGCCCAGCTCGCCGCCGGCCAGCGCCTGCCGGATGCCGGGCGGGCGTTCATCAGCGTGAACGACGAGGACAAGCCCAACGTGATTCCGATCGCCCGCGATCTCGCGGAGCTGGGATTCGAGCTGCTCGCCACGCGCGGCACCGCCGCCTGTCTCCGCGCGCACGGCCTCGACGCCGAGGTGGTCTTCAAGGTGAACGAGGGCCGGCCGCACGTCGGGGACCGCCTCCTCAACCGGGAGGTCGCTCTGGTGATCAACACGCCGCTCGGGAGCGAGTCGTTCTTCGACGACCTGACCGTGCGCCGGATTGCCATGATGCTGGGCGTGCCCTGCATCACGACGCTGACCGGCGCGTCCGCCACCGTCAGCGCCATCCGCGCCCTGCGGTCCGAGGAGCTGAGCGTCCTGCCCCTGCAGGAGCATCACAAGCGCACGGCAGCGCCGGGTTAGTTTCCATCAGACGGGGCTGCGCGGCTTCCTCCAGACGGGGCTGCGCCCCAAGCCCCCGGCGTCGGCTTCCTCTAGATGGGGCTGCGCCCCAAGCCCCCGGCGTTCGCTTGCGGGGGCCCCTTCGCC
>CAYGCV010000001.1:0-42694 GCA_964348425.1 uncultured Vicinamibacteraceae bacterium | reverse complement strand
CGCACGCGCGCCAGCTTCAGCAGGTGGTCGTAGACCGCCTCCAACTGGTGCGGCAGCGGGTCGACGCGCGAGACCGACAGCCCGAAGTAGGGGTCGAACTCCCAGGCAATGCCGAGCGCGTGCGCCTGCAGTCCCAGCCGCAGCAATGCGCCGTCTCCGTCATACCGGAAGCCGCTGTCGAGAACTGTCAGTCCCGCCAGCTCGGCCGTCCCGAGCGATACCCTCCGGAAGCGTTCGGACCGCGTGCCGACGAGACCGAGCGTCCAACTGCCCGTCCCCGTCTCGGCGACGGTCTCCACGCGCATCGGCTCGTTGAAGAGCGGACCGGTCAGGATCTGACCCTCGGCGGGTGTCGTCGGGGCGCTCACGGGTTGGCGCGGTGGGCGACGACTGCCGGGCTTGCGTGTCCGATGAAGTGTCGACCTGGATGACGTGCTGCTGCCGCCCTCAGAGCGTATTGGTCGGGATGACTGGATTTGAACCAGCGACCCCCTGACCCCCAGTCAGGTGCGCTACCAGACTGCGCCACATCCCGACGTCCGTCCTACGCCGTCCGACGCTTGCGTTTGGCGGTCGTCTTCGCGGCCGCCGCCTTCCCCCGGGCCGCCTTCCCGCGCGGCTGCTTGCCGGCGGCGGCCGCCTTGCTCCGGCGCGCCGGCTCCGGCGCCGCGGCAACCGGGACCGGGGCCGGCTCGCTTGCGCCGTTGCCCGCCAGCATGTCGAGGACCGCCTGCAGCCCTTCCTTGACCGCCGCCAGCTTCTCCCGGACGTCGGCGCCCAGCATGTGCTCGAGCGGCAGCTCGGGCCGGGGCAGATTCTCGTCCGGGCCTCCTTCCAGCTTCTTCCGCGCGGCGCCCAGCGTCAAGCCCTCGCCGAAGACGAGCTCCTTGATCTGGACGACCAGCTCGACCTCGGAGCGCCCGTAGACGCGGGCGCCCTTGGCGTTCTTCGCGCCGCTGAGCTTCGGAAACTCGGCCTCCCACGACCTCAGCACGTACGGCGGCACCCCGGCGATCGTGCACACCTCGGCGGGCCTGAACGACGTGCGCTTCGGAATCTCCGCAGGGGCCATTGTCCAGGAAAAGCCTGCCGATTATAGCATTGCCCTTGCTCGCGCTCCCGACCCGTCCGCGCCCTTCTACCGCGCAGGTTGCTGGCCGCGCGGCGGCCGCCGGGCCCGCACCTGCAGGCGGATGGGCGTCCCGAGGAAGCCGAACGCCTCGCGAAAGCGGTTCTTCAGGTAGCGCTCGTAGGAGAAGTGCAGCCGCGAGGTGGTGTTCGTGAAGATGAGGAACCGCGGTGGGCCCGCGGCCACCTGCGTGCCGTAGTAGATCTTCACATCGCGCTTGCCGGGGCTGCGGGGCGGGTTGCGCCGCGTGGCGCGTTCGAGCACGCGGTTGACGTCGGGTGTCGAGACGTGCGCGGCCCGCGCCCGGGCGACCTCCTGCACCATCTCGACCAGCTTCGGCGCGCGGGCGCCCGTGAGGGCCGAGACGCGCACGATGGGCGCGAACTCCGCGAACTTCAACGCGTCGCGCAGCTCCGCGTCGAACTGCCTGGCGAAGTCGTCCCGCTGCTTGACGAGGTCCCACTTGTTGGCGGCGATGACGATGCCGCAGCCGGCGCGCTCGGCTTCCCCGGCGATGACCGCATCCTGTCGCGCAACCGGGCCGGACGCGTCGACCACCAGCACGGCGACGTCGGCCCTGGCGATGGCCCGCCGGGCGACCGTCACGCTCACCTGCTCGACCTGCCCGCTGCTCGCCACGCGGCCCGGACGACGGATGCCCGCCGTGTCGACCAGCCGCAGCGGCTGGCCGTGCCACGTGATCAGGGTATCGACCGCGTCCCGCGTGGTGCCGGCCGTGTCGCTGACGAGCACCCGCTCCGCGCGCGCCAGCAGGTTGACGAGCGACGACTTGCCCACGTTCGGACGGCCGATGATCGCGACCCGGATCTCGTCCGGCCGGTCCGGCCGCAGCGCGGCCGCGTCCGCGCGCTGCCCGCCGGGCAGCCGGCCCACGGCTTCATCGAGCAGGTCGCCGACCCCCAGGCCGTGCTCGGCGGCAATGGATACGAGCGGGGTGATGCCCAAGGCATGGAACTCGTCGACGCGCCCGGCCGCCTGCCGGTCGTCCACCTTGTTGACCGCCAGCACCACCGGCACGCCGGCGCGCCGCACGCGGTCGGCCACTTCCCGATCGGCGGGCACGAGGCCGTCGCGGCCGTCGACCAGCAGGACGACGAGGTCGGCGGCGTCGAGCGCGCGGAGCCCCTGCTCCGCGACCGACTGCTGCAGCGGGTCGGTGCTGGCCCCGAACAGGCCGCCGGTGTCGACCAGCTCGAACGTCGTGCCGAGCCATTCGGCCTGCGCCGTGATGACGTCGCGCGTCGTGCCGGCAACCGGCGTCACGATCGCGCGCCGGGCGCCGCAGACGCGGTTGAACAGCGTCGATTTGCCGACGTTGGGACGTCCGACGAGCACGACCGATCGGTCACGGCGCATTCTGGCGGCTGGCGGCATGGGCGCGGCGGGACGCGGCTGGCGCGTCGCTTGACACCTGTAAATTATAGTATCTATGATGCTTAGGTAGCGTCAGGAGCTCACGCGCCATGATCAAGGTCGACATCGTGAACGAGGTATCGACGGCCGCCGACATCACGAAGGTCAAGGCTGAGGTTGCAGTGGACGCGGTGTTCGATGCGATGCGGATGTCGATGCAGCGGGGAGATCGCATCGAGCTCCGCGGCTTCGGCGTGTTCCAGGTGAAGCCGCGCAAGCGGGGCATCGGCCGCAATCCGCGCACCGGCAAGGAAGTCCGCATTCCGCCCGGCCGCACGATCCGCTTCAAGCCGGGCAAGGAGCTCCAGGCTATCGGGGGCTGACGTCGGGGACGCGCCATTTGTCATTCGATCCCCCCGACCGGCCGCTCTCGCCGCCTGCCGACTGGCCCGCACCGCCGGCGCCGGAAACCGCCGGGCAAGCCCCCGGACCCGGCGCCGGACCCGCGCGGCGTCGCCGCTGGCGCCCGCTGATCCACCTGCTGCTCTTTCTGGGCACCCTGGTGACCACGATGGCCGCGGGGATCGGCCACTACGCCGGATTCGCCGGCGACTTCAACGAGATTCCGGACCTCTCGCTCGCCCTGATCCCCTACGGGGCCTGGTACAGCCTGACCATCCTCGCCATTCTGGGCACGCACGAGTTCGGGCACTACTTCGCCTGCCGCTACTACGGCATCGACGCCTCGCTGCCCTACTTCCTGCCGGCGCCGCTGCCCCTGACCGGCACGGTGGGCGCGGTCATCCGCATCCGCCAGCCGATTCCGACCAAGCGCATGCTGTTCGATATCGGCGCCGCCGGTCCCATCGCCGGCTTCGTCGTCGCCGTGCCGGCGCTCTTCCTGGGACTGCGGCTGTCGCGCGTCGTGCCGCTGCCGGACGACTTCGTCGGCATGGAGCTCGGCGAGCCGCTGCTCTTTCAACTGGCCGCGTGGATGGTGTGGGGCGAGGCGCCGACCGGCCACTCGATCAACCTGCATCCGATGGGTCTCGCCGCCTGGCTGGGGCTGCTCGTCACGGCGCTCAACCTGTTCCCCGTCGGGCAGCTCGACGGCGGCCACATCGCGTACGCCGCGCTGGGACGCCGCTCCACGGTCCTCAGCCTGGGTACGGCCGCGGCCGTCGTCGGCCTCGCCTTCTTCTCGATGAGCTGGGTGATCTGGGCGGCGCTCATCATCGCCATGATCGTGTTCCTGGGCCCCCGCCACCCCCGCACTCCCGACGAGGACGTGCCGCTCGACCGCAACCGCCAGTGGGTCGCCCTGGCGACGGCGGCCATCTTCGTCCTCTGCTTCACGCCCGCGCCGATCGAGGTGCTCGACCTGGTGCCCGAGCCCTGAGTGGGCCAACCGGGGAATGCGGAGAGGAGACACCAATGCGACGACACAGAACGGCGGCAAGCACGGTCGTCGCATGTTCCCTGCTGCTGGCCGCGAGCGCGTCCGCCGCGCAGTCGGATGCCGAGCTGATCGAAGAGGCGACGCTGCCGCTGCCGGCGCAGCTCAAGGACGTCGCGGCCGTCGTCGTGACCGATGCCGACGGCCGGCGCCGCGTCATCCGCGAAGGCCGGACGGCGCTCACGTGCTCCCCCGACGATCCCGCCCCCGGCTTCTCCGTCTCGTGCATCAACGGCAGCACCGGCAACGTGATCGCGGCGTACACCGGCCACCTGGCCCGCGGTGCGTCCGTTCGCGAGGCCTGGGACGCGGTGGACGCCGCCATCGCGGCCGGCACGCTGACCACGGCAACGCCGGGCACGCTCATCTTCATCCAGTCGGGGCCGAGCCGCGCGGCGTCCGCGCGCCTGACCGTCACGCTGGTGCCCTACGTGACGGCGGCGTCTACCGGGCTGCCCATCGAGCCGACGCCCGATCGCGCGTGGCTCATGTGCCCAGGCACCGCGCGCGCGCACATCATGATAGGCCAGCAGCCCTACGGCATCGACCCGAACGCCGGCTGGGACCGCTGCCTGCTGCCCTGAGGCACATTGCGAACCGGCGGCCGCGTCCCGGCGGCGACGGAGCGCGTTCAGGGCAACCGCAGGCCTTCCAGCTCGGCCGCCAACGACAGCCTCGAATCCAGGCAGACGAACGTCAGCGGCCTGGCGAGCTGCTCCTGCACCAGGAGCGCCGCGCCGAGTTGCCCCGCATCGGCTGCGCGCAGCGGATGCCGGGCGAGCAGCGCGTTCGCCCGCGACCGGACCGCAAGCATGTCGGCCACCTCGTCCCAGCTACCGGCCAGGAGGTCGAACCGCGCGAGCACGTGGCGGCGCTGCGGCCGCGACAGCAGCCCGTCGCGTGCGCGCCGCTCGATCGCACTCGTGATCTCGGTATGCGTCCATACCCAGGTCACGACCCGGTCGTCCTCCGACAGCCACCGGCGAACGCGCTGGCTGTCGGGTTCCGCGACGATCAACGGCACGAGCGCGGAGGCATCCCAATACCTCACAGCCTGTCCGCCCGGTCATCGGCCAGAGCCTCCGAGAGGCGTACCGGCAACGCCAGCGGCTCCGTATCGAGCAGCGCCGCAGCGCCGCCCGTGCCGGGCCGGAGCAGCCCCGCGGCGATCAACCGCTGACGGACCTCCCCATCGTCGCCGGCCGCGGGAGGCACCAGCCTGGCTACGGGCGTACCCCGGTCGAGGACCTCGACCTCGTTGCCCCGACGTACCTCGCGGAGATAGCGGGACAGGTTCGCCTTCAGCTCGGATATCGATGCGGTGGTCATTGTGACCAGTATGGTCTTGAGTCACATCTCAATCAAGTCACGTCGCCGTTCGCCGTTCACAGCACCGTCAGCGGGTCGACGTCGATGGTGACGCGCCGCCGCAGCGTCGGATGGCGGTCGAGCGCGGCGCGCACCGCCTCGCGCAGCGCCCGGCGCCGGGTCCCCTTCAGGAAGATCTGCACGCGGTGCTCGCCGCGCAGCCGCGTGAGGGGTGCCGGGGCCGGACCGAGCACCTGGTACCCGGCGGCCGCGGTGCGCAGCTCCGCGGCCAGCCCGGCGGCGGCCCGCTGCGCGGCCGGCAACGTGCCCGCCCGCACGACAACGTTGATCATGGCCACGACGGGCGGGTAGCGCAGCGCCCGCCGATAGCGCATCTCGGCCCGGAAGAACGGCTCGTACTCCTGCCGGCAGGCATGCTCGATGCTGTAGTGCTGCGGGTGGAACGTCTGCACGATGGCCTCGCCGGGCAGGTCGCCGCGACCGGCGCGGCCGGCCACCTGGGTCAGCAGTTGGAAGGTCCGCTCAGCGGCGCGGAAATCGGCCAGGCCGAGCCCCACGTCGGCCGAGATCACCCCCACGAGCGTCACGGCCGGAAAGTCGTGCCCCTTGGCCACCATCTGCGTGCCGACGAGCACGTCGATCTCGCGGCGGGCGAAGCGGTCCAGCAGCGCCTGGGCGGCGCCGCGGCGCCGCACCGTGTCGCGATCGAGGCGCGCGAGCCGGGCCTGCGGGAACAGGCCGGCCAGCTCCGCCTCGATGCGCTCCGTCCCGAGCCCGACGCGCTCGAGGAACGGACCCGCGCAGTGGCGGCAGACCGCCGGGCGCGCGCTGGAGTAGCTGCAGTAGTGACAGCGCACGCGGCCCGCGGCGCGATGCAGCGTCAGCGACACGCTGCAGTTCGGGCATTCCAGCGTGCTGCCGCACTGGCGGCAGAGGATCGCGGCCGCGTACCCGCGCCGGTTCAGCAGCACGAGCGCCTGCTCGCCGCGGCGCAGGCGGTCAGCCAGCCCTTCCTGCAGCGCGGCGCTGAACACGACGTCCGGCCCCTGCTCGGCGACCTCCTGCCGCATGTCGACGATCGCGACGGCGGCCAGCGGGCGGTCCAGCACACGCCGGCCGAGAACGAGCCGCTCGTAGCGTCCGCGCGCCGCGTTGTGGTAGGTCTCCAGCGACGGGGTGGCCGACCCGAGCACGACGAGCGCGCTGGCCTGCCGGCCGCGAACGATGGCGACGTCGCGGCCGTGATAGCGCGGGCTCTCCTCCTGCTTGTACGACGCGTCCTGCTCCTCGTCGACCACGATCAGGCCCAGGTCGTCGAGCGGGGCGAAGACGGCCGACCGCGTCCCCACCACGACGTCGATCTCGCCGCGGCGGATGCGATGCCACTGATCGTGCCGCTCGCCGTCGGACAGGCCGCTGTGCTGCACGGCGACGCGACGGCCGGCCGCGGCCCGAAACGCGGGCGTCACGGCGGACGTCAGCGCGATCTCGGGCACCAGCACCAGCACGCGCCGCCCCTGTTGCAGCACGCGGGCGGCCAGCTCCAGGTAGACCGCGGTCTTCCCGCTGCCGGTCACGCCCTGCAGCAACGCGACGCGGAACGTTCCGGCGGCGGCCCAGTCGCTCAGGCTCGCCAGCGCCGCCTGCTGTTCCTGCGTGAGCACGATCCGCGCGCCGGCACCCCGCCCCGCCGACCCGCGGGCATCCGGGGCCGGATCGCGGTCGACCACCCGCCGCTCGATCGCGATCAGGCCCCGCGCCGCCAGCCGGCGCAGCGTATCGGCGGCGATGCCCCGGCCGGCCAGCTCCGCCGTGGGCAGGCCCGCGGGCGCCGCCGCGAGGAGTGCCAGCGCAGCGCGCTGCCTTGCGCCCAGCGCGGCCGGCCCGGCATGCGCCCGGCGTCCCGCGCCCGTGAGGCGGGCCGCGCGGCGCGTCTTGAACGACGCAGTCCGCCGGCCGGCCGCGGACTGCGTCCAGGCGAAGGGGGGCATGGCGGCTCCCACGGCATCGCCCGGACCGCAGCCGTAGTACTCGGCGACCCAGACGGCCAGATCCAGCACCGGTCGCGGCAGGAAGGGCTCTGCATCCAGGCAGTCGAGCAGGCTCTTGACGTCCGCCTGCCCTGCCGGTCGGGCGGGTCCGAGCACGCAGCCGGTGACCTGCCGCCCGCCCAGGGGCACGCGCACGCGCACGCCCGGCGCGGGGACGGCGGCCGCGTCCGGCACGCCGTAGGTCAGGGCGGCCAGGAAGGGGACGGGGACCGCGACCGAGACGAGCCGGGGCATGCCCCTACCCTGCTCGAAGCATCGCCCGAATCTTCTTCATGTCCTCCCACACGTCGCGCTTGCGGTCAGGGCTCCGCAACAGGAAGGCCGGGTGAAAGGTCGGGACGAGCTGCGCCCCGCGATAGTCGAAGACGCGGCCGCGCAGCCTCGAGATGGGATCCTCGGTCCGCAGCAGGGTACGGGCCGCGAACGTGCCGAGGGCCACGATGACGCGCGGCCGAATCGCGTCGACCTGCGCGAACAGGAACGGCTCGCACGTGCGGACCTCCTCCGGCGTCGGGTTCCGGTTGGCGGGCGGCCGGCACTTGATCACGTTGGCGATGTACACGTCCTCGCGGCGGAGATCGATCGATTCGATGATGCGGGTCAGCAACTGGCCCGCCCGGCCGACGAACGGGATGCCCTGCAGATCCTCGTCGCGGCCCGGCGCCTCGCCCACGAACATGAGCGCCGCGTCGGGATTGCCCACGCCGTAGACCAGCGTCTTCCGGCCTGCGTGCAGCCCGCAGCGCGTGCAGTCGCCCAGCTCCTCGCGAATCAGGCGCAGGCGATCCGCGGCCGTCGCCGCCTCGGGCACGGCCACCTGATCGAACATCGAAATCTCGAAGGGTTGCCCGGCGGCGGCCGCCGCGGGCGCGCGGGCGGGTGCAGGCTCCGGGTTGTCCGCGGGCGGAGGCTCGGCGGCCGCTGGCTGCGCGGGCCCGGCGGCGGCCTCGGCGTCCGCGTCGGCCGGCCGGACGCGCCACGCGCGGTCCCGGCTCACGCCGGCGACACCCAGCTCCGAGAAGTACTTCAGGTGCTCGGCCAGCTCCTCGGAGCGCTTCATCGCGCCTGCCCGTGGGGCGCGCCTGCCGCTGACGCAATCAAGGCTTCGACACGGTCCAGGAGCGCCGCCGCGAGCGCCCGCTTCGGACCCAGCGGCACGTCCTCGGTGCCGGCGGCGCTCACCAGCGTCGCCGCGTTCGTCTCGACCGCGAACCCGCGGTCGGGTCGCGACACGTCGTTGGCCACCACGAGATCGAGCCGCTTCGCCTCCAGCTTCCGCCGGGCGCGCGCGACGAGGTCCGCCGTCTCGGCCGCGAATCCTACCAGCACCGGGACGGCCGCCCCCGCCCGCCGCTCGCCGAGCTCGGCCAGGATGTCGGGCGTGCGGCTCAGGCTGAGCATCAGGTCCGCACCCTTGGGCATCTTCCCCGGGCGCGCGCCCCCGGCCGGCGCGTAGTCCGCCACGGCCGCCGCCATCACCACGGCATCGGCCCCGGCGACCCGCTCCATGACCGCCGCGTGCATCTCGCGGGCGCTGCGGACGCGGGTCACCTCGGCGCCCGCCGGCGGCTCCAGCTCGGTCGGCCCGGCCACGAGCCGCACGGACGCCCCGCGGGCGAGCGCCTCGGCGGCGACCGCGAAGCCCATGCGCCCCGTCGAGCGGTTGCCCAGATAGCGCACCGGATCGACATCCTCGTACGTCGGACCGGCCGTCACCAGCAGCGAGCGCCCGGCCAGGCTCCCCGCGGGACGCAGCAGCGCCTCGGCGGCCGCGACGATCTCCGCGGGCTCGGCCAGGCGGCCCTTGCCGATCCAGCCGCAGGCCAGATAGCCGTCGCCCGGCTCGACCAGGTGCACGCCCCGCCCCGCCAGCGTCGCCAAATTCCGCTGGACCGCCTCGTGCGCGAGCATGTTGCTGTTCATGGCCGGCGCGACGAGCACCGGGGCGCGGGTCGCGAGATACAGCGACGACAGGAAATCGTCCGCGATGCCGTTCGCGAACTTGCCGATCACGTTGGCCGTCGCCGGCGCCACGACGAGCAGCTCGATGCCGGACGCCAGCGCGATGTGCTCGATGTCGGCGTTGGCGCCGGGCGCGAACTGGTCGGTGACGACCGGCCGCCGCGTGATGGCCTCGAAGGTCAGCGGTCCGACGAAGCGGCAGGCCGACTCCGTCATGACCGCGGTCACCTCGTGGCCGGCCTGCTGCAGGCGGCGGGCCACGTCCACCGACTTGTAGGCGCCGATGCCGCCGGTGATGCCCAGTGCGACCGCTGCCATTTGTCTGGCCCGGTGTTCCTACCCGTCCGGGGCGCGAAACGCGGCCACGATGTCGGTCACGGTGTCGTCGACCGCCGGCGTCCGGGCGCGCTCGGCCAGGACGATGCTGCGAAGCTGCGCCACGCAGCGGTCGACGTGGTCGTTCACGACTAGGTAGGCGTAGGCCCCCGACGCGGCCACCTCGCGGCGCGCCGTGTCGAGCCGCCGCCTGATCTGCCGCTCGCCGACGTCGCCGCCGCTGCGCTGGCGGAGGCGCTGCTCGAGCACGCGAAACGACGGCGGCAGCACGAAGATCGCGATGGCGTCCGGGCAGTGCTCGCGCACCTGCCGGGCGCCCTGCACGTCGATGACGAGCACCACGTCGCGCCCCGCGCGGCGCTGGCGCTCGGTTTCCTCCCGGCCGGTGCCGTAGCGGCAGCCGAACACCGTCGCCCACTCGAGGAAGCCGCCCGCGTCGACCAGCGCCGTGAACCGGTCGTCGTCGACGAAATTATAGTCGACGCCGTCCGCCTCGCCCGGCCGGGGCGGGCGCGACGTGTACGACCTCGACACCACGAGGTCCGGCACCGTCTTCACCAACTGCGCCACGAGCGTCGTCTTGCCGGTCCCGGACGGCGCCGACACGATGAACAGCAGACCCCGCCGCATCCCCTGTTCCACTATTCCACGTTCTGGATCTGCTCGCGGAGCCGCTCGACCTCCGCCTTCGCGGCCACCACGAGCGCGCCCGTCTCGCGGCCCTCCGCCTTCGATCCGATCGTGTTGATCTCGCGGTTCATCTCCTGCACGAGAAAATCGAGCTTCCGCCCGCACGGCGCCGGCCCCTCCGCCAGCTCGGCCAGGTGCTCGAGGTGGCCCCGCAGCCGCGCCACCTCCTCGTGAATGTCCGAGCGCGCGGCCCACTTGACGAGCTCCTGCGCCACGAGCTCCGGCTCGGCCTGGACCGCGCCGCCCAGGTCCTCGATCCTGGCCGCCAGCCGTGCCTTCAGCGCGTCGGCGCCGGTCTCGGCGTCCGCCACGATCCGGTCCACGAGCGACCCGAGCGCGGCCGCGCGCTCGGCCAGGTCGGTGCGCAGGAACTCGCCCTCGCGGCGGCGCATGCGGTCGAGGTCGCCGAGCGCCTCGCCGACGGCATCGGCCACGCGCGCGCAGACGGCCTGCCACGCTTCCCGGTCGGCGGGCAGCTCCCGGACGGTCACCGCCCGGGGATACCGCAGCAGCTCCCCGGCGGTCAGCCCCGCCTCGACCCAGCCGCGCAGGCGCGCCTGCTCCGCCGCGGCCACCAGCGCCTCCGCCAGCCTCTCGTTCAGATCGACCTCGACGGGCGAGTCGATCTTGAGCTGCGCGGTCAGCGTCAGCTCCACCCGGCCGCGCGCCACGTGCTGCTGCACGAGCCCGCGCAGATCCTGCTCGAGCTCGGCGAAGGCCGCCGGCACGCGCACGTGCGCATCCAGATAGCGATGGTTGACGCTGCGCACCGTGACGGTCAGGTTGACCTGCTCGTCGTCGTGCGCCAGCGAGGCGAAGCCGGTCATCGACTTGATCATCTTGATCATCGTCCTAGCAGTTGCAGCGAGTAGAGCTTGGCGTACAGGCTGTCGGCGGCGGCGAGCAGCTCCTCGTGATGCCCGGTCTCGCGCACCCGTCCGCGGTCGAGCACGACGATGCGGTCGGCGCGGCGCACGGTCGACAGGCGATGCGCAATCACGAAGGCCGTCCGGTTCAGCATCAGCCGCGCCAGCGCGTCCTGCACGAGGTGCTCCGACTCGGCGTCGAGCGCCGAGGTGGCCTCGTCCAGGATCAGGATGGGCGAGTTCCGCAGCAGCGCGCGGGCGATGGCCACGCGCTGGCGCTGCCCGCCGGACAGCCGCTGGCCGCGGTCGCCAATCAGCGTGTCGTAGCCTGCCGGCAGCATCTCGACGAACTCGTGCGCATGCGCCGCGCGCGCGGCTGCCTCCACCATCCCGCGCGACGCCGCCGGCGACGCGTACGCGATGTTGTTGCCGATCGTATCGTCGAACAGCACGGTGTCCTGCGTGACGATGCCGATCTGCGAGCGGAGCGACTCGAGCGTCACGTCGCGGATGTCGACGCCGTCGATGGCGATCGTCCCGCCGGTGACCTCGTAGAAGCGCGGCACGAGATTGACCAGCGTCGTCTTGCCCGCGCCGCTCAGGCCCACGAGGGCCACGACCTGGCCGGCCGGCACGTCGAACGAGACCCGGTCCAGCACGGTCCCGCCCCCGTCGCCGTAGCTGAAGCTGACCTCCCGGAACTCGATCGACCGCCGCAGCCGCGGCAGCGGCCGCGCGCCCGCCCGGTCGGCCGCCTCGCTGCGCGTGTCGAGCGTCTCGAACACCCGCTCGGCCGCCGCGATCGCCTGCTGGATGCCGGCGTTCACGCGGCTGAGCTTCCGTATCGGCCCGTACATCGACAGCATGGCGCCGATGAACAAACCGAAATCGCCCGAGGTGAGGTCGCCGGCGGCGATCTCCCGGCTGCCGTACCACAGCACGCCGACGATGCCGGCGGCCCCGAGCAACTCCATGAGCGGCGGGAGCATCGACACCCAGCCGGTGACCTTCATGTTCGTCCGGTACAACCGCCCGGAGGCCCGATCGAACCGTTGCCGCTCGTAGGGCTCGCCGGCGAACGCCTTGACGATGCGGTGGCCCGCGAACGCCTCCGCGGTGATGTGGGACAGGTGCTCGAGCTCCTCCTGGCCGCGCCGCGTCGTGCGCCGGACGCGCTGGCCCAGCCACGCCAGCGGGTAGACGACGACCGGAGCGCCCGTCATGCAGACGAGGGCCAGTCCCGTGTCGAGATACAGCAGGATCCCGGCGTACACGAGCAGGGTCACCGACTCGCGCAGCAGATCGCCCAGCGTCTGCGCCACCGCGTGCTGGATGCGGCCGACGTCGTTCGTGATCCGCGACATCAGCGCACCCGTGCTGGTGCGGGCGAAGAACCCCGCGGACTGGGCCAGGATGTGGCCGAACAGACGGCTCCGCAGGTCGCGGACCAGCCGCTCGCCGACGTCGGTCATCAGGTAGACGGAGAAGTACGCCGCGAGCCCCTTGCAGACGCTGAGACCGATGATGGCCGACATGACCCAGGCGAGCCCGGTGCGGGTGGGCAGCACGTCGTCGATGATCGGCTTGAACAGGTACAGCAAGCCGCCGGAGGCCGCCGCGTAGGCCAGCATGGCGACCGCGGCGCCCCAGAAACGGCCGCGATGGGGGTAGCCGTAGCGATACAGCCGGCGGAGCTGGTTCACGACGCGTACCCGCGCGGATGCGACCGATGCCAGCGCCAGGCCGTCTCGACGATCACGTCGAGCTCCTCGTAGATCGGCTCCCAGCCCAGCTCCGACCGCGCGCGCGCGCTCGAGGCCAGCAGCACCGCCGGGTCGCCCGGACGCCGGGGCCCCAGCTCGTGGCGCACGCGTCTGCCCGCGATGCGCTCGACGGCCGCGACGACGTCGCGCACCGAGAAGGCGCGTCCGTTCCCGAGGTTGTAGACGCCCGACGGCTTGCCCGCCTCGAGCGCCGCGAGCGCGAGGACGTGCGCGGCCGCCAGGTCGGAGACGTGCACGTAGTCCCGGCGGCAGGTGCCGTCCGCGGTGGCGTAGTCGTCGCCGAAGACGACCAGCGGCGGCCCGCCCGTCGCCGCCGCCAGCGCGCACGGAATCAGATGCTCCTCGGGACGGTGATCCTCGCCGATCCGACCGCGCGGGTCGGCGCCGGCCGCATTGAAGTACCGCAGGCGCACGGAACGCAGGCCGTACGCCCGCTCGTAGTGCGGCAGCGCCCGCTCGACGGCCAGCTTGGTCTCGCCGTACGCGTTGATCGGCCGCGTGGCGTGGTCCTCGGCAATCGGCGTCCGGAGCGGCTCGCCGTAGACCGCCGCGGTCGACGAGAACACCAGCAGCCCGACCGACTCGCGGACCAGCGCATCGAGCAGCGCCAGCGTCCCGCAGACGTTGTTCTCGTAGTAGCGGGCGGGCGCGGCCACCGAGTCGCCCACCGAGAGCAGCGCCGCGAAGTGCATCGCGGCGGTCACGCGATAGCGGCGGATCGTCTCGCGGACCGCGGCCGTGTCGGCGATGTCGGCCGTCACCAGGGGCAGGCCGCGCACCGCCTCGCGATGCCCGGCCTGCAGGCTGTCGAGCACGACCACGTCGCGGCCCGCCGCGCGCAGCGCGCGGGCCGCGTGGCTCCCGATGTACCCCGCCCCGCCGGTCACCAGGACGGCGCCCATTACCTCCCTATCGAGACGTAGGTGAAGCCCGCGGCGCGCATCCGCTCCGCCGTGAACAGATTGCGACCGTCGAAGACGGTCGGCGACCGCATGAGGGCGCGCATGCGTGCGAAGTCGGGCTCCCGAAACTCGTTCCACTCGGTCACGATGGCCAGCGCGTCCGCGCCCTCGAGCGCGCCGTAGGCGGTCGCCGCGTAGGCGACGCGCGCGTCCAGCACCCGGCGGGCCGTGCGCCCGGCCTGGGGGTCGTAGGCCACGACGCGGCCGCCCCGCTCCAGCACGGCCGCGGCGATGGCGATCGACGGGGCCTCGCGCATGTCGTCGGTCTTCGGCTTGAACGCCAGCCCCCAGAGTGCGATCGTCCGGTCCTCGAGCGACGTGAAGTGCGCCACCATCTTGTCGACCAGCCGCAGCTTCTGTGCCGCGTTGACCGCCTGCACCGCCTCGAGGATCCGGCACTGATAGCCCCTGTCGCGGGCGAGCGTGGCAAGGGCCCGGACATCCTTCGGAAAGCAGCTTCCGCCGTAGCCCACGCCGGCGAAGAGGAACGCCGGCCCGATGCGGCTATCGGCCGCGACCGCGCGGCGGACCTGGTCGATGTCGCCCGCGAACCGCTCGCAGACGTTGGCCATCTCGTTCATGAACGACACGCGCGTGGCCAGCATCGCGTTCGCGGCGTACTTGCTCAGCTCGGCGCTCGCGCAGTCCATGACGAGAATGGGGGCGCCCGTGCGCGTGAACGGGGCATACAGCGACCGCATGATCTCCGCCGCCCGCGGGTCGTCGGCGCCGATCACGACGCGGTCGGGCCGCATGAAGTCCTCGATGGCCGCGCCCTGCTTGAGGAACTCCGGATTGCTGACGACGCTGAACGCCTGCGTGGTCTCGCGGCCGACGACCTCGCGCAGGCGGGCGGCCGTGCCGGGCGGCACGGTGCTCTTCGCCACGATCAGCGTGTAGCCGCGCAGGGCCCGCGCGATGTCCCGGGCCACGTCGAGCACGTGACTCAGGTCGGCCGCGCCGTCCTCCTCCGCCGGGGTCCCGACCGCGATGAACACGATCTCCGACGTCTCGACGGCCGGGGCCAGCAGCGGGCTGAACGCGAGCCGCCCCGTGCCCCGGTTGCGGCGGACGAGCTCGTCGAGCCCCGGCTCGTAGATCGGGATGCAGCCCTCGTCGAGCGCCCGGATCTTGGCCTCGTCGCTGTCGACGCAGACCACCTCGTTGCCGTTCTCGGCGAGGCATGCCCCGACGACCAGCCCGACGTAACCGGTGCCCACCACCGCGATGTTCATCGACGCCGCCCCTTCACGAAACCCTCAACGATAGCACGCGCGCCGCCCTGTGCTACCATGCCGCGCAGCCGCGCCCGCGCCCACCCTCGCCTGGCAGTCCGTGCCCGAGCTGGTCATCATCATCGTCAGCTACAACACGCGCGACTGCCTGGACGCGTGCCTGCGCTCGCTCCATGCGTCGGCCCCACGCTGCAGCCACACGATCGTGGTGGTCGACAACGGCTCGCGGGACGGCAGCGTCGCCCGTGTCCGCGCCGCCTGGCCGGCGGTGCGCGTCATCGCTGCGGGCCGCAACCTCGGCTACGCCGCGGCGAACAACGCCGCCATCCGGGCCACCGACAGCGAGCTGCTCCTGCTGCTCAACAGCGACACGCTCGTGCCGCCCGGGGCCGTGGACCGGCTGGTCACGCAGCTTCGCGTGCGCGCCGACGTGGCCGCCGTGGGACCGCGCCTGACGGACGCGGACGGCAACGTCGAGCTCTCGTGGGGACCACCCGTCAACCCCTGGAGCGAAGCGTGGCGCAAGCTGCAGGGAGCGCTGCTGGCCCGCCGCGTGCCCGGGCTCTCGGCCTGGATCGCGGCCGCCGCACACCGCGCGCGGGACGCGGCCTGGCTGAGCGGTGCCTGCCTGCTCGTGCGCCGCGCGGACGCGCACGCCGTCGGCCTGCTCGACGAGCGCTTCTTCCTCTACTTCGAGGACGTGGACTTCTGCCTCGCGTTGCGGCGGCGGGGCCGCCGCATGCGTTTCGTCCCGGAGGTCACGGTGATCCACCACCGCGGCCGCTCGGGGGCCGGCGAGCCGGCCGGCGCGCGGACCGCCTACCGCCGCAGCCAGCTCGCCTTCTACCGCAAGCACCATCCGGCGTGGGTTCCGCTGCTGCGCCTCTACCTGCGCGCCCGGCGGGCCCTGCCGTCCCCGCTGCTATAGTCAATTACGGTGCGAATCGCGATAGACGTGCGCAAGCTGCACGACTTCGGCGTCGGCACGTACGTGCGCAACCTGCTGCGCCAGCTCGCCCGGCTGGACCGCGACACCGAGTACGTGCTGCTCACCCGGCCGGACGACGGCGATCTCGCCGGCCAACTGGGCGCCAACTTTCGCGGGGTCCCGGAGGCCGCCGGCCAGTACTCGCTGCGCGAGCAGCTCTCGGTCCCGATCCGTCTCGGGCGCGCGGCGCCCAACCTGTTCCACACGCCCCACTACGTCCTGCCCGTGCTGACGCCGTGTCGCTCGCTCGTCACGATTCACGACTGCATCCACCTGATCTTTCCGCAGTACCTGCCGAGCCGTTTGTCGTACGCCTATGCGCGGGCCATGTTCGCGACCGCCGTGCGCCGGGCCAGCCGCATCCTCACCGTCTCGGAAGCCTCGAAGAGCGACATCCTGCGCTTCTTCGACGTGCCGGGCTCGAAGGTCACGGTCATCCACAACGCCATCGACGAGCGCTTCCACCGGCAGCCCCCCGAGGAAGAGATCGTGCGCGTGCGCGAACGCTACCAGTTGCACGATCGATTCCTGATGTACGCCGGCAACGTGAAGCCGCACAAGAACCTCGAGCGCCTCATCGGCGCCTTCGTCCTGCTCCGCCAGGAGGGGCTCGACGACCTCAAGCTCCTCATCACGGGCAGCGAGGTCTCCCGCTACTCCACGCTGCGGCGGGCCGTGCACCGCTACAACCTGCACAAGCATGTGCGGTTCCTGGGCTACCAGTCGGAGGCCACGCTCGCGGCGCTCTACCGGCTGGCCGACGTCTTCGTCTTCCCGTCCCTGTACGAGGGATTCGGCCTGCCCCCACTCGAGGCGATGGCCAGCGGCACCCCGGTGGTCGTCTCCAACGTCTCGTCGCTCCCCGAAGTGGTCGGCGACGCGGGGGTCCTGGTCAACCCCTACGACCCCCGGGCCATCGCCGACGGCATCCGGCAGGTGCTGACCGACCGCACCCTCCGCGAGGACCTGAGGTCGCGCGGCCTGGTGCGGGCGCGGTCGTTCTCGTGGCCGGAATCGGTGCGGCAGATTCGACGGATCTACCAGGAGCTGGCCGCCGCCTGACCGGGAGCCTGTGGTGGCCGACGTTCTCCCCCTCGGCACGGAGTGGCAGGAACGCCCGGTGCGGCCGGCCGACCTCGGCGGCGCGCGCGTCGCGCTCGTGCACGACTGGCTCACCGGCATGCGCGGCGGCGAGAAGGTGCTCGAGGCGCTGACGCAGCTCCTGCCAAACGCCGAGGTGTTCACCCTGCTGCACGTCCCCGGCTCCGTGTCGTCGCGCCTCGACGCCACGCGGCCGCGGCGCTCGTTCGTCCAGTTCCTGCCGTGGGCGCGGCGCCACTACCGGCGCTACGTCGGCCTGTTTCCGATTGCCATCGAGCAGTTCGACCTCGACGACTTCGACCTCGTCATCAGCACCAGCCACTGCGTGGCGAAGTCGGTCGTCCCCCCCGGGCGCGCTCACCACCTGTGCTACTGCTTCACCCCCATGCGGTACGCGTGGGACCAGTTCGATGCCTACTTCGGGCGGCAGCGCGTCGGCTGGCTGCGCAACCGGCTGTACCGGCTGGCCTTCGGCCGCCTGGCCCGCTGGGACGCGGCGACCGCCGGGCGGGTGGACCAGTACGTCGCCATCTCGCGGCACGTCGCCGCCAGAATCCGCGAGTACTACGGCCGCTGCGCGGCGGTCGTCTATCCGCCCGTCGACACGACCTTCTACCACCCGAACGGATCGGCGCCCGGCTCCTACTTCTTGATCGTCTCCGCGCTGGTGCCGTACAAACAGGTGGACGTGGCGATAGAAGCCTGCCGCCTGGCCGGCGTGCCGCTCCGGATTGCCGGTGACGGGCCGGAGCGCGAGCGGCTGCGGTCGCTGGCCGGCCCGCACGTCGAGTTCCTCGGCCCCTGCTCGGACGCCGACATCCGCGAGCTGTACCGAGGGTCGCGCGCGATGCTGCTGCCGGGCGAGGAGGACTTCGGCATCGCCCCGGTGGAGGCGCTCGCCTGCGGCCGGCCGGTCGTGGGCCTGGCGCGGGGGGGCGCGGCGGAGACCGTGTCGGACGGCACCACCGGCATCCTGGTGGAGGACGCGGGCGCCGAGGCATTCGCCGCCGGGATTGCGCGCGCCGCCGCCCTCGAGTTCGACGCGGCCCACATCCGCGAGCAGGCGCTGCGGTTCTCCCTCGAGCGGTTCTACGAGGAGATGCGCGGCCGGATCGAGGCCGCGCTCGCGCCCCCCGCAGGGGGCGGCGCGTGACGGTGCGTCTGACCCGGCGGCTCGCCGCCTGCCACGCGGTGGCGGACGCGCTGCTCGGCATGGCCGCCTTCGGGCTGGCGTACGCCATCCGCTTCGAGGCGGGGCTCATCGCCGCGCCCAAGGGCCAGCCGCCCTTCGGGCAGTATCTCGTCCTGATCCCGTTCATCGGGCTGCTCGTCCCGCTGGCGTTCCACCTCCAGGGCGCGTACCGGCTGCGGCGGAACCGGACACGCGTCGACGACTTCTTCGCCGTGCTCGTCGGCAACGTCGTCGTCGTCGTCGCCGGCCTGCTCGGCACGCTGTACTTCCAGGTCTACGACGCGAGCCCGGCGGATCGGGCGGCGGGCACCTACGAGGTATCGCGGATCGTGTGGATGCTGCACCTGCTGCTCGGCGTCGGGTTGACGTTCTCCGCGCGCGAGGCCGTGCGGCGCGTCATGCAGCGGCGCTTCCGGGCCGGTCTCGGCCTCAAGCGGGTGCTCATCGCGGGGGCCGGCGAGCTGGCCCGGCACGTCGCCGACAAGATCCTCCAGCACGGCGAGCTCGGCTACCGCGTCATCGGACTCGTCGACGACAGCGCGGGCGGCGACACCACGGGCTACCGTGGACTCCCGCTGCTCGGGCAGATCGCCGACGCCGGCGAGATCATCCGGCGGGAGCGGATCGATCAGCTCTACATCGCGCTGCCCCTGGACGAGCACGCCAGGATGATCGACCTGATCGAGATGGCCGACCGGGAATGCATCGACGTCAAGGTCGCGCCCGACCTGCTGCACGTCATCACGCTGCGCGCCCGCCTCGAGGATCTCGACGGCGTCCCGATCATCAACATCAACGACGTGCCGCTGCAGGGACTCAGCGGCCTCGTCAAGCGCGCCATCGACGTCGCGGTCGCCGCGGCGGCCCTGGCCGTGCTGCTGGTCCCGTTCGCCGTGATCGCGGCGCTCATCCGCTGGACCTCGCCGGGACCGGTACTCTATCGGCAGGAGCGGATGGGGCTCGACCGGCGGCCGTTCCTCGTGCTCAAGTTCCGCTCCATGTACGACGACGCGGAGCGCGAGACCGGACCCGTGTGGGCGCGGGCGAACGACCCGCGCCGCACGCCCGTCGGGCGGTTTCTGCGCCGCTTCAGCCTGGACGAGCTGCCGCAGCTCTGGAACGTGCTGCGCGGCGACATGTCGCTGGTCGGCCCGCGGCCGGAGCGCCCGTTCTTCGTCGAGCAGTTCCGGGACCGCGTGCCGAAGTACATGCTGCGGCACAAGGTCAGGTCCGGACTCACCGGCTGGGCCCAGGTCAACGGCTGGCGGGGCGACACCTCGATCGAGAAGCGCATCGAGCACGACCTGTACTACATCGAGCACTGGTCGGTGTCGCTCGACTTCAAGATCCTCTGGCTGACGCTCGTGCGCGTGCTCTTTCACCGGCACGCGTATTAGGAGTCTGCGGGGGCTACTCCGCGGCCCAGCCGCGGACCACGTCCGACATCACCCGCACGCCGCGGCGGATGTTCTCGATCGACAGGCGCTCGTCGTTGCCGTGGACGCCGGCGCGATCGGCCAGGGGGATGGCGAACGGGCTGTAGCCGTAGGCGATGATGTCGAGGTCGCGCAGGAAGTGGCTGTCGGTGAAGCCGGTCGTCACGGACGGCACGACGGTCGCGTCCGGGAAGTGCGTCCGCGTCACCTCCTCGAGCAGGCGGAACAGGCCGGTCTCCGACGAGGAGACGGCCGGCGTGAAGCCCATCTGCGTCTCGACGGCCACGTCGCGGCCCAGGATGCGACCCAGCTCCGCGAGAAACGCCTGCGGATCCTGGTCGGGCAGCAGGCGGCAGTCGACCTCAGCCCAGGCCTCGGTCGGCACCACGTTGATCTTGTCGCTGGCACCCAGTCGCGTGATGTTGCAGGTGTTGCGCGTCAGCCCGTAGTGGCCCGGAAACTCGCGCAGCAGCGCCTCCGGGACGCCGGGCTCGCGCAGCGCTGCGTCCATGGCGGCGTACCGGCTGCGCCACGCCGGCGGCATGCTCGGCGCCAGCCCCCGGAAGTAGACGTCCACCGCGGGCACGATCCGCGCCTCGAACTCGTGCGCCCGCAGCCGGTCGAGCGCCGCCACCAGCCGCGTCACCGCCGTCGCCTCCCGCGGCCGCGAGCCGTGGCCGGGGCGCCCGAACGACGTGAGCCGCAGCCAGTACGGCACCTTCTGCGTCACCTCGACCGCCACCTGCACCTCGCCGTCCACGACCGCGCTCACCCCGCCCTCGTTGAGCACGTAGCCCACGTCGGCGAACAGCTCGGGCCGCTGCTCCACGAGCCAGCCGACGCCGAAGAAACCGCCCGCCTCCTCGTCGGCCGTCGCCATGAAGATGACGTCGCGATCCAGCGTCGCCCCGGATCGATGCAGGTCGAGGAAGGCCGCGAGGTGGGCGATGCCGAGCCCCTTGGTGTCGATGGTCCCGCGGCCGTACAGCACGCCGTCAAGGACCTCGCCCGCCAGGGGATCCACGGTCCAGTAGTCGGGATCCGCCGGCACGACGTCGATGTGGTGCAGCAGCACGAGATCCGGCGCGTCGCCCCCGTCCAGGCGCGCCCAGAGGTTGCCGCGCCCGGGAGCCGACTCCACCATCTCGTACGGGATGCCCTCCGCCTCGAGGATCGCGGCCAGGAACCTGGCGCCGGCGATCTCGTTGCCGGGCGGGTTGACCGTGTCGATCCGGATGTAATCCCGGAGCCATTCGACGGCTCGATCCTGGAGATCGACCGGCGTCACCTGCCCGGCGGCGGGCGCCGCGCCCAGCAGGCCGGCCGCCAGCGCGCCCAGCCACCTCGCCGCTGCCCGAGATCGTCTGCCTGTCCGCTGTGCCTGCGCCATTCGCTCCACTCCCGGTATCCGGACGACCCGGACCATAGCACATGCCCTTGGACACGCGCGCCGACACGGCGTACACTGTGTCGGCCGTCGAAGGCTTCATCCGGCTTCAAGTAACTGGCAGCAAGGCTCTTACGCCGCCACCGTGCGCCGTGAAGCGAACCGTCGTCATCACCGGCGCTGCCGGCTTCATCGGGTCGCATCTGAGCGAGGCGCTGATCGCGCGCGGCCACGCGGTGGTCGGCATCGACAACCTGCTGACGGGCGACGCGGCGAACGTCGCCCACCTGACTGAACGCGGCTTCCGCTTCGTCGAGCAGGACGTCACCAACCACATCCGCCTGGACGAGCCGGTCGACTTCGTCCTGCACTGGGCCAGTCCGGCCAGCCCGGCCGACTACCTGAACTTCCCTATCCCGACGCTCAAGGTGGGCGCCCTGGGCACGCACAACGCGCTGGGGCTGGCCCTCGCCAAGCGCGCGACGTTCGTGCTGGCGTCGACCTCCGAGGTGTACGGCGATCCGCTGGAGCACCCGCAGTCCGAGGCGTACTGGGGCAACGTCAACCCGATTGGGCCCCGCGGCGTCTACGACGAGGCCAAGCGCTTCGCCGAGGCCATGACCACGGCCTACCACCGCTACCACGGCCTCGACACCCGCATCGCGCGGATCTTCAACACGTACGGCCCGCGCATGCGGATCGACGACGGACGGGCCGTCCCGAACTTCATCGCCCAGGCGCTGCGCGGGCAGGACGTGACCGTGTACGGCGACGGCGAGCAGACGCGCAGCCTGTGCTACATCAGCGACCTGGTCGACGGGGTCATCCGGCTGATGCACGCGCAGACGACCGAGCCTGTCAATCTCGGCAATCCGCTCGAGCTGTCCATCGCCGAGCTCGCCCGGCGGATCATCGCGGCGACGGGTTCGCGGTCCACGATCGTGCACAAGCCTCTGCCCGTCGACGATCCCAGGGTGCGCCAGCCCGACATCGCCCGCGCGCGCGAGCTGCTCGGCTGGGAGCCGCGCGTCCCGCTGGACGAGGGTCTCGCCGCTACGATCGAGTATTTTCGGGCGAAGCTGCGCCGGATCCCGGCAGCGGCCGCCGATTGACGGCGTGCGCGGCGTGCGCGATGTAGTGGAAGCCGGAGGCGAGCGTCACCACGAGCGCCCCCCAGATGAACGCGTCGACCAGGATGGACGACCGCTCGAGGTAGTTGAACAGCAGCAGGATGCTCCCGGTGAGGATGTACACGAAGGTCGTGACCTTGCCCAGCACCGAGGGCCGGAACGTGAACCGGTCGACCGCCAGGTTCACCACCGCCACCGTCAGCACGATGATCACGTCGCGGCTGATGACCAGCACGGTCAGCCAGATGGGCAGCCGGTTCGTCAGGGCCAGCCCCGGCATCGTCAGCACCACGAAGGTCGAGACGAGGAGCAGCTTGTCCGCCATCGGATCGAGCAGCGCCCCGAGGCTGGTCCGCTGACCGGAACGGCGGGCGATGAGCCCGTCGAGCCCGTCGGTGACCCCCGCGACGACGAACGTGATCAGCGCCCAGCCGTTGTACCCGTAGATCACGAGGATGACGAGCACGGGCACGAGCAGCAGCCGTCCCAGTGTCAACTGGTTGGCGAGCGTGAGGATGGCCATGGCGCGGCTACCGGAGCTCCCGCGCCAGGGCGGTCAGCCGCTCGACCGCCCGCAGCGCTTCTCCGCCGGCCACCGGCCGGGTGGGCTGAAAGGTGCCGCCGTCGAGGACGTCGAGCACGCCGGCCGCCACCGCCCGTGCCGCGGACGCGTAGCTCAGATGACCGGGACGCATGTCGCTGAAGTCCTGCCGGGGGCCGTCCCAGCTCGCCGCCGACCCCGGATTGACGGCAGCGAACAGGTCGAGCAGGGCGTCGACCACCTCCGCCAGCTCGCCGCGGCGCACGCTGCGCGCCGGCTCGAAACGATATCCCGCGTCGACCTGCATCACGCCGGCCCGGGTCACGTCCAGAATCCAGGCCTGGCCCCAATGGTCCCGCGTGTCGGTGATGATGACCGTGCGTCCCGGGGCCGCCGACCGCAGCAGGCCCGCGAACCGCGAGCCGATCAGCGCCGCCAGCTCCCCGCGCGTCACCTCCGGCCGCGAGCCGATGGCGGCGATGGCCGGCGGCAGGGCGCCCTGCTGCTGCCGGTCCCTGATGCGCTCGAGTCGCCGGGCGGTGTCCTCGTTCGGGTCGAGGCGATAGGCGTGGCCGAACGCCGCCGCCGCCTCCGCCAGGTTCCCGGCCGCCAGATACAGCTCGCCATCGAGGATGAACGCCGCCGGATCCGACGGATCCAGCGCCATCGCCTCCTGGGCGAGCTCGCGCGCGCGGGCCGGATCGCCCCGGCCGAGCTCGACCCGGCCGAGCTCGACCCGCAGGAACGCGCTGTCGGGCGAGGTGGCGATGACGCGCTCGTACAGGCCGCGCGCCTCGTCGAACCGTCCGGCCGCCGCGCTGTCGCGGGCCTGCGCGAGCCGCTCGCTGACGAGCCTGAACCGGAGCTCGCCGACGACGCGATCGACCCGCGCCAGACTGGCGTCGACGCTCAGCGCCGCCTCGAACGATCGCAGCGCTTCGGCGGTGTCGTCGAGCGCGAGCATCGATTCCCCGCGCCCGATCCACGCCGGCAGGTAGGTCGCGGCCGCGGTGACGGCGCGATCGAAGTGCTCGGCGGCCTGCCGCGCGTCGCCGCGCGCCAGGCTCAGCCAGCCCAGACCCGTCTCGGCCGGATAGAAGGCCGGGCTCGACGCCAGCAGCGCCTGATACCGGCGCTCGGCGCCCGCCAGCTCGCCGGCCTGCAGGAAGGTCCACGCCTCCTCGTGGCGCCGCGCGTCGTCCGAACCGACCCACACGGCGGGCACGGTCGGGAAGAGGTAGTCGGGATACGCGGGCCTCGTTACCACCGGAACGCGCGCCGCGCAGCCGACTGCCAGCACGACGAGAACCAGGAGCGCGATCCGCTTCACGGCGAGCCGGCCTCCTCGCCGGGCGCCGCACGCCGGCCGCCCGCCTGCGCGCGCCACTGGGCGATGAGGCGCCGGGGCACCTCGGCCTCGACGGACACGTGCCCGTCGCCGGCGACCTGGCGCAGGACCCGGCCGTGGCGGTAGAGCGCGGCGAGACGCTGCCGGTCGCCCGGCGCCGTCTGATCGAAGTCGAGGGTCACCCGGCTGTTCTGCATCTCGACGGCGCCGGTCATCAGCGACACGAGCGCGTCGGTCCCGAGGCCGGTGCGGGCCGAGACGCACACCGCGTCGCCCTCCGTCCGCCGCAGGCGCGCCCGATCGACCTCGTCGACCTGATCGCAATTGTTGAAGACGAGCACCTGCGGCAGCGAAGCGGCCTCGACCTCGCCGAGCACGCGCTGCACCGCGGCGATCCGGTCGGCCCGCGCCGGGTGGGCGGCATCCACCACGTGCAGGAGCAGATCCGCCTCGGCAACGGCCTCGAGCGTGGCCCGGAACGCCGCCACCAGGGTGTGCGGCAGCCGGTCGATGAAGCCGACGGTGTCGGAGAGGAGCACCGCACGCCGATCCGGCAGCCTGACCGGCCGCAGCAGGGGATCCAGCGTGGCGAAGAGCGCGCCGGACGCCGCCGCGTGGCTGCGCGTCAGCCGGTTGAACAGCGAGGTCTTGCCCGCGTTGGTGTACCCCACGAGCGCCACGGTCGGCACCGCGTCCTTGCGGCGCCGGTCGCGCGAGCGGGCCCGGCGCTGCCGGACCGTGTCGAGCTCGCGCCGCAGGCGGGCGATGCGCTGGCGAATGCGCCGTCGATCGCTCTCCAGCTTCGTTTCGCCGGGCCCCCGCGTCCCGATCCCCGCCCCGAGCCGCGACATGGCGGTCCCCATCCCCGCGAGGCGCGGCAGCAGGTACTGGAGCTGGGCCAGCTCGACCTGCAGCTTGCCTTCCCGGGTCCGGGCCCGCGCGGCGAAGATGTCCAGGATGAGCTGCGTGCGGTCGAGCACGCGACGGCCGAGCGCATCCTCCAGATTCCGGAGCTGCACGGGCGTCAGCTCGTCGTCGAAGATGACGAGCTCGACCCCGGCCTCGTCGCAGGCGGCCGCCAGCGTCCGGGTCTTGCCGCGGCCCACGAACAGCGCCGGCGACGGCCGCGGCCGCTCCTGCACCGAGCGCAGCACCACCTCGGCCCCGGCCGTGACCGCCAGCCCCGTCAGCTCGTCGAGGGATGCTTCTACGGTGTGACGGCGGCGCGTGCCGAATGCCAGCCCTGCTACCGCGGCGCGTTCCAGGGGGCGGGAGTGCCGCTCTACAGCCTGACTGCGCGTCACCTCAGCGATTCTAGCACGCGCTCCCAGGCGACCACGCCGGGCCTGAGCAGCACGGGAGACGCACCGCGCGCGTCGACGATCGTGGACGGCTCGGCCGCCGTCGCGGGACCGCCGTCCAGCACGAGCGCCACGCGCGACCCCAGCGCGGTCACGGTCGCCGCGGCGGTCGTCGGCGGCGTCTCGCCGGAGCGGTTGGCGCTGGTCGCGGTGAGCGGCGCCTCCAGCGCCTGCGCCAGCGCGCGTGCCAGCGGCAGGTCGGGAACGCGCACCGCGACGGTATCGCCCTGCGCCAGGAGGCGGCGGTCGAGCGTGGGCGCCGCCACGATCACCAGAGTGAGCGGACCGGGCCAGAACCGCCGCGCGAGCCGTCGGGCCAGCGGCGTCAGCAAGCCGACCTGCCGCTCGACCTGCCGCAGATCGCCGGCAACGAGCGGCACCGCCTTGTCCGCCGCCCGCCCCTTGGCCCGAAACAGCCGCTCGACGGCCTCCGTCCGGCGCGGGTCCGCGCCGAGCCCGTAGAGCGTATCGGTGGGATACGCCACCAGCCCGCCCCGCCGCAGCACGCGCACCGCCTCCTCGACGGCGGCCGGGGCGGGCGCCAGCGAGTCGATCGGAATCCGGATCGGCGTAGGATCAGACATGACGACAGCGGCAGGGACCAGGCCCCCCCGCAAGCCGCGCCGCCCGCGCGTCCCCCTGCCCCGCCAGCGGGGCGGCCCGCACGAGGACAAGACCAAGCGTCCCCCGCGGCGCCGCAAGCACCGCAAGAACGACCGCGACCCGCCCGACGCGGCCTAGAAGGGGCCACCAGAGCCCCCGTCACGGTGGCCCCAAGCCGCGCACGGCGCGGCTCGGCGGGAGCGGCGCGGGGCAATGGGGCCCCCGCAAGCGGACGCCGGGGGTTCGGGGCGCAGCCCCGTCTAATATTAGAATCTCAGTCCCCGCCGGCCCGCCTGTTCCTTGACGTGGATCGTGTCGATGAACTGGACGCGGTGCGGATTGGTCTGCATGACGACCGAGCTCGTCCGGCAGCCCTCGCCGAAGAACCGCACGCCCTTCATCAGGGCGCCCTCGGTGACGCCGGTCGCGGCGAACGTGATCCGCTGGCCCGAAGCCAGCTCGGCCGAGGTGTACACCTTGCTCGTGTCCTCGATGCCCATCGACCGCGCGCGCGCCTGCTTCTCGGGGGTGTCGAGGATCAACCGGGCGAAGATCTCGCCGCCCAGGCAGCGCATGGCCGCGGCCGCAATCACGCCCTCCGGCGCGCCGCCGCTGCCCATGACGGCGTGGATGCCGCTGCCGACCACCGCGGCGCCGATGGCCGCCGTGAGGTCGCCGTCGCCGATGAGCCGAATGCGCGCGCCGGCCGCCCGAATCTCGCCGATCAGGCCCGCGTGCCGCTCCCGATCGAGGACGACGACGACGAGGTCCGACACCTCGCGATCGAGGCACTTGGCGATCTGCTGCAGGTTGTGCGCGACCGGCGCGTCGAGGTCGACCGACCGCTTCGACTGGGCCCCGACGACGAGCTTCTGCATGTACACGTCGGGCGCGTGCAGCAGGCCGCCCCGCTCGGACGCCGCGAGCACCGCGATGGCGCGCGGCGCGCCCGTCGCGCAGAGGTTGGTCCCCTCCAGCGGATCGACCGCGATGTCGATCTCCGGCAGTCCCTCGTCGCCCGCGGCGCCGCGACCGACGCGCTCGCCGATGTAGAGCATCGGCGCCTGGTCGCGCTCCCCCTCGCCGATCACCACCCGGCCGTCGATGGGCACGTGGTCGAGCCGCGCGCGCATCGCCTCGACCGCGACCCGGTCGGACCGGTGGCGGTCGCCCTGGCCCATCGTGTGGGCGCAGGCGATGGCCGCCTGCTCGACGACATCGAGAAACGACTGTGACAGTTCCTCAGCCCGCATCGTGCTCCCTCGGCGCAGATTCCCGCCCGGCCGGCTCCCCCTCGCGGTACGGCGGCAGCGTGCAGCGCGCCTCCCTGTCGGTGCGGTACCCCAGCGCGTAGTCGGCCTGCATCAGCTTGTGAATCTCGCGGGTGCCCTCGTAGATGACGGCGCCCTTGCAGTTGCGGTAGAAGCGCCCGACCGGGTATTCGTCGGAGTAGCCGTTCGCGCCGTGAATCTGGACGGCATCGCCGGCCGCGCGCTCGGAAGCCACGGTCGCGAACCACTTGGCCAGACCCGTCTCGCGCGTGTCGCGCCGGCCCAGGTTCTTGAGCCAGCCGCTACGCAGCCACAGCAGACGGGCGGCCTGGTAGTCGGACTCCATCTGCGCGATCATCTCCTTCACGAGCTGATGCTGGCTGATCGGCACGCCGAAGGTCCGCCGCTCGGTCGCGTAGCGCACGCTGGCGTCCCGGCACGCCCGGATGAGGCCGGTGGCGCCCGCCGCCACCGTGTAGCGCCCCTGGTCGAGCGCGAACATCGCGATCTTGAACCCCTCGCCTTCCCGGCCGAGCAGGTTGGCCTCGGGCACCTCCACCTCGTCCAGCTTGAAGAATCCGGTGTTCCCGGCCAGAATGCCCCACTTCTCCTCGAGCGCCCCGCTGGAGAAGCCGGGGTACCCCCGCTCGACGATGAACGCGCTGATCCCCGAGATGTCGCGCCGCTGCTTCTTCTCGCGGTCGCTCCAGGCGAAGACGAGAAAGTGATCCGCCACGCCGGCCAGCGAGATCCAGGTCTTCTCGCCGGTCAGCACCCAGCAGCCGTCGCGCTTCACGGCAACCGACTGGATCGCCCGCACGTCGCTGCCCGCCCCCGGCTCGGTCAGGCCGTAGCCGCCGATCTTCTCGCCGCGCGCCTGGGGGACGAGATACTGCCGGCGTTGCGCCTCCGTGCCCCAGCTCAGCAGGCTGAGCGAGTTGAGCCCCGCGTGCACCGACATGATGACGCGCAGCGACGTGTCGAGGTACTCGAGCTCCTCGCAGGCCAGCCCGAGGCTGACGTAGTCCATGCCGGCGCCCCCGTACTCGGCGGGGATGCTGATGCCCAACAGGCCGAGCGACGCCATCCGCGGCAGGATGCCCGCGTCGAACCGATGCTGGCGATCGAGGTCGTGGATGCGGGGGGCGATCTCGCGGGCGCCCCATTCGCGCACGGACTGCTGCAGCAGGCGCTGTTCTTCCGTGAGCTCCAGGTCGATCATCCTACTCCTGTCGTACGACGACGGCGGCGCCCCGCTCGACGCCCAGCCGCTCGACGGCGCTGGTCGAGTTCGCCGCGAACTCGAGATGCTCCGTGCTTCCGAACAGGGCGCAGACCTCGTCCTCGCCGATGTCCGCGTAGGTCTCCACCAGGCGGTCGATGCCGTGCGGGCCGACCTCTATCTGGATGCCCCCCTGCTGCGCCAGCCGATCGAAGGTCTTGCGATCGATGTTCGACACGAGGTTGCCGAACCGATCGACGCGCAGCACGCAACCCACGATGCGGTCGGTCGCCAGCTCGGGCACCGGCAGGTCGAGGGTGCGGTAGTCGGTCACGGGCCGGCCGAGCGCCGAGAGCTGCACGCCCTTCGCGACCCAGGCCGCGGCCGGCGCGAAGCGGTCGCGGCCCTCGAACGTCCGGCTCACCGTCGGCCGGGCGTAGCGGCGCTCGGTCAGCTCGACGACGCGCCGCGGCGGCGCCTCGTTGAGAACCGCGGTGAGCACGCCGTTGTCCGGCGCCACGAAGCGGTAGTCGCCCGTATCGGCGGCGACGCCCCGGCGCTCGGAGCCGACGCCGGGATCGATGACGACGAGGAACACGCTGCCCGCGGGAAAGTAGCGGTAGGTCGCCGCAAGCTCGAGGCCCGCGGTCAGCACGTCATGGGCCGGGATGTCGTGCGAGATGTCGACCAGCGTGGCATCGGGGCAGATGCCGAGAATGACGCCCTTCATGGCGCCCACGTAGTGATCCCGGGTTCCAAAGTCGCTCAACAAGGCGACGACGGGTCGCGCCATTCACCCCACACCCCTGCGCCCGGCGGCAGACTCGATCACGTCAGCCTGCTCTGGCCACCACGGACGACTTCCGGAACAGCACCTCGCGCATCTGGCTCTTCAGCCGGATGGAGCCGGCGATGTTCAGCGAACGGAACAGCTTCGCGACCTCGCGGCTCTGGAGCACCCGCGACGGGCGCGGCACGGCGTCGTTGCAGACCCGCCAGCGGAGGCTCTCCTCGTCGACGATCTCGTACTTGACCCGGCGCGGGTCCGACATGCTCTCGGTGCGGTGGTACAGCAGCAAGGCACCGGCCGGGCGCAGGATGCGGGCCAGATCGTCAGCCAGATCCTGGCCCGCGCTCGGACTCAGATAGTCGAATATGTCCCAGCACAGGATGCCGTCGACGCTCTCGTTCGCGTACTCGAGCGGTGGCAGCACCACGTCGTGGTCCGCGTCGCCCTGCGGCAGCTTCGCCAGCAGATCCTCCACGAAGATCCTGCAGGCCACGTTCTCACCCAGGAACGCGACGTTGCCTTCGGTGGCGGGGCCGAGCTCGACCACGATCGGCTCGGGCTGCTTGCGCAGCGCGTTGACGAAATTGGCCAGCAGGCACGCGGAGCGCACCTTGGCCGGATTGAGAGGCACCGCGCCGATAGGGTCCCGCTGGCGCGGTCCCAACCTGGACATGAGGGCGCCGATCATGGGTCCTCCCCGGGAGTTGCTCTGGCTGCTGGAACCAGACGGGATCGGGGAACGAGGCTACGGCTTGGGGGTGCCCCCCGCCGGCCCCGGCTCGGCCGGTCTCTGCTGCCCACCGCCCGGCCTGGCGGCCTGACCACGCCGCATGTCGATGCTGCCGCGAAACGTGGCGCCCTCGGCAATTGCCACCCGCGGCGCGGCGATATCTCCCTCGACCGAACCTTCCTCGCGAATGCTGATCCGCTCGGAAGCGGCGATGTTGCCGGTAACCTGGCCAATCACGACGATGGACTTTGCAGACACCTGCGCCTTGAGCTTCGCGTTGGAGCCGATCGTCAGCACGTGCTCGCTCAGATCGACCTTCCCCTCGACCCGACCCTCGATTGTCAGGTCTTCCTTGCCGCTCAGCTCACCCTTGACGACGATCGACTTGCCAATAGTCACAACAGCAGGCCCGGATGATGTCACTCTGTTCTCCCCACGCCGTCTCTCAACCTCGCTCGACGAAGGCTTCGCACCCGACTGCAGGTTGATCTTCAACTCGGAGGAGCCAGTGCCCTCCTCGCGCTTCCACATCGCGGCCATCAGAGCTCCTATTCTGCGCCACCGCGGCCATGCGGGCGCAGAGCTTGCAGTATACGGGGAGGCGCCCGATCGTGTCTAGCAGCCCGCCGGCCGGGAAGTTCCCCGGGAAGTTCCCGATGGTAAGATCGACAGAATGCACGTGTACCTCGACCACAATGCCACGACGCCGCTCGAGCCGGCGGTGCTGGAGACCACCGTCGCGGTCCTGCGCGGCGAGTTCGGCAACGCGTCGAGCGTGCACGCGTTCGGACAGACAGCCAAGTCGCGGCTCGACGTGGCGCGCGCCGCGGTTGCCGACCTGATCGGCGGCCGCCCGCAGGAGATCGTCTTCACGAGCGGCGGCACCGAGGCGGACAATCTGGCGCTCCGCGGCGCCGCCGAGGCCGCCGGGGCGCGGCGGCAGCTCGTCGCGAGCGCCATCGAGCACGAGGCGGTCCTCAACACCCTGAAGGCGCTCGGCCGGCGCGGTTGGACCACGACGCTGCTCCCGGTCGACGGCCGCGGCATCGTATCGCCGGAGGCGCTCGAGGCGGCGCTGACCCCCGAGACCGCCCTCGTCTCGATCATGCATGCCAACAACGAGATCGGCACGATCCAGCCGCTTGCGGAGTTGGCGGCGATCGCGCATGCGCGGGGCGCCCTGTTCCACACCGACGCCGTGCAGTCGATCGGCAAGATCCCGGTCGACGTGGAGCGTCTCGGCGTCGATCTGCTGTCGCTGTCGGCGCACAAGTTCAACGGCCCGCAGGGCGCGGGCGCGCTCTGGGTGCGGCGCGGCCGGCGGCTGGTCGCGGCCACGACGGGCGGCGGGCAGGAGCGGCGTCGCCGGGCGGGTACCGAGAACGTGTCGGCCATCGCGGGGCTGGGCACCGCCGCCCGCATCGCCCGGGCGAAGCTGGAGGCCGGACCGGGCGACATCGCGGGCCTGCGGGACCGTCTCGAAGCCGGGATCCTGGCCGGCGTGCCGGGCACCGTCGTCAACGGCGACCCGGCCCGCCGGGTGCCCAACACGACGAACATCAGCTTCGACCGCGTCGAGGCCGAGTCCCTGCTCATCGCGCTCGACCTCGAAGGGGTGGCCGTCTCCACGGGATCGGCGTGCTCCTCCGGCACGCTCGAGCCCTCGCACGTGCTGCGCGCCATGGGCTTCCCGCCCCACCGCACCCAGAACTCGATCCGCTTCAGCCTCGGTCTCGGCAACACGACCGAGCAGATCGACCACGTGGTCGGCATCATGCCGCAGGTCGTCGAGCGCCTGCGGGCGCTGTCGCGCACCGGCCAGCACGTTGGCGCGTGAAGCGATGCGCATCGTGGCCGCCATGTCCGGCGGCGTCGACTCGTCCGTGGCCGCGGCGCTCCTGGCCGAGGAGGGTCACGACGTCGTCGGCCTGTCGATGCAGCTCTACGACCAGCGCGAAGGCGGGCAGCAGTTCGGCAGTTGCTGCAGCCTCGACGACCTTCACGACGCCCGCCGGGTGGCCGCCAGGCTGGGCATTCCGCACTACATCGTCAACTTCGAGCGGCAGTTCGACGAGCAGGTGGTGTCGCGCTTCGTGCGCGAGTACACGGCCGCGCGCACGCCCATCCCATGCGTCCGCTGCAACAGCGACCTGAAGTTCACGGCCCTGCTGCAGCGGGCGCACGGCCTGGGCGCCGCCGCGGTCGCAACCGGGCACTACGCGCGGGTGGAGCGGTCGGCGGACGGCACGTATGTGCTCCAGCGCGGCGTGGACGAGGCCAAGGACCAGTCGTACTTCCTGTTCGACCTGACGCAGGCCCAGCTCGCCTGCGCGAGCTTCCCGCTGGGCGCACGGCGCAAGCCGGAGGTCCGCGCCTATGCCGAGGCCCGCTCGCTGCCGGTCGCGGGCAAGCCGGACAGCCACGAGATCTGCTTCGTCCCGGACGGCGACTACGCGGCGCTCGTGGCGCGCCGGGCGCCGGACGCGCTGCGGCCGGGCCGCATCGTGGACGGCGCGGGCCGCACGCTCGGGCGGCATGCCGGCGTCCACCGCTTCACGGTCGGCCAGCGCCGGGGCCTCGGCATCTCCGGGCCGGCGCCCCTCTACGTGACCGAGCTGGACGCCGTGTCGGGGCGGGTGACGGTCGGGCCGCGGGCCGCGCTCGAGCGATCCACGCTGCGCGCGGGCGCAGTGAACTGGATTGCCGGACGCGTACCGTCCAGCCCGCTGCGCGTGGCCGCGCAAATCCGGCACCGGCACGCCGCCGCGCCGGCGCGGGTCAGCGTCCTCGAGGACGGCGCCGCGCACGTCGAGTTCGACGAGGCCCAGCCGGCCATCACGCCCGGGCAGGCGGTGGTCTTCTACGACGGCGCGACAGTTCTCGGCGGCGGCTGGATCGAAAAGTGACGGGCGCAGGGAACCGGCGCCGGGCCCCGGCGGTCAGGACGCGGCCGGCAGGCTCTCGAGGTAGCGCTCCGCGTCGATCGCGGCCATGCAACCCGACCCGGCGGCGGTGACCGCCTGCCGGTAGACGTGGTCCTGCACGTCGCCGGCCGCGAACACGCCGGCGACGCTCGTCCGCGCGCCGCCGCGCGGCACGATGTAGCCTGCGGCATCGAGCTCGAGCTGGTCCTTGAACAGGTGGGTATTGGGCGTATGCCCGATCGCGACGAACACGCCCTCGACCGGCAGCGTCTTCCGCTCGCCCGTGTTCACGTCGCGCAGGACAATCCCGGTCACCACGCCCTTCTCCGTGTCGGTGACCTCCTCCACGACCGCGTTCCACTCGAACGAAATCTTGGGATTGCCGAGCGCCTTGTCCTGCATGATCTTCGACGCCCGCAGCGTGTCGCGGCGATGCACCACCGTCACGTGCGAGGCGAACTTCGTCAGGAACGTGGCCTCCTCCATCGCGGAGTCGCCGCCGCCGACGACGGCAATCGGCTTGTCGCGGAAGAAATAGCCGTCGCAGGTCGCGCAGGTCGATACGCCGTGGCCCATCAGCGCACGCTCCGAGGGCAGCCCCAGCAACCGGGCCGACGCGCCCGTGGCGATGATGAGCGCCCGTGCCCGGTACGTCTCGTCGCCGGTCGCCACGGCGAAGCTCGGGGCCGTCAGGTCGACGTTCACGACGTCGCCGCGCATGAACTCGGTGCCGAAGCGCTCGGCCTGCGCGCGCATCTCCGCCATCAGGTCCGGCCCCATGACCCCGTCGCGGAACCCCGGATAGTTCTCGACGGCGGTGGTGAGCATCAACTGGCCGCCCGACTCCAGCCCCTCGATCAGCAGCGGCTTCAGATTGGCGCGCGCGGCATAGAGGGCGGCCGTCAACCCTGCCGGACCCGATCCGATGATGATGACGTCGCGCATGGCGGGGCTCAATCGGCCGGCCGGACGCCCGACGCGGCGAGCGCCGCGCCGTTCCGCGACACCCAGGTGGCGAGCCGCCGCACTTCGGAGAACCGCCGCTCCCCCGGGCCGGCGCCGAGCACCACGAGCGACAGCGGGTCGTGATCGGGCAGCTTCACCACCGTGGCCAGACAATAGCCCGACGCGTCGATATAACCGGTCTTGCCGCCGTGGACGAGCAGTCGGCCGCGCAGGAGCCGGTTCGTGTTGCGCACGGTCAGCCGGCGCCGGCTGGTGCGCAACCGGTGCTCCTGCTTGCGCATGATGCTGGAGATGACGGGACGCTTCGTGGCGTGCGCGATGAGCCGCGAGATGTCGTAGGCCGTCGAGACGTTGCCGCTGTGGAGCCCGGACGGATCGGTGAAGGCGGTCTCACGCAGGCCGAGCGCGGCCGCCGTCGCGTTCATCTGCTCGACGAACCCGGCGGTGCCCCATGGCGAGACGCGCGCGAGAGCGCGCGCCGCGACGTTGTCCGACGCCACCAGCGCCAGATGCAGGAGGTGGTACAACGACACCACCTCGCCGCGGCGGAGATACGTGGTCGACGCGCGCCGGACGTCGCGCCGGGAGATCACGACGTCGCCATCCAGGTCCGGCCGCGGCTCGAGGAACACGAGCGCCGTCATCACCTTGGTGATGCTGGCGATGGACCGCTGCTCGAAGCCGTTCGACTCCCACAGGATCTCGTGGGTCGTCGGGTTGTAGATCATCGCGGCGCGGGCGCGGATGCGCGGCTGCCGCAGGTCGGTGACGTCGAGGACCCGAGGCGGATCGACGGCCGGGTCCGGCGCGGCCCGCGGCGCCGGCACGGCAGCGGCCGGCCCGGCGTGCGGCGCCTGGCCGACCGCCCCGAAGCAGAAGACAAACGCGGCGACACCGGCGACCTGAACGGCGCGGTGCGCGGAAACGAACCGCCCGATCACGGAACTCCCCTTCCGCGCCCCACGCGCCCGCTCGTCAGGCATTCCGCAACGATGCTCAGCCTCCCGCGCTCGTGAGAACCGGCTGCTCCTGCTGCCGCGGGAACGAGTAGTGGGTGCGGTGTCGCACTTCCGCACCCTCGCGGTTGATCTCCACCTGCAGGCGCCGCGTCCGGAACGTGGGATCCGGATTGCTCGAGTAGAAGCCGAGCACGTAGTAGTCGCTCGTCTCCGCGTCGATCTCCTCGAGCGCGTCCTCGAAATCGTTGCGGTTCACGACGGCCATGCCGCCAGTCAGCTCCGACAGCAGCCGCAGCGAGTTCTGGGTCTGGAAGACGTGGTCGCGCCATTCCCGCAACGGCACGTCGTAGCCGATGTCCGGCCCGGCCACCAGCCCCCGCGGATCGATGGTGTAGAACGAGGCGTTCGCGCGGTTGGCCGCCAGCGTGAGCTGCTTGAGCTCGAGCGCCAGGTCGCTGTCCGCGAAGACGGTTCCCTGCCGCTCGTTCACGTTGAACATGTCGATGTCGCGGTCGGTGATGCCCTGGTAGAAGGAATCGTTGGCGTTGGCCGCCTCCTGTATGCTGCCGATGGCGCGGCCGATGGGGCTCTGCCGGAACCGCTCGTACTCGTACGGGTTGAAGTCGTAGCCGCTGCTCAGGTAGACGAACACCTTGCGGCGGTTCTCGACGTCCTCGAGGTTGCGCACGATGTCGCGCGCCAGCTTGAAGGCCTTGTGCGCGCGCCAGCGCAACTCGCCCGGTCCGCCCGGGCCGCCCGACAACTGCTCGATCATCTCCTGGTTGGAGAAGCCGTCGCCCGTGATGCGGCCCATCGCCGAGTACAGCAGCGCCCGGTCGTAGGTCATCTGGACGTTGATGGCGGACGGCCCGCTCGAGACGATGCCGAACAGGTCGCCCTCGTGAATCAGCGTGTCGGCGATGGTCTCGAACACCTGCCGGATCTTCGGCGTCAGGCTCGTGTTCAGATGGAGATCGTCGACGAAGAGGATGAAGATGCGGCCCGCGGTGTCGTTCACCGGCCTGGACGGCGGCAGCACGATGCCTTCCTGCACCGGCGCCGGCGGCAGCAACTGGTTGTAGACGCGCCCGCCGTGCACCAGCACCAGCGAGGCAATCTCCTGCGGCTGCCCGTCCTCGAGGACGGTGATCTCGTCCCGGGTCAGATCCGGGATGAAAACGCCGTTCTCGTCCCGGGCGATGACGTCCGTCGTCACGAGGGTGACGCCGGAACGGAAGATGGGCGCCTGGCTGCCCGTGAGGATGCGGCCGACATCCTCCGGGCCGAGCCGCTCCTGGCCCGGCGGCTGTGCGCCGGCGATGGCGCCCAGCGCGACGACCGCGACCGCCGCGCACGCCCAACGTCCCGCCGCGCGTGTATACGAGCGTCTGGAAGTACGCATAATGGCTCGCATTATAGCAAAGCCCGGGGCGGCTTTACGACGGCGAATCGTCGCCCGTGCCGGCGGCCCGGCGCGTGCGCGGCCGGCGCCGGCCGAGGCTGCCCCTGATGGCCTCGGCCTCGACCTCGAACCGCTCGATGCCCCGCACGGCGTCCTCCGTCGTGGCCCAGCCGTCGGGGTTGAGCGTCTCGGCCCGCGTCCGCAGCGCGTCGCGCGCGTCCGGGTCGATCCGCTTCTCGGCAATCCGGACCTTGATTTCCGCGTAGCGCGCCCGCAGCCGCTCGAGCATCTCGTCGCCCATCAGCGCCACCACCGGATGGCGCCACGCCGGAGCCGGCTCGTCCGCCTCGAACTCGGGCATCGGCTCCGGCTCCCCGGGCATCGGTTCCGGCTCGGGCGGCGGCGGCTCGCCCTGCTGCCCGCGGCGCGGGCGCGGCTGGCCGCCGCCCGCGGCCGACGGCCGGGCCGCCCGCCCCGAACCGGCGCCGCGGCCCGGCCGCGCGGTCCGCTGCGGCTTCCCGCGGCGCTCGGCATCCGGCGCGGGCGGCGGCTGCACCTTGAGCATGCGGCCCCAATCGAACGCGAGGCTCGGGTGGTTCTCCTCGATCGCACGGATGGCCTGCTCGTCGAGCGGATGGCGGCCGACCCTGACGCCGGGCGGCGTCCGGAACCAGTACAGGAGGCGCGGCTTGGACTCCCCCTCGCGACGGAACGTATGGAGGACGTAGGTGTGCTCGTAGCCGCGCCGGTTGCGCGAGAACCGCAGGTATGGCATCGGAACAGAGTAGTACCATACCAAGCGTGAACGACAACTTCCTGCGGGCCTGCCGCCGGGAGCCGGTCGATGTCACGCCGGTCTGGTTCATGCGGCAGGCCGGCCGCTACATGGCGGAGTACCGGGCCATCAGGGCCCGCCACACCCTGCTGGACATCTGCCGGCGCCCGGATCTGGCCGCCGAGGTGACGCTGCAACCGGTCGAGCGGATCGAGGTCGACGCGGCCATCCTCTTCTCGGACCTCCTGCTGCCGCTCGAGCCGATGGGCATCCCGTTCGATTTCGTCAAGAACGAGGGCCCCGTCATCGAGCGCCCCGTCCGTGCGGCCGAAGACGTGAGCCGGCTCCGCCGCTGCGACCCGCGGGAGGCGCTGCCGCACGTGCTGGCCACGATCCGCCTCGTGCGGCACGAGCTGGACGGACGCGTGCCGCTCATCGGCTTTGCCGGAGCGCCCTTCACCCTCGCCTCCTACGCGGTGGAAGGCGGCGCATCGCGCAGCTACACCCGCACGAAGGCGCTGATGTACGGCGAGCCGGCCGTCTGGCACGACCTGTGCGACACCCTGGCCACGGTCGTCAGCGAGTACCTGCTGGCCCAGGTCGAAGCCGGCGTGCAGGCCGTCCAGTTGTTCGACTCGTGGGTGGGCGCCCTGTGCGCGCGCGACTATCACGAGTTCGCTCGGCCCCACACCACGCGCATCCTGCGCGCGGTGCAGGCAACCGGCGTGCCGGTCATCCACTTCGGGACCGGCACCGCCACCCTGCTCGAGGCGATGGCCGAGGCCGGCGGCGACGTGGTCGGCGTGGACTGGCGCATTCCGCTCGACGAGGCGTGGGAACGGATCGGCGCGGACAAGGCGGTGCAGGGCAACCTCGACCCGACGCTGCTGCTGGGACCGATCGACCGCCTGCTGGCGGGCGCCGACCGCGTCCTCCGGCAGGCAGCGGGCCGTCCCGGGCACATCTTCAACCTCGGGCACGGCATCCTGCCGGAGACGCCGGTCGAGCACGTCCAGGCGCTGGCGCAGTTCGTCCACGCCCGCAGTGCCTGACACACACGTCGACGTGGCGGTCGTGGGAGGGGGCATCAGCGGCCTGGCCGCGGCCTACGAGCTGCGGGCGCGCCGCGTGCCGCACGTGCTGCTCGAGCGATCGTCCCGCCTCGGCGGCGTCATCCGCACGGAGCAGATCGACGGCTTCACGATCGACGGCGGCCCGGACGCCCTGCTGGTGCAGAAGCCGGCCGCGATCGAGCTGTGCAGCGAGCTGGGGCTGGCCGGGCGCCTCGTCCCGACCCGTGAGCCCCGCACCGCCTTCGTGCTGCGCGCCGGCCGGCTCCACGCGTTGCCGGACGCCTCGGTGCTGGGCGTCCCCACCCGGCTGCTGCCGCTGGTGACGAGCGGGCTGCTCTCGGCGCGCGGCCGGCTGCGCATGGCCCTGGAGCGCCTGGTTCCCGGCCGGCCGGCGGGCGACGGGGACGACGAGTCGATCGCGTCGTTCTTCGGCCGCCGCTTCGGCCGCGAGGTGGTCGACTACATCGCCGAGCCCCTGCTGGCAGGCATCCACGCCGGCGACGTCGACCGCCTGTCCGTGCGCGCGCTGTTCCCGCGGCTGCTCGAGGCGGAAGCGCGTCACGGCAGCATCATCCGGGGCCTCGGCTCGCTGCGGGACGGGCGGCCGGCGCACGGCCTGTTCCGGTCGCTGCCGAGCGGCATCGGGGAGCTGGTGGCGGCCCTCGCCCGCACGCTGGACCCCGCCGCGGTCCGGACCGGCGTCGGCGTGGCGCGCCTCGCCGGCCCGGGCCCGTACCGGCTCGAGCTGACCAGCGGCGAGCCGGTCTCCGCGCGCCAGGTCGTCCTGGCCGTGCCGGCGTACGCCGCGGCCGATCTGGTGCGCCCCCTCGACGCCGACCTGGGGGCGCTCTGCGGCGGCATCTCCTACACGTCGACCGCCACCGTGGCGCTGGGCTACGCCCGCCCGGACGTCGGCCACGCGCTCCGCGGCACGGGGTTCGTCGTCCCGCGCGTCGAGCGCGGGGTGTCGCTGATGGCGGCCACGTGGGTTTCCTCGAAGTGGCCGCACCGCGCGCCGTCCGGCCACGTGCTGCTGCGGGGCTTCCTGGGCGGCGCCCGCGACGGCGCCGTGCTGGCGCGCGCGAATGCCGACCTGATCGACTGCGTCCACCGGGACTTCGGCAAGCTGCTGGGCGTGCGGGGCGCGCCCGTCGTCGCTCGCGTCTACCGCTGGCCGCGGCTCAACCCCCAGCACGAGGTAGGCCACCTGGCGCGCCTGGCCGCGATCGAGGCCCGGCTCGGCCGACTGCCGGGACTGCAGTTGATCGGCGCCGCCTTCGGCGGCGTGGGGCTGCCCGACTGCATCGCCCAGGCGCGCGCCGCGGCCGCGCGCGCGGCGCAGGGCCATTAGCCTGCAGCCTGCGCATGCTATATTTCCTCGCAAGTGCAGGACTTCACAACGATTCCGGCAACGCACCCAGGAGTTTTCCAATGATCCGCAAGCATCCCCTGTTCTCCGTACTGCTCTTCACGTGCGCCTTCGCCGTCGCGTGCGGCGGGGATACCGCCGAGGAAGCGGCCCCCGAACCGATGCCCGAACCAGAACCCGAGGCGGCGGCCGCGCCCACCTCGACGCCCGAGATGCTGGGCGGCGGCAAGGCCATGGAGGTCCACCCCGGCCAGGCCGGCAGCCCGCACGTCCAGGTCGACTGGATGGTCGACGACGCCAACATCTCCATCAGCTACGGCCGGCCGTACCTGAGAGAGCGGGTGGTCGGCGAGAGCGTCGAGCCGATGGGCAGCATGGTGTGGCGGCTGGGCGCCGACGAGGCGACCACGCTCGTCACCGACAAGGACCTGATGATTCGCGACGCCCACATCCCGGCCGGCGAGTACACGCTCTGGGCCGCGCACATGGGCGACGAGTTCCACCTGATCGTCAACAGCCAGACCGGCCAGTGGGGCACGCAGTACGACGCGAGCCAAGACGTCGCGCACGTCGCGATGGACGTGGAGGACCTCGACCCGCCCGCCGACCAGTTGACGCTGTCGGTGACGAGCGACATGTTCGGGTTCGAGTGGGGCCAGATGGCCGCGTCGGTCCCGATCACCATTCACGACTGACCCGCTCGTTGCCCGCGGCTCCGGCTTGCCGCTCGACCAATGGGGTCGGGGTCCCGCGCCCGTTCCTGGGGGCTGGCTCCCGGCACGGTCCGGAGGTGGGACATGGTAGCCACGAAACGCTGCGCCGGCCTCGCCGCCGGCCTTGCCCTCGCGACGCTCGCTTCGTTGCCGTTGCTCCCGTTCGCGCAGCAGGCGCCCCCGCGGCTGGTTGACGACGCCGCGCTCGCCGCCGAATCCCCGGGCAACGACTGGCTCGCGTTCGGCCGCACCTACAGCGAGCAGCGCTTCAGCCCGCTCACCCGGATAGACACCGCCACCGTCGGCCGCCTCGCGGTGGACTGGTACGTCGATCTGCCGGGCGACCGCGGCCTGGTTTCGACCCCGCTGGTCGTGGACGGCGTCATGTACTTCGTCCGCAGCATGAACGTCGTGCGCGCCGTGGACGCGGCGACCGGCGCCCTGCTCTGGGAGTACGACCCCGACGTCGCCGGGCACGCCAGCCGCCGCCTGCGGGTGGGCTGGGACCACAGCCGGGGCATCGCGTTCTGGAAGGGCAAGGTGTACGTCGCCACGTGGGACGGGCGGCTGAACGCCATCGACGCCGGGACCGGACGCGAGCTGTGGAGCACCACGACCATCGACGCCGACGCGCCCTTCTACATCACCGGCGCGCCCAAGGTGTTCAAGGGCAAGGTGCTGGTCGGCAACGGCGGCACCGAGAACGGCGCCGCCCGCGGCTACGTCACGGCGTACGACGCCGAGACCGGCGCGCAGGCGTGGCGCTTCCACATTGTGCCGGGCAATCCCGCGGACGGGTTCGAGAACGAGGCGATGGCCATGGCGGCCGAGACCTGGACGGGCGAGTGGTGGGAGTTCGGCGGCGGCGGCAACGCCTGGCACGGCTTCACCTACGATCCCGAGTTCGACGCCGTCTACATCGGCACCGGCAACGGGTCGCCGTGGAACCGGAAGATCCGCAGCCCGGGCGGCGGCGACAACCTGTTCCTGTGCTCCGTCGTGGCGCTCGACGCGGACACCGGCGAGTACCGCTGGCACTACCAGACGACGCCGGGCGAGACCTGGGACTACAACTCGAACATGGACATCGTGCTGGCCGATCTCACGATCGACGACCGGCCGGTGAAGGCGCTGATGCATGCGCCCAAGAACGGCTTCTTCTACGTGATCGACCGCGCCGACGGGCGGCTGATCTCGGCCGAGCCGTTCACCGAGGTCACCTGGGCGAGCGCCGTCGACACGGCCACGGGCCGGCCCGTCGAGGTGCCCGGCGCGCGCTACGAGACCGCTCCTGCCCTGATCTCGCCGGGACCCATCGGCGGCCACAGTTGGCACGCGATGTCGTACAACCCGCAGACCGGCCTCGCGTACATCCCGACCATCCACCTCTCGTACCGGTTCACGGACGAGGGCATCGACATCGACGGCTGGCGCTCGCCGGTCGGCAGGTCCGACACGGGGGTCTCCACGCGCCGCCTCGGCTCCTCGCGCGAGGACGACGTGATCGGGTCGCTGCAGGCCTGGGATCCCGTGCGCCGGCAGCAGGTGTGGGAGGTCCCGCTCGAAGGCATGTGGAACGCCGGGACGCTCACGACGGCGGGCAACCTGGTGTTCCAGGGACGCGCCGACGGCAACCTGGTCGCCCACGACGCGGCGAGCGGCGCCGAGCTGTGGCGCTTCCACGTCGGCTCGGGCATCTCCGCGCCGCCCATCACCTACGCGGTCGACGGCCGCCAGTACGTGGCCCTGCTGGTCGGCTGGGGCGGCGCCATGGCCGGCGTCGGCGGCCCGAGCGAAGCCGCGCACGGCTGGTCGTACGGCGTGCACCCGCGGCGCCTGATCGCCTTCGCGCTGGACGGCGGCGCCGAGCTGCCCGCGTCTCCCCCGCCGCGCGTCCCGGTGCCGGTCGAGGCGGCCTTCTTCGAGGTGGACGCCGGCCTGGCCCAGCAGGGCGCGCGGGAGTACGGCGGCGTCTGCAGCTCGTGCCACGGGCGCGGCGCCATGTCGTCCGGCATGGCGCCCGACCTGCGCGCCTCGGGCGCCGTGCTGTCGGCGGCGGCGTTCGCCCGCGTCCTCCGCGACGGCCGCAACGCGCGGGGCATGCCCGCCTACCCCGAGCTGACCGACCAGCAGCTCACCGCGCTACGCCACTACATCCGCGAGCAGGCCGAGCGCGACCTGGCCAGCCGCTAGGAGTCTGCGCCGTAGAAAATCGGTGCGACAATCATAGGCGAGAACT